>NZ_CP102278.1:1690000-1940000 GCF_025149915.1 Coprococcus eutactus
CTAAACATCCATAAAGCTATCCATGGTAATAGTATCACTGTCTCTATTGTCATTTTCTTTACTAGCCTTGCTTAACGCTGAATCGACTGTACCAGCGATAATATCTTTTACTTCACTTTCTTTTATACCAAGCTTTTCGCTGATTTCTTTCTCAGAAAGATGCATTTCGTTATAATACAGTTCCACTTTTCCTTTTACAATACCTTTTTCAATGCCCTTTTCAATACCTTTTTCAATACCTTTTTCAATACCCTTTTCAATACCTCTTTCTTCTATTCCTTCGCTCAGATTGCACATAACGTTCATCTCCTCTCTGAATTCTTCAGAATAAGAATAGCTTGTGTTCTCACAAGAGTACTAAGAGCTTCTAAACGCGCCAGCTTAAATGAATAAGGTTCTGTCGTTTTAAACTCAAAATATTTTGCCACAGCTCTAACCTTTTCTATAAGGTCCGGTCGATTTTGTAATATAAAAGCACCTAATTCTATAAATGAATTTCCAAACTTTGACGAACAAGTTGCAGCATATGAATTCAGATTTCCGTCTAAAGAAGGCACCCAGTAAGGAGCTAATGCTAAATTACTGTCGAATATTGGCGCAAACTCTATGGTATTAAAATTATTATTATCAATCAAATACCCAAAATTTCCAGTGTGTCTATCTACATTTAAAGATAAACAATCAAATAATAGCATCACAGAAAGATCATTACAAAAATCAGCTTTTTGTAAAAGCTCCTGATATGAGCTTCCCTCAGAATAATAACGCATAGGAACATAACCAATCTGTTCATTTGTAAAACTGTCACAAACTGAAGCAATCCGTATATTATCCTCTATAGTAGGAGAAACTATTTCTTTCATATACTTACTATTTAGAAACTTATAACCAAATTTGGTATAATCAATTTCACATAGTTCATAAGGCACATATTTTTTATAATCTAAAGCCTCTAAAAGCTGGCAACTAAGTACCTCACTAAAGGGCTCCAAACCTGCGTTATATGCGCCGCTGCCCCCACACTTAATAAGCTTGTCAACACCATCTTGCTTTACCCAGCATTTAGGAAAATTACCATCAGTAGAATATTCAGGTCTCCCCACATGCAAATTAGACTTATCCATATCAGAACAAAACCAAGCTAAATCAAAAACACGTTCTTTGTTGTATGGATTTATTGTATCCCAGGTCATTTTATCGTCAGCACGTTTTATCCATAAGGTATCATTCATAGAAATACCATAATTAGCCAATGCTAAATCAAATCTTTCGCTCAACCCAATATTACTAAGAATTCTCTCTATGGAATCTCTATTAGCTATAATAGTCCTAGAACTGAGAAACGTGTTAATATCTCTGAAGTTTGGTGGGATCTTTTGAATTGATGCTTCATCAATATTAAATATATACCCACTACCTACACTTATTTTATAAAAAACAAGTAATAAATCATCCTTGTTCATTAAGAAATATGATTCTTTCTTATCCGAAAAAAGTGTTAATGGTTTCATAAAATTACCCTTTCTTACTATTCATCACTAAATCAAGATCCATATAAATCATTTGTTATTTTCATCATATCAATTAAGCTCATATCTGCCTATAATTGTGATAAATTGTGTAACCATTTGTAGTGTAGCATGCTGAGATTTTGGCAACAACTACACCTCTTATTGTAACTTATCCAAATCTCCTATACTTCGCAGCTCATCCACGCCAAAAACATACACTTTATCCCCTATAGACTTTCTTATATCAATTAATGTATTATCTATGGCATGAAAACAAAAATCTGTAGTTCTCTTTGTACTAGACTATAAATAAAAATGTCTTTGCAGAAACCTAGCTATATCATCGCTGTTATCATTTATCATTTCACCAATTTTATACTCTATATAATTCACATAATCACCCTTATACAGAGTATAGTCTCCTTTCTCATATTATTCAACTAAAGATAATTTCCACAGATGCAAAATAGGAGCCTCAATTAAGAGACTCGTACCTGTCTTGTTTTTATATGATCCATAGCGGTTTCTTCTGATTTATCATATTTAAATTCCACTATCATTGCAGGTTTTGAACTGTTTCCCGAAAGCGGAATAAACGCCAGATCCGCAAAGCCTTTTCCTGATGACAGTATCACAACTTTTATTCAAAATTATTGTTATTATATGTCCATTACTAATTAAACCATCTCATTACGCAACCACACATAATCGTTAATCAAGTCAATAATAAGTTCGTAGCCGCTACTTAATTGTTTTCTATGTTCTTTACCAAGCTGAACTAGATGGTCAAAATCAGTGCCTAGAGTATCTGCAATAGCTCTAATTTTTGTAGGAGCAATGCACACATCCCCATAACAAATTCGATCAATATCTCTTGCGCTGTACTCCCCAATTGACCTAGGTACTCCTAGGTATTGTAATAATCCTAAACCAAAATCTGTTAACATTGCAACCTCCATTAAGTAAAAATGGGCAGTGATAACACACTGCCCTGGCCTGTATAGCCATAGTTGTTAAGGAGCTCGGCACTCCAAAAAATAGCAGTACACAAATCAAGTATTAGGTGAGACAATAACCCACAAAACAAACCAATCAGACCAAGAAATAAGATATTTGTACTAATTTGATTTAAATTAAAAACAGATTTTCCCAAAATAGACATTATGCATAGCACCCCTGCAATTACACAAGGAGCCACATGAGATTTCACACTCCTGTGTCCTGCTTGTATAATTCTAAAAAAATCCTGTATAACTGAGTTAACTGGATTTGTCTCACCCCTGTTTTTATTATTCTGGTCAAGATCTGGTAATGTACTGGCCCAGGTTGCGTAAGGCAGTATAATACCTAACTGCAATGGCTCCCATACACTGTCAACCAATAACCCTGTCTTCTTCATTAGAATATAGCTACCCAATGCAAAAACATTTCCTTCAACAACATGCGTTTTTCCTGTCATAACTCTCCTTTCACATAAAAAGAGAGTGCTTAAGCACTCTCTTTTAACTTTAACTATTCATCTGTGTTTCCTGTAGTGTTACCTGGTCTAAACTGAACTGCTGTTCTGGCTAAATAGTATTGACAATATTTGTCTCTCCTTTTCTCAAAAATATAATAAATAAGCCATCTTCAGCAAATTAAAAAGAGGCAAAGGACTTAGCCTTCGCCTCACACTAGAGTAGCGAGAGGGGGATTCGAACCCTCGACACTGCGGGTATGAACCGCATGCTCTAGCCAACTGAGCTATCTCGCCATATTTCGTAAATGGGACCTATAGGGCTCGAACCTATGACCCTCTGCTTGTAAGGCAGATGCTCTCCCAGCTGAGCTAAGATCCCATGTTACTTCGTGTCATCGCTGACACCTTTGTTAGTATACTCAAATGACTATGTTTTGTCAACAATTTTTTTGTTTTTTTTTGAATTTTTTTAAACATTGTTTTTCAAGACTATTCTCGTCCCCACATCCACCTAATATACTGATACATACCCTCTAATATCTTCCCCCACCAAATATATATATGATCAGGTTGACGATAAAGAGAATTATCACTACTGGGATTACAACATACCAGACTATTTTAAATCCAATCCATATAACACCTAGCACTATTCCTATGACAAGGGCCGCAGCAAGAACCAGAACTATCGCAGTGAGGACCTTTCCAAGGGTTGAACTGAAATCCAGCTTGCCGTATGCAAAGCTTGTGTTGCCCTCATCATCCACATTTACATGCCAGCCCTTCTGGCTGCTCTCACCGGCCCGGCGATTATTTACACCACCATCGTATGAATCACTCTCGGTGTCGTAATATCTGCCGCTGGCACCCTGCCCCTCTGTATCTATGATGGTCTTGGCTATTATCCTGGCAGAACCGAGAGATGCACATATCTCCTCTTCCGTTCTGCCGGCTTCTTTCTGCTTTTTAAAATAGTCCTCATAATAATTCATAGTGTCATAATATGTCTGAGTGGAGACGCTTCCATCAAGGGCCTCCTTAAGTTCATTCATAAATTCTCTTTTCTTCATATCGAACTCCTTGTCCTGGATATTTTAATCTGATCTATTTATTTTAAAACGTGTATCTTCACACAGATCACCTAAAGTTGAGATACACTACTATAATTTTATACTCACCCATATCTTCTATAGCATAATTTATGGAATTTATATTGCCATAATTATAGAAAAAAGACAAGTCAAAAGTTGCCTCATCCGTCCTTACTGCAGCCTCGACAACTTTGTTTCTTCCTAGCTGTATTTTAACACCTTTAACGTAGTCATCAAAGCACTCATATCTGTAGAATTTCTTTGAATAGAAATTATAGGTATCCTCTGTACATTCTCTGTAGAACTGTTTCTGCCATATATGTGTCCGCTCAAGTACATCATCCGCCACATTAACATATGTGTGTTTAATATAATTTCCCATATCCGGAAGCGAATCATCCCAAGTCAGATCTATATTGTACCACTCACCGCCAAGCGCTACCTGATTCCATGCGTGAAGTCCCTCATCGGTGCTGCCGACAACTATGTCACAGTCAACTCCAAGACAAGACATTATAACGAAGAAGGCCTCCGCATATCCATCACACACGCTCCGTTCCAGCACCAGGGCTCCATATGCCGTATATGCATCATCCTTATTTTCAGGATATCCATAATGACAATTTGAAACTATGTAGTCATGCACTGCCAGTTCCTTGTCAAAATCCGTCATTCCATCAGTTATATATCTATCTATAAATCCATCCACAACATCATAGATACGGAGCGCTCTCTCATTGTCACCCGGTATATCCGTACCATACAAATATTTTCTCACAACATAATAGTTATCTGACAATTCGAAATTGAACTGAATCGCCAGATAATCACCGGATTCGATGATTATGCGGTATGTATCGACCGAGCCATATGCCGAATCAATATATTTGTTGATATTGGGTACATCTTTCTTTTTTACGTTTTTAACAAAATACATTCCTGATTTGCTTCCAGACTCCATATCCTTGACAACAGATGCCCGAAACTCCACAAGTCCATCCAACATCTGGTCACTCTTCAGGACTTCGAAAAAAAACCAGCGAAATCCTATCATCATGATCGCCAGTGCCGCAACAATAATCACAAACAGACCTATCTTCTTCTTTGTCTTCACATATACCTCCATCCTTTTTACCTCTATACCCACTATTATATTATCATCTGCCACTCCCACCTGCAACACCGACTGTCAAAACTATGATAAACACTCACTTTGTTTCAGGTTGATTATAAATCTCCAATGTTGTAAAATGTACACGTTGTCTAGAATTTACAAGCTGCACTGAGAATATGCTCACAGCTTCAAACGTTTTTTCCTGAACAGCACTTTACTATAATCTAAAGAAAAGAGGATTTAATATGGCTCAGCTCTGGGGCGGACGCTTCACAAAAGAAACAGATAAACTAGTATACAATTTCAACGCTTCTATCTCATTTGATCAAAAGTTCTACAGACAGGATATTCGCGGAAGTATTGCTCATGTAACAATGCTTGCTGCATCTGGCATTCTTACAGACATTGAGAGAGACCAGATCATCGCCGGACTGAATGGAATCTTAAACGATGTTGAGAATGGCAGCTTACAGATCACCTCTGAATACGAGGATATACACAGCTTTGTTGAAGCCAATCTCATCGACAGGATTGGCGACGTAGGTAAAAAGCTTCACACTGGTCGAAGCAGAAACGATCAGGTTGCCCTTGATATGAAGCTTTACGTAAGAGATGAGATCGTTGAGCTCAAGAAACTGATCTTCAAGCTTATGAGCACGATCCATGTACTTATGAAGGAACATATAGACACTTATATGCCAGGATTTACTCATTTGCAGAAGGCTCAGCCTATAACTCTGGCTCACCATTTGGGCGCATATATGGAGATGTTCAAGCGCGACTACGACAGAATGAACGATATATACGACAGAATGAACTACTGTCCTCTCGGATCAGGGGCTCTTGCCGGAACCACATATCCGCTCGACAGAGAACTCACTGCATCTCTTTTGGATTTCTACGGTCCAACGCTCAACAGCATGGATTCTGTTGCCGACAGAGACTACTGCATAGAACTACTGTCCGCAATGTCCACTATTATGATGCACCTATCCCGTTTCTCTGAGGAGATAATCATTTGGAATTCAAATGAATACCAGTTCGTTGAGCTTGATGACTCTTATAGTACAGGAAGCTCGATCATGCCTCAGAAAAAGAATCCAGATATAGCTGAACTTGTAAGAGGCAAGACAGGAAGAGTGTACGGAGCTCTCACGTCTCTCCTAACAACCATGAAGGGAATACCACTTGCGTACAACAAGGACATGCAGGAGGACAAGGAGCTTACTTTTGATGCTATCGACACTGTCAAGGGCTGTCTTGCACTGTTCACTGGAATGATCGCAACCATGACAGTCAACAAACCTAAAATGGAAGCCTCAGCCAAGAACGGTTTTACAAATGCAACAGACGCCGCAGACTATCTTGTAAACCATGGTGTTCCTTTTCGTGATGCCCACGGAATCGTAGGTCAGCTCGTTCTCAAGTGTATAGATGAGAATATTTCTCTCGACCAGCTAAGCCTCGACGAATACAAGGCCATCTGCCCGGTATTTGAAGATGACATCTACACCGCCATAAGCATGGAGGAGTGTGTTCAGAAACGTAACACCATCGGAGCTCCGGGACATACTGCAATGCAGAACGTCATAGATACAAATGGCAATTTTTTAAAATGGGCTGAGAAGGATATCATAAACCACAACAAGGAGTGATCATATATGAATAAAACCACAAAGGCCAAATACGATATGGCCGAAAAGATGCTCAAAGTCAACATATCCCTCGATGAGGTCGCTCTGATGACCGAACTTCCGATGGAGACTCTGAAGGAGATCGAGAAAGAGATACAGAAAGACGGTCTCGTCACAAGACAGGATGTAAAGGATGTAGATCTCGATTCTGGTTATCTCATATAAACTGGCACCAGATACCATAAGACATCTAGTATCATCTTTTTTATTTAACATTTCAAGCAGAAACAGCAGTCCTCATCTCGCAATTTCGCATGACGGCTGCTGTTTCTGCTTTTTGTATATGCTTTTATGTGTACTTTAAATCCGGTTATAATCGAATTTCCTATTTATCCTCTAGATATCTACGAAGGCTTTTTATGGCATTCTTCTCAAGGCGACTCACCTGTGCCTGGGATATACTTATCTCCTCAGCCACCTCTGTCTGAGTCTTTCCCTCAAAAAATCTCAGCCTTACGATATTTTTCTCCCTGTCACACAGCCTGCCCATAGCTTCCCTGAGATCAAGATTTTCCACCCACAGTTCTTCTCTACTCTTACCATCCTTTATCTGATCCATTATATACAACGTATCTCCACCCTCCTGGTACACCGGCTCATAAAGTGACAAAGGGGCTGATATTGCGTCAAGTGACATAACGATATCTTCCTTAGGTATACTTATCTCCTCCGCTATCTCTTCTATCGTAGGTTCCTTATCCCTAGTCTTTTGCAGATTCTCCTTCGCGTATATCGCTTTGTACGCTATATCGCGGAGGGAACGTGACACCCTTATCGCATTGTTGTCTCTCAGATATCTCCTACATTCCCCTATTATCATAGGTACGGCATAAGTACTGAATTTAACGTTGAGGCTCCTGTCAAAGTTGTCAAGTGCCTTTATGAGACCTATACATCCAACCTGAAAAAGGTCGTCAGGATTCTCATTTGAACTTCCAAATCTCTGTATCACGCTGAGAACAAGTCGAAGATTTCCTTCTATGAACTCATCCCTCGCAGATTCATCCCCCTGCTCCATTCTGTCAAACAGCTTGTTCTTTTCATCCTCTGTAAGATATGGTAATTTTGATGTATTTACACCGCATATAACCACTCTGTTACCCGCCATATCAAAGCCCTCCAAGTGTTATCTGTCTAACACTAGGATTTGCACATTACAGAGCGTTTATTCATATAAATCGCGAAAAAGACTGTGGGCTGGCACGTCAGCCTCACAGTCTTTTCTATATGTTTAAATATCAATGAAAATATTCACTTTTCCCTAGTTCTTGCGGAATTCCTCAAGTTCAAGCCCTTCATTATGCTGAAGCACCTGATCAATGACCCATTCATTTGCAAACAGGAGAAGTGGATTGCCCTTCATGTCCTTAACCTTCTTGACATCGCTAACTCTCTTGAGCTTTGTCACATCTACGGTCGGATCCTTCACCCATCTGATGAAGTTATATGGGATAGGCTCAAGTCTGATCTCACAGCCATACTCATTCTCCAGCCTGTACTTGAGTACATCAAACTGCAGCACGCCGACAACTCCCACTATGATCTCGGAAAGTCCCGCGGTGTACTCCTGGAATATCTGGATAGCTCCCTCCTGGGCAATCTGCGTAACACCCTTTACAAACTGCTTTCGCTTCATACTGTTGAGCTGTACAACTCTGCAGAAATGCTCAGGGGCAAATGTAGGAATGCCATCATACTCAAACTTCTTACCGCCTGTTGTGAGTGTATCACCTATGGAGAACAGATCCGGATCAAATACGCCTATAACATCCCCAGCATAAGCCTCCTCTACTATCTTTCTATCCTGTGCCATTAGCTGCTGTGGCTGGGAAAGCTTGATCTTTCTCTTGCTGGCCGCATGGTATACTTCCATACCAGCTTCAAATTTGCCGGAGCATATTCTCATGAACGCGATTCTATCTCTGTGCGCCTTGTTCATATTCGCCTGTATCTTGAACACAAAAGCCGAGAAAGGCTCTGTCACAGGATCTATAATCCCCTCAGATGAATTACGCCCAAGCGGAGGCGTTGTCATCTGCAGGAAATAATTCAGGAACTGCTCAATACCAAATGTATTGAGTGCGGAACCAAAGAATACAGGTGATAGTTCTCCAGCCCTGACTTTCTCTATATCCATCTCATCTGTTGCTCCGTCGATGAGCTCTATCTCCTCCTTGAACTGTTCATACAGATATGGTCCAACCAGCTTCTTGAGTTCATCATCATCAATGTGGTAATCAGTCTCAGCCGCTTTTTTCGCTCCACCTGTGGATATAGCCTGAAATGTTGAAACAACCTGTGTCTTTCTGTCATACACGCCCTTAAACTCTTTACCGGAACCTATAGGCCAGTTTACGGGGCATGTCTTTATACCGAGGACTGTCTCTATATCATCGAGAAGTTCAAATGTATCTCTTGCATCTCTATCCATCTTATTAATAAATGTGAATATAGGAATATGTCTCATGACACAAACCTTAAAAAGCTTTATTGTCTGAGCCTCAACACCCTTTGACGCATCAATGACCATGACAGCTGAGTCAGCAGCCATGAGGGTTCGGTAGGTATCCTCCGAGAAATCCTGGTGTCCTGGAGTATCAAGGATGTTTATACAGTAACCATCATAGTTGAACTGTAAAACAGACGAAGTAACAGAAATACCTCTCTCCTTCTCTATATCCATCCAGTCGGACACTGCATATTTTGAGTTTGCTTTTCCTTTTACTGAACCGGCTGTATTGATGGCTCCTCCAAAAAGCAGGAACTTCTCTGTAAGTGTCGTCTTACCGGCATCAGGATGTGAAATTATGGCAAATGTCCTTCTTCTGTTTATCTCTTCTCTTAACTTGTCATCCATTATCTTTTCCTCATATTTATTTTTTTTATAAATCACTGTTTGCGGATATGCTTTAATTGTTCTTCTCTTTCAGGGCATCTCTGTTCTTCTGTGCCCAGAGCATAAGCGACTGTATATTTACAGACATCCTCTCAAGTTCATCAAGAATCGCATCAAATGCTGCCACCTCAGTTTCATCGACTATTCCATCAGCGGTTATTTCTATGAGCTGTTCTGATATATCCTCCATTTTCTTTGATGAACCAAGGAACTGGAGTATAAGTCTGTCCAAACTATCTGCATTTATAGGCTTCACAGTCTCTTTTCCTATAGGGCAGTCGCTTGAACAATAGCTGTTGCAAAGCTCAGGTATGTCATACGCCTTTGACATGGACAGCACTTCCTCCGGATACGGGACTACTGTTCCAAGCTCTATCCTAGAAAGCCTTGTTCTGTCGATATTAAGAACCTCTGCACTTTTCTCCCTGCTTGTAAGACTATCATTATTCTTAGAAGCATTGTACCTCGCTACATAATATTTATTATTAAGAGCCTTTGTCGCTTTTTTACTCATTTCCTTCTCCTTAAGTACTTTTCTTGCTTATACACCTAATTACACATAATACCACACCACACGCAAATGGTGAAGCCTATATTTCAAGCTTATGTGAATCAATGACGTGCAGATCCGCAATCGATGCGCCTTTTTCACTACATACAGCCACAACGAACTGCGCCTTTACGCTCTCTTTGCAATTTATTATGAACAATTTACCTGACGGATATTGTCCTATTTCATAGTTCGTGAGCACCGCATTACGTTCCGCCATATATCCATCATCCATGACCTTCTTTTGATCCGGATCAGACATGAGCAGCCCTGTCCCAGTCATCTTTCCAAAAGCTTCCCTTCTGGTCCACACACATGTGCTATATATATCTGCTTTTTCACTTTCATCCTCAATATCCGCTATCCGTTCTGCATCCTCCTTTGAGTACATTCTGTTTACTATGCTGTCCGGTATGCGTCTAATATGCTCCACATCAATACCACATACGTTTCCTCCAACCACAACAGCAACGCACCCTTCTGTGTGGCTTATGGAAAATTGTATATCAGTATTATCATTTCTGTACGCAGACGCACACATTCTGTCCACACCGGGAGCATTTCTCCCCAGATCATACTGCTCATCATAATTTTCTATGATAAATGGTTTCCCTGATTTATTCTTTATATATACAATATTCCGCTCATCTATACCCGCATACTGCTTTAACGCATATGAAAGCAGACATCCTGCGGCAAGACTTGCATTTCTATCCTCTCTTCTTCTAAGCCTCAGAACTTTTCTTCTTCTGTATTCAGACACCATTTCAAGCCACCGTTCAAATTCTGCATCGTCCTCAAGTGCCCTTGTATCCATGACATACAACAAATAATCCATACTATGACCCATACAACACCCTTTACAAAATCCTTTTCAACATATTTTACAGCTTTATTTTAATCACCAATTACAACTAATGTACCACACCCGTTCCATTAAACGCAACAGAGCCATTTAATATACAGTGTGATATTAAATGGCTCTGTATTAAAATTTTTTCTTGCTAATACCCTATAAATAAACTTAAATAATTATATAGTCACAAAGTCTGGGAAACTCTTCATATCCTTATTGACCTCATCTATATGAAGTCCCTTGTAATCATAAACCGCATTGTATGCCATCTGCATCTCCATTGCACACTGCATCATGGAAACAGGGACACCCACAAATATATCATCTATGGATATCTCAATCTCGCCAGGATTCAATGTTATCGAGTCTTCCTTCTCATTGTATGGCTTGCCCATGAGTATCGCCTTCACTGCCTTACTGAAATACGGCATAACATTAGGAACTGAAATATATTTCTTCGCAAGCAGCTTCTCCTTGTAATCATCCTTAAGTACACAGAGTGGCTGTTCCTCTGATATATCATCCACAAATGCCTTTGCAGCCTCCTCCATGATAGCTGTACGGCGATCATTGACCGGTGAGCCAAACATTACATTGATATCTTGTTCCGTAAGTTTATTATCCGAAAATGCAACTGTAAACATCTTTTCAGGTCCGTAAGCTCCAACACCGGAGAAAAATTCTCTGTAAATCTTCTCCATCTCATCTTTAACCGGTATGACTCTTCCGTTGTCAATGTTGGCCTCATTATCAAGCATGAGCTTGATAATGCCTGAACTCATCTCTCCTATCCTCTTGGATGTAACATAGTCCGTAGGAAGAAATTCATGTCTCTTGGCCTTCTTTAATATGTTCACAACTGTCTGACTGCCCGCAATAGACAGATCATCTATGGAATTCTTAAGATCCTCCCCGAACTGTGAATATATCTCGTCAAGTCTCTCAGCCCTCTGTTGAAGCCATCTGAGAGTATCGCCAAACAAATCCTGTGCGTCAAGTTCATCTATAAGCTTTGTTCTCTCCGCGGCAAGCATCTCCTTGATACATGCTTCATAGTATCCATTCTCGGTCTCCCTCTTGGCAGATGGGAATGTAAAAAATCTCTTTGCCACAATCTCCTTTATGGAATCGATGATTCTCGTATACTCTCCCGACGGAGTGTAATCCTTCATCATTTTTTCAAGCTTTTTGACCTCAGCCATCATACCCTTGGTGGAGTCAGTTACTCCCGCACTCGGAGCTCCTATAATATCTATTGCGCCAAACGGACCAAATTCCTTCATATATTTAACGATAACATCATCCAGCGCGCCCCAAAGTTTATTCTTCATGGACTTTATTATGACAGGGAGTTCTTTCTCGAAATTCTCCATTTTGGTAGCAAATCCCTCTCTGAGTCCATCTGTATGCTTCTTGATCATCTTATATGTTGGCTTGGTGATCTGACTGTACTGGATAAGTCCGCCCACATTCAGCTTGATATTCTCCCCAGCATCCTCTCCTAGGAACTCTGTGAGTTCTGTGAGGACACCCTTGATATCTGCCTCCGCGTTGCCCTCTTTAAAAGGAGAACGGTATAATCCCTTGTACGCCTGTGAAAATATATCATTCTCACACATATTCTCAATCTCCTTGATTGGAATATGGTAATCAGCCTCGCTTACAACCTTATAGTAGCAGTTAGACTTCTTGATATCTTCATCATTATGCTCCATCTTCCAGTTGGTTATGGCATAGCCTTCATTCTCAAAGAAAACATCTCTAAGAAGCTTCCTGTCATTGTCGACATCGTTGTTGCCGATATATTTGTTGCTGGCAAGCCTGTAAATGAAACTTGCCACATCTTTCAGTACAAACCCTTCAGGAATATAGCCCTGGGAATCTTTTCTTCCCGATACAAGCATACAGGCATCAAAGAGATTCTCTCTGATGACCATCTTGTTATCCTTACTAATAAATGTATAATTGTCATCCTTCTCAGAAAGCTTCATGTAATAATCCACTTCCTTCATGGTCGCACATCCATTTGCATTTAGTCTGGACACGAGCTCTGTATCCTCATATACTGCTTTATATCCAAATAACACATCCGGCATCAATAGACAACCACCTATCCTGAGGTTATTCCACTTCTTCGCCTTGCCGTAAGCCCTTATATTGTATGCCACATCTGACAGGATTCCACTTCCGGTTCCTCCGGAGACGCCAGACACTATGAGTACATCAACTGTACCCTCCTCTGTCTTGTCGTACACTGCCTGCAGTTTGTCAAACAACAACATCCTTATATCTGTATAAGCATTGGAAAACATCAGACGGCCAATCTGTCTGTTTCCCTTTGCGCCATCTCTTCCTATTATTATCTCTGGAAATTCTGGACTCATCCAGTTAGCAAGATTCTTATGTATCTTGTTGTTCTGGATCCCATTCTCAAGTACATTTTCTATATCAGGTCTGTATATACTGATAACCTCAAGAGCATTGAAACCAACCCCTTCTTTGCTATCCTCTATAGTCCGTTCCATCTCTGAAATATCTGAATCGATCATGAGAAAATTAATATTGTCTTCCGGGGTTATATCATTCACCAGCATCCCTTTCAACGCACATACAGCTCTGCTTCCAAGTCCACCAAGACCTATCACCAGAAAATTCTTGTTAAATCTGTTCTCATGGCTTATCTTTCCGAAGACACGAATATCCTTAAGCTTGCTAAACTCCTCTTTTTGAGTATCAATAAGTATCATAAATAATGCCTCTCCTTATTTTGTGCGTACACTTCTTCCCCCATAGCAGGTTCTCCGTACATAAAAACCCACAATTTCAATTTATCACTATTCTTATTGATTTTCAACAAAAAAACTTACTTTTTTTGTTATTTTTTCTCAAAATACACAATTCAACACCGTAATTCCAAATCGTTGATCTATATCTGTTTTTCTGTAACCTTTACCCGGTCTCCAACTATCTCAAAGCACCCGAAACTTTTAAGGAAACTGGAGAATTTGCTATATCCATATTTCTTTATGCTGAACCCAGGAATAATATTCTTGAGTTCCGTATTCAATCTTCCCATATTGTACATAGTATCCGTGCTTTCCGTGAGGAGTCTGATTATCTTGTCCTTTACCTCACTCTTCGGATCCATGTGGTTCTTGATGGACACAAATTTCTGTCTTCCCTTGTCTATGTCAAGGTCATCAAACTCCTCGCTGAGAAATGTTGAAAGCTTAGAATATCCATAATTTCTCACGTCAAAATCAGGATATTTGTTCACAAGGCGGCTACCAATCTCACCCATATGAGTCTTTTTGTCCTTATCCTCATTCTCATCAATGATGTTGTATACAGTCTTCTTTATGTCTCTTATACTTGTTATACTTGATTCATCCGAAACCGCAGTCTCCATAGAAACAGGCTTTGATGCAGGCTTGTTAAGGTCTTCATTCACAAGAGAGTCGAGTATCTTAAAGCTGGTACATGCACTGACAAAAGCCTTTGGCGTTTTTCGCTCTCCCATTCCTATCACCTGCTTGCCAGCCTCTCTGAGTCTCGATGCCAGTCTTGTGAAATCACTGTCACTCGTCACCAGACAGAATCCATCTATATTGCTTGTATAAAGCAGATCCATGGCATCTATTATCATTGCCGAATCTGTTGAGTTTTTGCCGGCTGTATAGGAAAACTGCTGCACCGGCTGTATAGAGTAGGACAAAAGGCAATCCTTGTCCCAGCCGTTATTATTCTTTGACCAGTCTCCATATATCTTCCTGACTGTTATGGAGCCAAGTCTTGAAAGCTCATCAAATATACTCTCAATATATTTTGCTGATACATTCTCCGAGTCAATAAGTATAGCATATTTGTTAGAAATTTCACTTGATATTTCTTCCATATTAAAATTCCTTTCATTTTACACAGCCCAGTAAGAATCACCAGACATGTTTCACCGTCAGTTCTATTTACTAATCTCAACTCCAAACTTGCCCGGACCATCATCAAAATATTCACGGGTGAGCTTAACGACAGTACCAGAAAGCATAAACACAGCGATAAGGTTCGGTATTATCATGAGGCCGTTGAATGTATCCGCTATATCCCACAGGAGTCCGAGATCCATTGTTGCTCCTATGATCGCGACAAATGCATACACTACCATGAATGGCTTTATGAATCTGCTTCCGATCAGGAATCCTACGCACCTAGAACCGTAAAGTCCCCATCCGAGAATTGTTGAAAAAGCAAAACAGCAAAGAGCAACTGCCGTAAATATAGATATCCAGTTTCCATATGTGGCTACAAAACCATTTATTGTCAGGTCTGCACCTGCTGCCTGTCCATACGCTATATCTGTTCCACTGCACAGGATAACAAGGGCTGTGAGTGTACATATAACGATAGTATCGATGAACACCTCAAATATTCCCCAGAGCCCCTGCTGCACCGGGTGCTTTACATCTGAACATGCATGGGCTATTGATCCTGTACCAAGACCTGCCTCATTGGAGAAGATACCTCTCGACACGCCCTTTCGCATGCTAAGGAACAGGCTGCCAACCACTCCGCCTGTGACGGACTTTGGATTGAATGCGCCCTCAAATATCGATGCAAACACGTCAGGCACACTCTTGATATTTATTAAGACAAGGATTATAGCCATAATTATATACATTGCCGCCATAAATGGCACGAGTTTTTCAGCGACTCTTCCTATTCGCTTTATTCCGCCTATCAGTATAAGCGCAACAAGAATGGCTATTATGATTCCTATCACAAGGTTTATTGTAAATGCATTGCTCCTGTCAGCTAGATTGTAGTTAAAAAGAGCTGAGTCTATAGCCGTTGTTATGGTGTTGACCTGGGTTGCATTTCCGGTTCCAAACACAGTTAGTATACCTAAAATCGAATATGCCACGGCAAGGAAGTACGCCTTCTTGCCGAGACCGTTCTTGATATAATACATTGGGCCTCCAACCCAGTCACCATTTGCATCTTTCTCTCTATAGAACACCGCCAGAACTACCTCTGCAAACTTTGTTCCCATTCCAAGAAGTGCTGATATCCACATCCAGAATACTGCTCCCGGACCGCCTATGGCGATGGCTCCGGCAACTCCCGCTATATTTCCCGTCCCAACAGTTCCCGCCAGTGCTGTACATACAGCCTGAAATGGACTTATGGCACCTTCTGAGGTCTCCTTCTTGTTGAATATCCTTCCAAACGTATGTTTGAAAGCATATCCAAACTTTGTAAACTGAACGCCACGATTTCTTATGAGGAGCCACAGTCCAACACCCACGATACATATCATGGATGGCACTCCCCATATAAAATTGTTCACCGATGAATTGACATCAGTGATGATCTTAAGTAATTTCTCCATATCTGTAATTCTCTTTTCCTATTACTTTTTTGCATACTATAAATGATTTTACAATATAAACTGCACATTGTGCAAGAAAAACCGCATATATATCCCGTATAGTCCCGACAGCAATCACAATACCTATCTGCTTTTCAGACTAATTTTGCACACAAAATAACGGAGGCGATTATTTATACCGCCTCCGCAATCATATATTATTTTAAGGTACTTTTATATCATACTGCCACTATCCTTACTCTCTGTTCTTCAGCACCTCAGCCGGCACGATCTTGTTCAGCCTGCCAACCAGAACTCTGTTGATTATGAAATACAGGACAAGTATTCCGCCATAAAGCACAGCCTAGAGCCATGGGACAAATGTCAGCTTGACGCCACAGTTTACATTTGACACCAGAGAAGGATACACTGCACTCATTATGAGCTTTGCAAGTGGCAGGCATATGGCTGCTCCAATTGCGATTATGAAGAAATTGCCATCCAGATATAGCTTCCTTATCTCCTTTGTCCTGTATCCGAACACCTTTATAAGCGAGATTGAAAATACTGATCTGTCTATCATAACCTTCATCATCAAATACATTACCACTACGAATATAAGTGTCGAGATAATAACTATCATAACAACCATGCTCTTCATCTGATCAGCAAATATTCCGGCAGCAGACTCGATATCAGCCTTTGTTGTGGTTGCATACAGTCTTGCCGGATCAACTCCCAGATCTTTATCTGCAAATACCACATTGTACTCGTCACTTTCTGCACCGAACAGTTCCCTTGCGTCATCAATAGCCATAAAAACATAGAACGACGGAGTATACTGTGTCACACTGTCCACTGTAAAACCATAATCTATATCATTCTCCTCGTCGTGGAGCACGATTTCGTCACCCACACCATAACCATATTTCTCAGCAAATGATGATGATATGGCAACTCTGTTCTTGCCATCCTTAAGGTCAACATCAAAATACTTAGTATTAATTGTCAATCTTTTTTCTCAACATCACGGCTCTGCTTTATTTCTTTCAATATCCTATCTGTCAGAGAATTGATGGTCTGCATCTCTTCGGTGTAACTGTCATCAATGAGACTAACCACATAGGACATGGATGGCGACTCACTCATCTCCATCATCAGGAATATCCAGCCGTTTCTGTTGAGTATTTCGGTCAGCTCATCCTTGAAATACTCACACATATTCTCAAGTGTGGGATTTATCATGTCAAATGGTGCAATCTCATTCAAAGTCTTGTCCTGATACCTGTTCAGTAATTCTTCAACTCTGTGCTCCAGATGATGGAACTTTACAGTCTCATCTCTTCCCTTGACAACATTTATGACTATCTCCCAGGTGTGAGGATGTACCTCCCCAAGCACTCCGTTTTTGTAAATTCCATGTCTTGCATTGAGGTAGAATTTGAATTTGTATTGCCTGAATCTCATCTGTCCATCTCCTCCCCGTAGAATACCTTTCTAGGATCATCGCCGTCTGTGGCAGCTCTGAGTTCTGTTCTAATCTCGGCTCCCGCTTCATTTGCCGAGGTTCTTTTCCAGCTTTCAAGCATCTTATCACGTATGTCTTCAGCCGTTGACATATCTGTCATATACATAAGCACAACAAAATTGCCCTTTGACATTTCTGCAGTCACATGATTAGATTCCATGCAGCCCTTTATGAAATCCATTATCCCGAATATCTCATCTCTTGAAAAATAACGATCTCCCATCTGAACACTTATGAACAAGAAAGTAATCGGATAAAGCTCCGGATCTGTCGATTTTGAGAGCAGAGAGTCCACAACCTCCATATCGTAATATCTACCTGATCTTTTATCTGCAGGCTCAATATCCTTCTGTCTTAACTCTTCCTCATAGCTTTCTGTAAGTCTCTCATATTCATCGAATTTCTCATTTCTCGCTGTAAGTTCATCTTCTAATCTTTGAACCTTTCTGCCCATATGCCCTATCCTGCCGGCATATTCTATCACCATGCCGCCAAGAACAAGGAAGGCTGCTATCACAGCTATTACGATATAGAATTCAAAATCATTCACTCCGTACGACGAAAGCACATATGACCTGTCAGCATATATCCCGACAACGTAACCAGATCCGGCAATAGCAACCGTACTGACTATTCCCTTCTGTTCGCTCATATATTCATCCAGCCCAGATGCAGTCATGTTAGACAGTTCCGCCGTGGTTGCCGTATCCTTGATAAATATGATATCATCCGCTTTTATAAGGAACGCCCATTTCGAACCGGATATATCAACTACTTCATTGATGACTGACTCCATATCTTTCTCACCCAAGCCTTCCAGTCTCTCAGCCAGAATAGATACCATCTGCGACTGGTAGTCCTTATATGCTGCAAGAATATTGTCTCTATTGGTCTTCATGTGATAACCATAGTATATGGTTTCCAGAGCTATCATAAACAGAACAACAGCACAAGCTGCCACTACTCTTCCTCTATATGACTTATTCTTTTCAGCTTTCCTGCTCATGACATTTTCTCCTTCCTGTCACCTTGTACACCAATCTTCCAAGCCAGCGGAAGTCATGCTTTATGATGCTCCACGCCGTCTGTCTCTCCTCGCTGAAATTTTGCATTTTCCAGCTTCCCCTGGACTTCATGGAGTTGATTATTCCTGCAAATCTGAACCAGAACACGACAAAGTTGTACAGAGGAAGCAGGAATACAAGATACCATTTTCTCATGTAATATCTTCTGAGCTGTTTAAACGGACTCAGGAAAAGACTTATACATATATATAGCAGTGTTGTGGTAAACACATACAAAAAATACATGATTATGACCGAATCTATGATGAGCGTAAACGGATAATCCTGAAATATACCAAGGCATATCAGCGCAAAGTACCATATCATACGTGGGAATGCAAATGTATGATCGAACATAATCAATCTCACAATGAAGTCAGAGAAGAATCCGCGCACGGCGTTCATCCTGTTCTTCATGAACATGTGGACAACCTCTATCTCACCCCTCTGCCATCTCTGTCTCTGTATATATAGTCTATTCATATCTTCTATCGGATCAACATAGAATATAGCTTCACTGCACAGTGCTACCTTATCTCCGAGCACATCCCTTATCTGAAACGTTACATGCGTATCCTCGCACACGGTATCCGTGTTGTACATATTTGTCTTCATGATGGTCGAACGTCTGAATGCTGAGAAAGCACCTGACAAAGTGAATATATTGTTGAACTCCGACTGGAAATTCCTACCAGCAAGAAACGCCTGACAGTATTCAAAGAACTCCAGTTTTCTAAGCAGTCTGAGCCCAAATCTGTCAGTATCATCGACCATTTCAGGGTTGGTCATGATCGTTCCGGTCATGCAGTCGATGTCAGGATTTCTCTCGAATTTGGTCACCATA
Organism: Coprococcus eutactus; assembly: GCF_025149915.1. Taxonomy (NCBI): domain Bacteria; kingdom Bacillati; phylum Bacillota; class Clostridia; order Lachnospirales; family Lachnospiraceae; genus Coprococcus; species Coprococcus eutactus. Next base: position 1,709,970 of record NZ_CP102278.1, read on the forward strand.
TTCCTGATGGCATCCCTCTGAAGCACACCATCGCTGTCTATGTGTATGATATATTTGCCATAGCTGTTGAAAAGTCCCAGATTGAGAGCCTTTGATTTTCCCTGCCTTGAATTTACCCAGTTCATTGTAAGATCAGGAAATTCCTCCTGACATTTGCAGAATACGTCAAAGCTCCTGTCCGTGCTCATATTATTTACAACAAGTATATATATCTTGCTGTTTGGATAGCTTGACGCATCTATGGAGCTTATACATCTGTGAAGGCTGTGCTCCTGATTGTATACAGGTATGATAAGTGTTATCTCCGGTGAGAAGTTGATCACCTTCTCCTTCCTTGACACAAGCTTCTTCTTTATCAGTATGAAGAAATTGCATATAGTCGGTATGATCTCCATAACGATCGGTATGATGACCCATGCCGCCCAGAAAAGTATGGAGCTATGAAAGATCTGTGTTATCAGTGTCATATCTGAAACCTCCTACCTTCTGTCTGATGATCTGAGCCTTTGTGAACACGAAGAAATACAAAAGCACAGTACATGCATAGAATACCAGACGTCCTATTATGCTGTGTGCAACGAAGTACGAACCGCCGCCAAACACATGAACAATGAGACATATGGTGAATATCCTGAGTACATTTGCCGCAAATATCAGGGCTGGTCCAACTATGCTGAGTACCACCTTTTCATATGTGTGGTACATAGGGAAAAACCACAAAAGCGACAGGAATGCCAGCATCTCCACTATTCCTGAGCACTCATAATCTATATACATTGACAGGTTGGCATCACCAGTCGATATGAACACTATGTTCTTGTTGAAGTATCCCTCATATATGCCTGTCATATCTCCGAACATGCCGGCAACCGCAGACACGCTCTTCTGGAGAGGTGCAAGAACGACCGGTTCAATCTTGATGAGCATAAATACAAAAAGGCCTATGCTTCCGGTTATAAAATACCAGAAATCCAGCTTTCCACGTTTCAGTACGGTCAATATATATATCCACAAAACCAGTACTATAACAAAAAACATATTCATCATCGGCGTGCACCTCCTCTCATTCATATTCACACCCTGCTATAACCTTCAGCAGTTTATATTCTCTTTCTTCTATATACTATTACTCCGCCTATGGCCATGAGCAAGGCTATAGCAGCACCAGCCCAAGGACCTGTAGGTGTTCCGGTTATTGTAACACCCTCCGTACCTATATTAGGGTTTGATACAGTGATTGTTGCCCCCTGATCCAGCTTTATGCCAAGATAGTCTGCCAGTTTGTCAAGTGATATGGAGAACTCTATCTCATCACCCTTGCCCATTTCTGTGTGTGCTGCATCATATACTGTGAATGCCACATCTCCATCCACATCATTGTAGTAGCCTGCAAACACGCCAAAATTCCTGTATACTCCTGCTCCAAAGCCATTAGTCTGACCACCCCAGTTTATGGACCCGTCGGAATTCACAGGTAGTACATTGAGCACACATGACTTTCCATCCACTGTTATATTCCACAGATGGAACTGCATCTGGGATGTATACAGATCGTTCATGGAAAAGTGTACATACAGTCTTCCATTCTCCACTGCAAGCTGTCCCTTGTGAACTGAGTAACCATTGTTACTGTTGTAAGTTATATCCGCTGACGGATACTGACTCCACTCACCATAATACCCATCGATCACAAGTCCGGATGTGACAGGTCCTGTGATCTCCTCAGTTGTTCCCGTCTCTGTTGTGGCTTTCTCCGTTGTCTGTTCTGTAGTGCTGCCTTCAGTTGTTATCTGTTCTGTAGTGCTCTCTGATGCCTGCTCTGTTGTCACTGTGGTATCCTCAGTCGCATCTTCGGTCGTAGTCTCTTCTGTGCTGTTCTCTGTAGCCTCTGTGGTTGACTCACTCTCAGCCTCCGTAGTTGTCTCGCTTCCGGCCTCCGTGGTCGCCTCTGAGGATGAACTACCATCTGCTATATCAAGCCCGGCCGTATTGCCATTCCAGCCTATTGTTATATTCCGTACATCCGTTCCATATGTGCTGACTGGCACCTTTGCACTCCAGGACATATCCGCATATCCCCAGCCAGATGACGATGCGCCGGCATTTGTCGTATAACCAGCAGCGCCGTCGATTGCCTGATACCATGCATTTAACACGTTAAATGATGAACCATCGCCATTGTTGCCTGTGTTTATAACTAACTTGGATAATGCCCCCGGAGCTGTCTGTCCATTTACGGATACATCAAATGTCTGCTGAATGTAATTAGTCCATGAACCATTATATTCCAGATAGATGTACTCGCCATCCGTTGTCACTTCTATGCTTCCACCATTTCCATCGGAGAGTGTCTGCGCCTGACTTCCAAATATGGAAATACCTGAAAAGATGATCACCATGCATACCGCAGTTATAATCCCTGTAAGTCTCTTGATTTTAGTTCTTCTGTTCTTCATATAATCACGCCTTTTCTTGTAGTAAAATCTATTGAGAATTGTTTACTCCTGTCATACTCTCAAGTCTCAGTATGTCATCAAATATCTTTTGATAGTTTCTATTGCTAGTATCCATATTCATGGTAGGCAGCAGCAGTCTGTCCGACACTTGATACACGCAAAGAGGATTTTCAGATATATCCAGCTGATAAAGTTCCATTCCAATCTTCTCAAGCCTGCGTTTAAGTTCTTCATAGAAATGATCGCCCAATGTCTCAAGCGTGTTCTCACATTTCTGAAACTCAGGAAGCTCATTCAAATACTTGCCTCTGTACTGGTCAACAAACGCTGAAACTATCGCCTCAAGTTTGAAGAAAGGTATATCCTCACTCTTATCCTTCATGCCTATATATGTGACTAACGTAAACGAATGACCATGCATATTCTCCCTGTCACCATTAAAACTGTGTCTGGCGTTGAAGTAAGATCTATATATGTAATAGTTAAACAACCAGCCACCTCCTTGCTTTATATGCCAGATTACGACACGATAAACCTATTCTTGTCATTCTAGATTATAGATACCTAATTGTGATATATCAATGATGAAAAATCGCCAAAATTATGGCTATTTTATGAACATATTGTGACTTTATGTATAACAAGGGCATTTCAACCGATTGCGCTATTCATATTTTATTACTTATTTGATCGTTATTGATTGTATAATCACAAAATCAGTCAAATAGTCACAATATGAATGTTCAAAAAAAGATCTCATCCACATGAATGAGATCTTTTTTTGAACATTATTACTTTTTTTAATAGTATTTCTTTAATTGATATAGCCCGCGGAGCCGTTGCTCCGAAGTTGCCTTTTACACCTCAAGCAGTTTCTGAACACTTACAAGCTTTACACAGAGAACAAATATCTCTGTTGCCTGCTGCATCTCCTCCGGTGTAGGGAATGAAGGTGCGATTCTGATGTTGCTGTCCTTTGGATCGTTGTGGTATGGGAATGTTGCTCCTGCGCCTGTGAGGATAACTCCTGCCTCCTTGCACTTTGCAACTATCGCCTTTGCACAACCTTCCATAGCGTCAAATGATATGAAATATCCGCCGAGAGGCTTGATCCATGAACCAATTCCAAGTCCATCAAGCTCCTTCTCAAGAACTTTGAGAGTTGTTTCAAACTTTGGTCTCATGAAATCAGCATGCTTCTTCATATGCTCCTTGAGTCCATCAAGGTTCTTGAAGTATCTTGCATGTCTGAGCTGATTTACCTTATCGTTTCCTATGGTCTGTATTGTGTAATGCTTCTTGGCATCCTCAAGATTTGCATGTGATGTAGCCATAGCTGAAACTCCTGAGCCAGGGAAACTTACCTTTGATGTTGACGCAAACTCAAATACCATATCCGGATTGCCAGCCTTTTCGCACTCTCCGATGATATCAAGTATCTCTACCTGATTGTCCTCATACAGATGATGGATGACATATGCATTGTCCCAGAAGATTCTGAAGTCCTTAGCCGCAGGCTTAAGATTTGCAAATCTTCTTACTGTCTCATCGCTGTAGCAGATTCCCTGTGGGTTTGAGTACTTTGGCACGCACCATATACCCTTTACTGTTGGATCTGAATTTACAAGTTCTTCAACCATATCCATGTCTGGACCTGTCTCTGACATAGGTATGTTGATCATCTCTATTCCAAAATGCTCTGTGATAGCAAAATGTCTATCATATCCTGGAACAGGACAGAGGAACTTCACCTTATCAAGCTTGCACCAAGGTGTCTCTCCCATTATTCCATGTGTATATGCTCTTGATACAGTGTCAAACATAAGAGTAAGACTTGCGTTACCACCGATGAAGATATGATCCTCAGTAGTTCCCATCATCTCTGCCATAAGTCTCTTGACTTCTGGAATTCCATCAAGGCACCCATAGTTTCTGCAGTCTATGCCACACTCTGACTTCATATCAGAATCACTGTTGATAACATCCATAAGACCAACAGATACTCCAAGCTGGGTTGGTGATGGCTTACCTCTTGACATATCAAGGTTCAGGCCAAGAGCCTTCTTCTCCTCATATGCCGCAAGCAGCTGCTCTCTAAGTTCCATTAACTCTTCTTTTGATAATTCACTGTACGCTTTCATAAAAGTCTCCCTTGCTACCTAACAATGTTATAGTTATATGTCCAGGTTGCACGTCAAAATATTCTACATTAAATAGACTATCCTAACGTTCAACCCTTGTATCATATAATTTATTTCTCCGGTTGTCTAGACCTTAATCGCATAAGTTTGCAGTATTTCGCAAATTTTGGTTGAAAAATCTAAGTTTAATCACTGTATTCGACTATATTTTCGTCAAAATTTCATATTTAACTTTTTATTTTCAAGTTAGCTGACATTGAAAGATGCTGCAGTGTTCTTTTGGGGTCGGCTTAAATATATGGCTCTATTGGTTATTTAGATGGTATCATGGATGCTATCTCAGCGGCAAGCTGCGATTTTGGCATGGTCTGAAGTGTTATTCTGCCAGGGCCTGTTACCACTGTATTGAAGAATCCCTCTCCTCCAAAGAACATATTCATGGCACCACCCTTTACTGTCTCTGCGTTCAAGGAACATGTTGCATCCATCATTGCAAGATAACCTGTGTCAATGACCATCTGCTGTCCCGGTGCAAGCATGTAATCCACAACAGAACCATCGATTTCAATGAACACTATTCCCTGACCTGTAATCCTCTGCATAATAAATCCCTCACCTCCGAAGAACCCACCGGCTATCTTCTTTTGAAAAGCTATCTCCAGATTGATTCCCGGTGTCGACGCAAGGTATGCTGACTTCTGACAAATGATCTCCTTGCCAGGTCCTATCTCAACCGCCATTATATTCCCCACAAAGCTTGAACCGAATGCTATCAGTCCAGGTCCCCCCTGAGCCGTATATGTATTTCGGAACATCGATTCACCGGATATGGCCCTGGTGAACATCTTGCCTACTCCGCCACCTGATGTCTGCATCTGCATATTCGGAGACATCCATACCATTGCACCTTTTTCGCAGTTTATAGATTCCCCTGCCTCCAAAATGATTTCTACCACAGGCATCATGCCGCCTTTGATCTCGTATCTCATATAATCTGACCTCCCTGTATTCTTCATATTTAAATATGAGTTTCATTTTTTTAATGATACAAATGTATTATATAGTAAATACTATTCATATAACAATGTTTATTTATAAATCATGAATAAAAGCCTGTTTTTATTAGGCATCTCACTTTTTCCCGCTTTTGGAACGAGTTTTTTCATATATTAATTGCTTTTTTTGAAACACAATGGTATATTTATTCAGATAAAATATGAAAGGAAGATGTAAAAATGAAACTCAAAAACTTATTAGCAATTTCAATGTCAGCAGTTCTGGCTATGACAGCTCTTACTGCTTGTGGAAGCAAGGATGATTCTTCGGAGGCAGCTTCAGAGAGTGCTTCATCATCAAAGAAGACTGCAAAGGTCATAGAGATTGACCTTACAGACGAGCAGTATGCTTTCGGTGTTGATAAGGATCAGCCTGAGCTCTTAACACAGGTCAATGATTTCATCAAGTCAATGAACGAGGATGGATCATTTGAGGAGATCTGCAATCACTATTTCGGTGACGGCGAGCCAGTTGCCGTTGAGTCAGCAACACTCGATGCAAACAAGGATCAGCTTGTAGTTGCAACAAATGCTGCATTCGAGCCATTTGAGTATACAAAGGGTGAGAACTACTATGGTGTCGATATGGAGATAGCTAAGGCTCTCGCAGACAAGCTTGGCAAGGAGCTCGTTATCCAGAACATGGATTTCGATGCTGTATGTCTCTCAGTTGGTCAGCACAAGTGTGATATCGCTATGGCAGGTCTTACTATAAAGCCAGACCGTGAGGAGTATGTAAGCTTCTCAGATTCATACTACAAGGCTTCTCAGAAGCTCATCGTTACATCAGACAATACAGAGTTTGATGATTGCAAGACAGCTGATGATGTCAACAAGATTCTTCAGGCTAAAGGCTCAGACATGAAGATTGGTTTCCAGACAGGTACTACCGGACAGTTCTACTGCGAGGGTGACGCAGACTGGGGATTCACAAAACTTGCTATGACTTCAACCGGCTACAAGAACGGTTCCCTTGCAGTTCAGGATCTTTTAAATGGTAACCTCAACTATGTTATCATCGATGCCGCTCCAGCAGCCAGCATCACTGCTGCTCTTAACGCAATGCAGTAAATTTTAATTCGGATTTAGTAGTTTTAGTATTAACGCCAATTATGTTTGAAAGGATATTTCATGGGAGACATTTCTACAAAAATACAAAAATTCATAGAAATATTCATCGACAACAACGGGTATGTTAAGGTAGTCGAGGGTCTGAAGAATACTGTGATAATAGCCATTGCCGGTCTTATCATCGGTATAATAATCGGTACCCTCATTGCTACCGTCAGGGTAATTCCAAAGTACAAGCGTCTGCCTAGAGTTCTGGATGCGATCTGCAGTGTATATGTAGGTTTCTTCCGTGGAACACCTATGGTTGTACAGCTTCTTCTCTTCTACTATGTTCTTCTTCCTATAGTGGGAGGACACATGACAGGAGTTCAGGTGGCTATGCTTGTATTCGGACTCAACAGCGGTGCCTACATCTCAGAGATCATGCGTGGTGGTATACTCTCCGTTGATCCAGGTCAGATGGAAGGTGGACGTGCCATGGGACTCAGTTTTTCGACTACCATGCTCAAAATCGTTATACCTCAGGCAGTCAAGAATATTCTGCCAACCCTTGGAAATGAATTTATTTCTTTAATAAAGGAGACTTCAGTTGTAAGTTTTGTCGGAGCAACTGATCTCTACGTTGCATTCAACTACATCGGAAGTAACAGCTACGAATTCATGGTCCCTTATCTGGTCATGGCGCTTATCTACATCGTGATGGTGCTTCTCATCAGTCTGGGAATCAAATTAATGGAAAGGAGCCTGAGAAAGAGTGATAGACGTCATTAATCTTGAAAAAAGCTTCGGTGATAACAAAGTCTTAAACGGCATCAATATCACCATAGACAAAGGCGATATAATGGTTGTTATCGGCCCTTCAGGTTCTGGTAAAAGTACATTTCTTCGCTGTTTGAACTGTATGGAAGATCCTACCGGCGGCCAGATTATATTCAATGGTGTTGATATAGCAGACCCTAAGGTTGATATAAACATACACCGCCGTCATATGGGTATGGTTTTCCAGCATTTCAATCTGTATAACAATAAGACTGTTATACAGAATATCATGCTTGCTCCTGTCTATGTCAGATGTCAGGATCTGAAAAAGGCAAAGCGGCATAATCTTCTGCTTCCTGTCACCAATCTCTTCCGCAAGGAAAAGCAGACAAAGCAGGAAATAACAACAACAAAATCAGAGATCATTGCCGAGGCACATGCAAAGGCGGAGGAACTTCTGAAAAGGATCGGTCTGGAGGACAAGGCGGATGTATATCCATCTACTCTCTCAGGCGGTCAGAAACAGCGTGTTGCCATCGTCCGTGCGCTTGCCATGAATCCTGATGTCATTCTGTTTGATGAGCCAACCTCAGCTCTTGACCCCGAGATGGTCGGCGAGGTTCTTGATCTTATGAAGGCTCTTGCGGACGAAGGCATGACAATGATCATTGTTACCCATGAGATGGGATTCGCCAGAGAGGTTGCCAATAAGGTTGTATTTATTGACGACGGACAGATTCTAGAATCCGGTACACCGGAGGAATTCTTCGGCAACCCTAAGAATCCTAGACTTAAGGATTTTCTTTCAAAGGTGTTATAAGACATTTTATCCGGCATGTGTGTTTTTTCATATGTGCCGGATTTTCTTATGTAAAAAATCATATCATTAATAATTTTTACTGTATATTCATACGTACTTTCCAATTCAATTCTTGATCCATTTCATATTTCAGTTCATTTTTTCAATTTATTTCCTTATTAGCTATGTACTTTTGGGCTCTTATACTTTATAATAACAATAATTTGGGCATTTTTATAAAAGAAAATAAATGATGTCCGGCAATGTTTAAAATCACATTAAAATACTTCTTTATTTTGTGTGGTTTCATGTAGTTTTCAGTGCTCTCGCTCTGAACAAGAATCATTTTACAATAAGGAGAAATATATGCCAAAAAGAGAAGACATTAACAAAGTTCTGATAATAGGATCTGGTCCAATCATCATAGGTCAGGCATGTGAGTTCGACTACTCAGGTACTCAGGCGTGCAAGGCCCTTAAGAAGCTTGGTTACGAGATCGTATTGGTCAATTCCAACCCTGCTACCATCATGACAGATCCTGAGACAGCTGATGTCACATACATTGAGCCGCTCAATGTCAAGAGACTTGAGCAGATAATTGCAAAAGAGAGACCTGATGCTCTTCTTCCAAATCTCGGAGGACAGTCAGGACTTAACCTTTGTGCTGAACTTGCAAAAGAAGGCATCTTAGACAAATACAATGTCAAGGTCATCGGTGTTCAGGTAGATGCCATTGAGCGCGGTGAGGACAGAATCGAATTCAAGAAATCCATGAACGCAATCGGAATAGAAATGGCAAGAAGCGAGGTTGCCTACTCTGTAGATGAGGCTCTCGCCATCGCAGATCAGCTCGGATACCCTGTTGTTCTTCGTCCTGCATACACCATGGGCGGTGCCGGCGGCGGACTCGTATACAACAAGGAGGAGCTCAAGACTGTCTGTGCAAGAGGTCTCCAGGCCAGCCTTGTAGGTCAGGTTCTCGTTGAGGAGTCAATCCTCGGATGGGAGGAGCTTGAGCTTGAAGTTGTACGTGACTGTGAAGGCAATATGATCACTGTATGTTTCATCGAGAACATCGATCCTCTCGGCGTTCACACAGGTGATTCATTCTGCTCCGCTCCTATGCTCACAATCTCTGAGGACGTTCAGAAGAGACTTCAGGAGCAGGCATACAAGATCGTTGACTCTGTTGAGGTCATCGGTGGAACAAATGTACAGTTCGCACATGACCCTGTATCTGACAGAATCATCGTAATCGAGATCAACCCTAGAACATCCCGTTCTTCTGCCCTGGCATCAAAGGCTACAGGATTCCCTATTGCCCTTGTGTCAGCCATGCTGGCAACAGGACTTACCCTCAAGGATATCGAGTGCGGTAAGTACGGCACACTAGACAAATACGTTCCTGACGGTGACTACGTGGTTATCAAGTTTGCACGCTGGGCATTTGAGAAGTTCAAGGGTGTCGAGGACAAGCTTGGAACACAGATGCGTGCCGTAGGTGAGGTCATGAGTATCGGTAAGACCTACAAGGAGGCTTTCCAGAAGGCTATCCGAAGCCTTGAGACAGGAAGATACGGTCTCGGCTACACCAAGGACTACAATACAAAGAGCAAGGATGAACTATTGCGCATGCTTGCACATCCATCAAGCGACAGACATTTCATCATGTACGAGGCGCTCAGAAAGGGTGCTACAGTAGATGAGATTTTCGATATAACAAAGGTTAAGCACTACTTTGTTGAGCAGATGAAGGAACTCGTTGAGGAAGAGGAAGCACTCGCAGCACACAAGGGCTCTCTCCCATCTGACGAGGCACTCACCACTGCAAAGAAAGACGGTTTCTCAGACAGATACCTCAGCCAGATCCTTGAGATTCCTGAGGAGGACATCAGAAATAAGAGAATCGAGCTCGGAGTTACTGAGGCATGGGAAGGCGTACACGTAAGTGGAACAAAAGACAGCGCTTACTACTACTCCACATACAATGCACCTGACAGCAATCCGATAAATGAGAACAAGCCAAAGGTTATGATCCTCGGCGGAGGTCCTAACAGAATCGGTCAGGGTATCGAGTTTGACTACTGCTGCGTACATGCATCACTGGCACTTAAGAAGCTCGGATTTGAGACTATCATAGTAAACTGTAATCCAGAGACTGTTTCAACTGACTATGATACATCAGATAAGCTCTACTTTGAGCCACTTACACTTGAGGATGTTCTCAGCATTTACAACAAGGAAAAGCCAGTGGGCGTCATCGCACAGTTCGGCGGTCAGACACCTCTTAACCTTGCTTCTGACCTTGAGAAGAACGGCGTAAAGATCCTCGGTACATCTCCTGCTGTCATCGATCTTGCAGAGGACAGAGATCTCTTCCGTGAGATGATGGATAAGCTTGAGATTCCTATGCCAGAATCTGGTATGGCTACTACTGTTGACGAGGCACTTGAGATCGCTCACAAGATTGGCTATCCAGTCATGGTCCGTCCATCATACGTTCTCGGTGGACGTGGTATGGAGGTCGTATACGATGACGAGAGCCTTGACGGATATATGAGAGCTGCCGTTGGTGTCACACCTGACAGACCTATACTTATAGACAGATTCCTGAATCACGCCCTTGAGTGTGAGGCAGATGCCATAAGCGACGGAACTCACGCATTTGTTCCTGCCGTTATGGAGCACATCGAGCTTGCCGGAGTTCACTCAGGTGATTCAGCATGCATCATTCCTTCAGTACACATCACTGCTGAGAATGTTGCTACTATCAAGGAATATACAAAGAAGATCGCTGAGGAGATGCATGTCGTAGGTCTTATGAACATGCAGTACGCTATTGAGAAAGGCAAGGTATATGTTCTCGAGGCAAATCCTAGAGCATCCCGTACAGTACCTCTCGTATCAAAGGTATGTAACGTGCGCATGGTTCCTATCGCTACTGATATCATCACATCAGAGCTCACAGGAAGACCATCTCCTGTTCCAGCTCTCAAGGAGCAGCACATACCATATTACGGAGTTAAGGAGGCTGTATTCCCATTCAACATGTTCCCAGAGGTTGACCCGATCTTAGGACCTGAGATGAGATCTACAGGTGAGGTTCTCGGACTTTCAACCTACTACGGAGAGGCATTCTTCAAGGCTCAGGAGGCTACACAGACTCTCCTTCCTACAAGCGGAACTGTCCTGATCTCTGTAAACAGAAAGGACAAGGATGAGGTTATCGAGATCGCTCAGCTCTTCGAGAAAGCTGGTTTCAAGATCCTTGCTACAAGCGGAACATATGCCATAATTACGGCTGCCGGAGTAAAAGCTGAAAAAGTCAAAAAGCTCCAGGAGGGCAGACCAAACATCAATGACCTTATAACAAATGGCTCTATAGACCTGATAATCAATTCTCCGAGCGGTAAGGAAAGTGCCCACGACGACAGTTACCTCAGAAAGGCTGCCATCAAGGCAAAGATTCCTTATGTGACTACAATTGCAGGCGCAAGAGCAACCGCAAAGGGTATCCTGTACGTTCAGGCGCATGGTGACAGCGATGTGAAGTCACTGCAGGAGCTTCACAGTGAGATAAAGGACGCTGAGTAATATCGGGCGCGGGCGGCTTTGCCGCTCAGGTGGCCCGGATTGCCAGTTAAAGGACTAGAGGCTTGCTCTAGTTTACAATTTGTTGGCCAGCAAGACCTCTCAGCATTCAAAAGTGCATAAAATTTTATCTAAAATGACAAAAACCAGGAAAAGGATACAATTTCTAATGTCTTTGTATCCTTTTCCCGGTTTTATTTTAATTTGCGAAAATATTATGCGCTTTTTATTGATTACACTTCTCGCCAAACTACCTACACAATTCTCTCAAGAAACTTGTCGATATACTTCTCCAGATTATAATCCGAGTCTATCGTCAAAGTTGTCGTGATGCACATTTCCTTCACCATCTCAGGGAATCTCTTTGCAAATATCTGTGCATATAAACCACCATCACTGGCCCCTTAAAATACATTGTTATCTATAACTATAACAATTTCAACTTTAAAACGGCAGTGCGGGTATTGAGATTTTTTTCAATAATGTGTTTTCACCACAATATATATAATAAAAAATAATAGCAAGTATCTGCCTGCTATTATTTATCATGCAAATAATATTCTTTTTCCTGCGGTTAATCCTCAGGCTGGCCTTCACCTATATTGAACTCAAATAGTTTATACACCGTCCACCCTGTGTCTTCGTAAAACATGTCTTTATGTTTATAACAGTATTTATTTATGAATCAATATTGAGAGTCGAACATTTGTTTGATGTGATATATGCGGTGCTACCCTATTCGGTAGGCGGTTAGCCTTCATCACAGGAGTTTATAGCCATAATCAGCTTTATGCATCACTTGCTTTGCTCTTGATTATGCCGTTGGCTCTAAGAGCAATGATAAGACACAAAAATAACCGCCCAGTCCTAACAAACTTTAGCGGTTACTTTTGTATCCAATAATATCAGGGCTAACCGTCTATCGGTTGCACCTTTTGATATATTATATTAGCATTCTCCACCCCCTTCATGTCAAACGTATATTAACTCATATTTTCCATATCTCACTGAAACTTGCTCATCATTTCCTCAAACAACTCAGGCCTGAGTAAGACAAGTCCGCCGTGTCCGAGTTCCGGTAATACTTCAAACTCCGTCTGAGGTAGCCTGCGCCTGATATACGCTATATCATTTTTCCGCTCTTTTTCTTCATTCTTTGCGTACCAATAATGGATGTGCGTATCAATCTTCGGAACAGGATCCGGCACCTTATAGTTATTGCACGATTCAAATGTTCGCCACAGTGTTTTGCTGCTGCAATGTCTCAGAACATCCGCAACATACTGCAGATCTTCCTTGGAATAGTCGTCTGTAGCAAATGCCTTTTCCAGCAAAGCCACACCGCCTGCTCTGCCTATCATCATCATTAGATAATCCTTGAGCGCAATAAAGCGTGTCACGATCCATGGCAACTGATACGGTGTGATTCCGCCGTCTATTACACAATGCTGTATTCTAACCTTCTGTCCCAGCGCAACCATAAGCGCAACGGAACCGCCCATAGAACAGCCATATACAGCATATATCTCCGTGAATCCCTTCGCCTTGATCCAGTTATTTAAGTCTGATGCAATCTGCTCCACGCTTGTAAAGTCATTGTCATTGTCAAAATCATAACCCGGAAGTGCCGGAACCAGCAGATGATAATTCTTTTCTAACAGAGGAATTACATTCTCAAAGTAATCCCACTTCACAACAGATGGATGTATCAATATTATCGTTTCTTTATTCTCTTTTCCGAACTCATGGATAGTCATTGTATTTTTCCTTCCTCATACCATATTCTTTCTTTAGATCATGATGAAAATATTAAACTCTTGCCATCATGATCCAATTCAACGCTCAACAATTACGCATCATGCTGATACACTTGTCCCCATCATGCCGCCTGCCGGCTCAATGAGGGCATTCGCATAAAGAGTGCATATTCAACAATTGTCTCTGATATTTTTCACCGCCATTACAATCATTGCCACACTATATATCAAAGCAATTATCAGCATGCATCGTGAAATCAAGATTCCACCAGTGAATTGTATCGGAATACAAATCAGAGATATAAGTATTATTGAAAATATAATTGAAAATATGGGATGCTTCATCTTGATATTGAAATATAAAGCAAGTATTGCCATTGCAATACCAATCAGAAACATAATCCCAAATACTATAAGTAAAAATGCTATTGTATTTACCATTTCAAGCTCCCCTCATACAAAATATTTGCCGCATTTATCAAATGCCGAAATCAGATCAAGGAAACGCTGTTAAAATGACTCCTCGTAAATCCACGGGTTAACATTGTGAACATTGGACTCTAGTCCATTTTAACGTCCTTGTATCCGTGTGACATGGAAATTACAGCATTCATCACCCTGACCAAGTGTCTTGGTACGATGAAGCTGACCTCCTTCATTCCTGTAATTTCTCTCGTCCATGTTGCACAGGCATGGAACAAATTCAAAGCAGTTTTCCCTCTTGCCCAGTTTGCATATTCCACATTCCGTATAAGTGTTATAGAATTCGTCGACACCTTTCTCATAGCGGAATTTCCAGTCAAGCTCATACTTTGATGTCTGGCTTGCTATGCTCTCCTGCACCTTTTTGTCCTGAACATTGTCAGTGAAGAGCGTACACTTCTTGTTCTCATGCGCCTTCACCATGAAAGGCGAATCGAACACCGCAGTGACCATCTCATCCACAACTTCAGGTGTGATCCTATCCGGCTCTGCCTTGTGCAGTGAAAATACAAATGCCGCGATATACAGGTTCATCTCCAGTGAGCTTCCACCTATATCGGGAGTTCTGAGAAGCATCTCCTTGTACTCTCTCTTCACGGATCTTTTATATCTCTTCATGTCCATATCAGGATATATCTGCGCAAGCCTTGCAAGTGCCTGCTTAAAACACAGCAGTTCCACAGCCTTTGCATACATTCCATATTTCAACATTCTAATCGCCTGCCTTTTTATTCCTGTATCCATTCCTTAAGTGCGGCTGAGAGTCTTCTGTCTATATCCTTTCTCGTCGCCTCGCACTCATTTGGATAATCCTTTGCAGCCTTGAATATAAACTTCATGACAAATTTCAGTCCAACCGGAAGCGCCATACGAAGCATCGATTCCGGCAGCACAAAATGGGTTCCGTGCTCATACACAAGCGGCACATACTCACATGTATGCGGGCGCTCCTTCAGACGCTGATCCATTCTGCGGATGTATTTGCCCGCCTCCCAGAATGAGTCGTCATCTGCGCCAATTAAAAACAGCTTTCCCTTTATGTTCTCGACCTTGATCATTTCCTCTTCCGTATGTTCCCTTGCCTTCTCCGAATCGATGAACAGGCAGGTACTGCGCTCAATGTCACCGGAGTCCTTCGTCTCCTCCTCGATTTTCTGCCAGTACACAGGATGCTCATACACAAATGGCATATAAGCAAGAGGCTCGCCTCTCCACGAAAGAGTCGATGCACCCGGTATCGGCCATTCCTTACATCCGTCTTTTTTGCCCTGTTCAAATCCCTGCCATACAAAATCACTTGCCGTAAGTCCAAATGTCAATGTGATATCAGGAAAATACGATGCCGCAACAAGGGAATCCATTCCAGCCGTACTCATTCCCATGATGCCTATTTTCCGGTTTCCATGACTCTTAAGCCATGCGATAGCCGTCTCTATTCTCTCAAGCGGATTATTTACATGGCTGTAATTCTTTCTTCCGGGAGATACACAGAGTGCGTTCACACCATTTTTGTGCAGCCACTTTGCTCCGCACTTCGCCATAAAATCATTCGGATCATCTCCAAACAGTCCTATGAATGCACAGTCAGCCCCATTTGGATTCTCGTAATATGTTCCGTAGAACCCATCCTTCTCGATCTCAAAAAACTGTTTTTTCACAACTTTTTCCTCCATTTTCCTGTATACTCCAGACCGCCCTCGCTGCCTGATAACACAATGACAACTTTATCTCTTCTGTCACAAACCGGATATAAGACACAATCCGCCTTGTGCAGTGTTTCTTTTATCGTTTCAGAACCTTTCATTTGTTACATCCCCCTGATCCAATTCTCTTAACAACCACAATGTTAGTCGCTACTAACTTTATTGTCAACTGTTATTGCTTTATAAATCAAAAAAACTCCCTCAAATAAAAAAGCACCCGCAAATACATCTTCTAAGACCTAATGATGTGTTTGCGGATGCCATTTGCATCGTATTATTCTTCTATATATTTTCTCAAATACAGCCCCTCTTGCGTAACTAATTTCTGTATCAAATCTATATGCTCCGAATTTGCATTTATTATCTCTATCGAATTTCTGTTATTGATACTAAAGAGCATATCTCTGTCTTTTCCAATCAAAAACTGCATCGATGAGAATTCATTTGTCAATACAAAACGTATCAAATCCGATATATACTCGAAATCCTGTTTTGCAATATCCACACTTTCGTCATATAGCTTTTTGTAATCTCCGGTGTATCCATCAGGGAATTCTGTCATCACGCCCACCGCATCGTAATATGCAAGCAAAGTTATGACTATATTGGATACTTTCCCGCAAAAGCTGTTCAGGTTGTTGCTGAAATAATACTCTTCAAACTCATAGAATCTGTCTCCCATACACTTCTCCGGCAGATAATCTATATAAAAATATTCATTGCTCTGTTGTAACTTCTCTATCTTATCAAATATATCCATTCGTATCTCCTTTGGGTGTGCTTTAGAAAAAAGCAGCCAGACAAAATTTTGCCTGACTGCTGATAGGTGCTTCCCCAATTATTACATATAAACATTTACTTCTATTGAACCCTACAGTTCCTTGTGGCGTGCAAAGTAATCCTTTGTCTCTGCCACAACCACACTGCTGAGTGCAAGCAATGCTATGATATTCGGAATCGCCATAAGTCCGTTGAATATATCAGCGATAGTCCATACAGCCTTAACTGTCATGTATGGTCCGATGAATACGCAAAGTATGTATAACCAACGATAGATCTGAACTGAAACCTTGCTGCCGTTTGTGAGGTACTCAAGACATCTCTCACCATAATAGTCCCAACCAAGGATAGTTGTAAATGCGAAGAATACAAGGCAGATCATCAGGATGAATGCTGCAACCTGACCTGGCATAAAGAAAAGTCCCTTCTGGAATGCATCAGTTGTGACTGCGATTCCCTCAAGGCTGCCATCCTGCCAGCTTCCCATCATAACGATTGAAAGACCTGTCATTGTACATACGATGATAGTATCAATAAATGTACCTGTCATTGTTACAAGTCCCTGACGAACAGGTTCCTTTGTCTGAGCTGCTGCTGCTGCGATAGGTGCAGAACCAAGACCAGCCTCATTCGAGAAGATACCACGTGCAACACCCTTCTGCATGGCAATTGCAAGACTTGCTGTAACACCACCTGCAAATGACATAGGCTTGAATGCGCACTTAACTATTGTTGCAAATGCAGCCGGAACCTTATTTATATTAACTATTATAAGAACCAGACACACCACAATGTAGAGAACTGCCATGAATGGCACTATAACCTGAGAAACCTTTGATATTCTCTGGATTCCACCGATTACGACAAGTCCTACAAGAATTGCAAGAACAAATGCTGTGACGACGATGGCTATTGAGTAGTCATTACCCAAGATTGATATTGTATTTGCCTTGTCAGGATCAAAGAAAGCCTGAACTGCAGAAGCAATACCATTTACCTGTGTAAATGTACCGATACCCATAAGACCTACGCATGCTCCGAAGAATGCAAATATCTTTGCAAGCCACCTCCACTTGTGACCCATACCGCTCTCAATGTAATAGAAAGGTCCTCCGAGAACGTGTCCATCCTCGTCAATCTTTCTGTACTTTACAGCAAGCAATCCCTCTGAATACTTTGTTGCCATTCCAAAAAGCGCTGCGATCCACATCCAGAAAAGTGCTCCGGGACCACCGGCAAGGATACCTATAGCTGTTGCTACTCCTACGATATTACCTGTACCGATAGTTGCTGAAAGTGCTGTACATAACGCGCCAAAGCTCGTCACCTCTCCTGTACCGTCTTCCTCATTCTTAATCATGAATCTCAGTGCCTTTGGCAGATGAACTATCTGAAGGAACTTAAGTCTGATCGTCAGATAGATTCCGCAAACGATGATGAGTATTATGAGTGGCAAGCCCCAGACAATATCATCAACTTTGCCTAAAAAGTTTGTGAATGCGTCCATGTTTCTCCTCCTGTTTTTTATTTATAATTCACAAGTGTAAATTATAGCATAAAAATTCTTAAATAAAAATGAAAAAACACGCATTTTCAAGATTTTTCTTGTTTTTTTGCGTGTTTTTTCGAATATTTATTTATTATATTGCGAAATCTCGTCAATTTATATTCTTTACCGTCTCTTTGCCAGATGTGTTTTGTCATTACTTCTTATAAGCATCCACACAAGCGAACTGACAAGAAGAAGTATTGGATAAAACAGATTTGGAATTATCTGGAATGCTGATATCTCATGTCCCAGCTCCGACACCGCTGATATTGCAACCAGCATCTGAGCACCGTAAGGAATGATTCCCTGAAATATGCATGAAAATGTATCAAGCAGTGACGCAGATCTCTTCGGTGATATACCATAATCATCTGCCATCTCCTTTGCTATCGGATTTGCCATGACTATCGCGACCGTATTGTTGGCTGTGGCTATGTCCATGGCTCCAACCAGAAGTCCGATTCCGAGCTGACCTCCCTTGTCACCTTTGAACACCTTCTTTATAGCCGAAAGCAGTGCCTCAAATCCGCCATACTCCCTGATGAGAGAACACATGGCAGCCACAAGTACAGCAACCATACTCGTCTCGAACATTCCAGCTGCACCGCTTCCCATATTCGTCAGGAGATCCACTGCTGCCGTCTGCCCTGTGGCAAGCATAATGATGGAACCTGACACGATTCCAACTATCAGGACTACAAACACATTAACTCCTGCTATTCCTCCTATGAGTACCAGAACATAAGGAATGATCTGTATCATATTGTAATCATGTTGTACTACTCCGCCTATCTCAGTATTGAATGACTTAACCAAGATTACTATGAGTGTCACAATCGCCGCAGGAAATGCTATCCAGAAGTTTGCCCTGAACTTATCTTTCATGGCACACCCCTGACCATTACATGCTGCTATGGTCGTATCCGATATGAACGACAGGTTATCTCCGAACATCGCGCCACCCATGATTGATGCCACACAGAGCGGCAGATTAAATCCTGACGCATCGGCAACCGCAACTCCTATAGGCGTCAGAAGTGTTATTGTTCCAACAGACGTTCCCATAGCTGTTGAGACAAAGCACGCTACAACGAACAGAACTGCCACGGAGAATCTCGCCGGAATGATACTCAGCATAAAGTATGCCACACTCTCGGCACTGCTCCGCCCCACGACTCCCACAAATATTCCCGCCGTCAGGAATATGAGCAGCATGGTTATAATATTTTTGTCTGTAAGTCCATTTGCCATAATCTGAAGCTTCTCATCAAAGCTTACCTTTCTGTTCTGCAGACATGCCACAAATATCGCCACCATGAAGGCGACCACTATTGGAATATTGTAAAATCCCATCGGGATCTTCAGCACGTACTCAAACAGTATTCCAAGTCCAAGATACAGGACAAGGAAGACGTATATAGGTATCAGTGCCGCACCATTTGACTTCTTCATAATTCTCCCTCTTCTTTCAATATTTTATCTAAATCGTATATCTTTTAATTGAAGCTTTCTGCTGCCATGGTATACAAGATACACCGCGTGGACTCCCTCCGGGAAATCCACTTTGTTCTCGCGCCATCTCCACTCTGTCTCTGAGATATCTTCAGATACAGGTATATCTATTCTTCCGATACTCTCATTATCTTCTGTCACGCATATGTCAAAGTATCCATGATTTTGCACATCTGATGCAGAACGCTTCTTATCATTCACTCCATCTGCATCGATATCACAGGATTCGTCCATGCTTGTTGATTTATTTCCTGTCAGGTCGTTTGCATCCTTGATCTGCTCCTGATTCTCACATCTCTCATCTACTCTGACAGGTCCCTCATACACCACCTTGTTGGCATCCGTCTCATATCTGACATTCACGCCAAATGTACTGCTGCCCTCAAGTGCAAAATACTTATACCCTATGAGTGTTCCATCCTCTATCTCCGCAATAAATCTATCCTCACCCTTGTTCGTCACATTAGGGAATTCTGTCGTATATATACTGTTGGAGCCGTGTGGCATATGTCCATTTGTCAGGTTACATGCTATCACCGCCGGATAAGAGCCTTTTGCGGCAAGCGGGCCGTCGTTCAGTCCGCAGCTCGTAACCTCCACCTGGTCTATGTGTCCATCCGCATCTATATATATCTTCTCAGCACAGGCCTGTCTGCTGTAGTCCGACTTGTGTGTGAGTCTGTGATAGAACACGTACCACTGACCATCTATGCACTCTATGCTTCCGTGCGTAGTTCCGGTCATATTCAGCTTGTTCTCGAAACTTCTTCCCTTATATCCCACATCGCCATTTGACACTATAGTGCCGCCAAATGTAAATCCGTGATCCGGATAATCGCTCACCGCATAGCACAGCTCATGGTTCTGCCATGACGAATAAACAAAGTAATATTTGTCTCCCACCTTTCTCATGGATGAACCCTCGAAAAATGGATGCTCCTCAAATGATGTTCCCTTCACAGCGTAAGGAATGATGTGCCTCGGTTCTTCCTTGACCGTCAGCATATCGTCCTCAAGCACCACCATGATCGGTCCCATGATGCTGTCCTTGTAGCCAAGTATCTCCTCCTTTGTTCTTCCAAACATAGATACCTCATCATCCAGCCTGCCATTTGTCAGAAAATCAGGCTCTTCCTCGTATCCGTACTGGGTTCCGTAGAATATCCTGATGGTTCCGTCATCATTCATGGCTGCTGGATCAAAGCAAATGTACTTCTTCATCACAGTGCCGTCCTTGTAATGCACATGGCCAAGATATTCGTATTTGCCCGCCGGCGTATCGCACACAGCCACACTGATTGGACCTGTGTATCCGCCGTAACCGTAGTCACCGCCCATACAGTAATACAGATAATATCTGCCATCATTCCCCCTCACAACATCTGGCGCGTACATATACTTCAGCTCCGGGTATGCCGGATCCTGACTCGCCCTGTATGTAATGCCCTCGCATCGCCAGCTTGTTAGATCTTTTACAGGCGCGGAGTACACCACATAATCCTGCATACAGAACGTGTAACCGCCCTCCTTATCGTGAGATCCATAATGATAAACCCTGTCGCCCCATACATGCGGCTCACCGTCCGGTATGTACTCATTCAGCGGCAAAAAGGGATTGTAAACCTGTCTGCTCATATATCTTCTCCTTCTTGTATCAATTTTTCTGTTTCACTAAAACAATAAATACCCAACATGATCCGCGTCATCTACAGACATGTTGGGTTCTCATATTTACTAGTATATTTAATAGAACTTTTTTAGTCAACCAGCACTTATAAAAAAGGCTGCATCTGCTCGCAGAGTTTCTTCTCAAGCTCTATGAGTCTCTTCGTCTTATCCTTCGCCCTGTCATCCGCTGCATTGTATTCGTTCAAATATTTGTTCAGAGACTTCACACCCATATTGCAGCCATCCGTCATAAGCTCCGCTATGGTATTGTCCGACTCATCCACTATGAGTTTCACATTTGTCTTGATCCAGGACATGCTCTTGGCTATTGGATTTGGATCCTTGCCATCATCGTGGTACTCATCCAGCAGCTTCTGTATCTCCTGTTTTATTGCATCGTGTTCCTCTTTACATTCTATAAGTATCTTCTTCATCTTCGCCGCGTGCACATACCCAAGCACCTCATCAATAGACGAAACACCCATCTTGATCCCGGCATCACATTCCCTGAGCAGCTTTATTGTATCTGGTGATATCATCTCATATACCTCCTTAGCCTGTATATGAGTATGTTACCCGGTGTTTGAAAATTATATACTCTGCTAAACAATCCTTTTTGGAGAGTTTCCTCATATGTATATACAAAGGCTTTCATAAATGTTACAATCCATCTAAATCAACAAATGAAGCACTCCATGACATAATCGACATTGAAATATATATTATGCCAATTTGGAGATAACCGACAACAAAAGTTTCATAATCAAATATTCAACGAAATATCTGATCTTTCATTATCTGCTTTTGCTTATTCTAACTATTCTTGAAGATCAAAAAAATTATACTTACCCAGTCTATCATTGAACAAACCTCCACAACACAATTGACACCCCACCCCATAATCTTTATACTGTTATTACAAACGTAGTATTAAAGGAGTATAATCTATGAAACACATTCCCCAGATTTCCGAAGCCGAATATGAAGTTATGAAGGTTATATGGAAATATGCCCCTATAAGCACAAATGACATTACTGACAAACTGTTGCAGACCACTTCATGGAATCCTAGGACTATCCAGACTCTCATCAAAAGACTTTCTGATAAGTCTGCTATCTCCTATGAGAAAAATGGCCGCATGTTCGTCTACTCCCCTGTCATCAGTCAGGAGGAATATCGAAAACATGAAAGCTCATCTTTTCTAAAGAAGTTTTTCAATGGACACATATCCGACATGGTTTCTGCGTTTGTGGATAGTGATGAGCTTAGTGCTGATGATATAAAGGAACTTCAAGACATATTAAATGGAAAAGGCACCGGGAGGAAATAAGGCTTGACTGAATTTTTCACACATTTTTTTATCAGCAATATATCCAAAAGTTTCTCTCTGCTGCTACTGATATTTGTTCGATTTATGTTCAGAAAACAGCTAACATGTAATGGCAGATACAACACCATATATATTGTGCTGTTTCTTCTCGTAATTCCATTTATCCCTGTAAATAATTCATTTATATTCCAGGCCATAGGTTTCATACGATCATTATTTAACAGAAGTACTTCTGCCGCAAATACAGTTACTCCTTTGCCTATCAATGCCAACCTTTCATCGAATGTGAACTGGATGAACGACTTTGCTGTATCTGTAAACAGTACATCTACAATATATCCAAAGCTCCTTTTTATTATCTGGCTTGCCGGAGTTTACATATTTTCCATCCGTTTAATAGTGTCAGGCATATCACTATACAAGCTGAAAAAATCTGCTGTTCCAGTCACCGACGATACTGTCATATTGAATATATATTCGGAATGCCTTGAGCTCTGCAATGTGCGCAGATACAAACCGAAATTATATTACTCCTCTGCTTTATCTGGGGCGGTCATTGTAGGTGTATTCCGCCCTGTTATATATATTCCACGGCAAATCAACGACTGCATATCCGATTACACAATAACCGACCTGAGACATATTTTGTTACATGAACTACAACATTTTAAACGCAGAGACAATGCCGTGAATATGTTTATCTGCATATTCTGCATACTGTATTGGTTCAATCCTGTTGTTATATACACATTACATACAGCAAGACATGACAGAGAAAAAGCATGTGACAATGATGTATTACAGTGCCTCGGTCAAAACTATGCCGCGAAGTATGGGCAGACCATCCTCCGTGCGGCTGCAAGCAGATTCAGTAGTTCATCATCGCTATCATTCAAGAGCAAAAGCAGGAAAAATTTACTTAAAACAAGGCTTCAGCTTATTGTTGATTTCAAACCTATCACCAACAGAGAAAAACGGAAATGTATATATGCATTTTCCATTATCATATTGCTGATGACTGTATGTGCGCCATTATCTGTATATGCTCTGGATGATACACAATACAAGGATTTTGCCCCGATGAATCTGGAATCCTTGGATCTATCCAGCTACTTTTCTGACTACAACGGCTGTTTTGCTCTGTACGACAAGGGAAATGATAAATGGTATATCTATAACCAGGACAAAGCCCTATACCGCACTTCACCGGATTCTACATATAAAATATATGACGCAGTGATGGCTCTTGAACATGGCATCATAACTTCCGACAACTCATTTATGCGCTGGGATGGGAGCTCTTACCCTTTTGATGCCTGGAACACAGACCAGACACTTCGATCTGCCATGACCGGATCTGTAAACTGGTATTTTGACAATCTGGATGCAGCCATGGACCACACAGATGTGAAAAATTTTCTCAGTCTTATTGAATATGGAAATCAGAATATCAATTCAGCTCAGAACTGTTACTGGCTGGAATCCTCTCTGACTATATCCCCGGTAGAGCAGGTAGAACTGCTATGTCACCTGAAAAAAAATGATTGGAACTTGTCTAAGGCAAATGTGGATACAGTCATGGAGTCCATGTTTATAGCAAGCTCTGATGGAAAAAGTCTGTATGGCAAGACAGGTACCGGCAGAATTGATGATGTAAATATAAACGGCTGGTTCGTTGGATTCATTACATCTAATGATAAGGGAGCATCCCAAAGTTTGTGTAAACCTCCAAACTGATGTAAGATAAAATTACTCAGTTTGGAGGTTATTTTTATGGCAAGAAGAAAAGACAGCCCACAAAAAGCAGCAATGAGAGAAATGATGCGTGATTATCTGAAGAATAATGATATCAGCATCAAAGACGGCACCGATGTAAACAGTATCATGCGTGACATGATGTCTGTCATTTTGGAAGGTGCTTTGGATGAAGAACTGGATGAAGAATTAGGATATTCCAAGTACGACTATCGAAACAAAGAAACAGACAATAGTAGAAATGGACATTCCAGCAAAACCATGCACACCAGTTATGGAGATATGGATGTGGCAATCCCAAGGGATCGTAATGGTGATTATGAACCACAGCTGATTAAAAAATATCAGAATACCGTAACTCAGGACATGGAAGAAAAAATACTTTCCATGTATGCCAAGGGAATGACAACTGGAGACATTGAATCCCACATGCGTGAATTATACGATATTGATATTTCTGACAGCACAATCAGCCGGATCACAGACAAAATCCTGCCGATTGTAAAAGAATGGCAGGAACGCCCTTTGGAAGAAGTGTATGCTGTAGTATTTATGGATGCAATCCACTATCACGTCCGCAGTGAAGGACGTATTGTAAAACGTGCGGTTTACATTGCCCTTGGTATCGATATGAATGGGAAAAAAGATGTTCTTGGAATGTATGTTGGAGAAAACGAAAGTGCGAAGTTCTGGCTTTCTATCATGAATGGATTAAAAAACAGAGGCGTTGAGGATATCCTGATTGCATGCGTTGATGGTTTAAATGGATTTCCACAGGCAATCGAGGCTGTTTATCCAAAAACAGAGATTCAGCAGTGTATCATCCATCAGATCCGTAATTCAACGAAGTTTGTTTCTTACAAAGATATCAAAAAACTGATGGCTGATCTGAAGCTTGTATATGCGGCTCCAACGGAAGAAACCGCTTTAAATGAACTGGAACTGTTCAAGGATAAATGGGATTCCAAGTACCCGAAAATCTATAAATCCTGGCATGATAACTGGGCAACACTGTCCACTTATTTCAAATATCCAGAGGCAGTAAGACGGCTGATTTATACCACAAATGCCATTGAAGGATTCAACCGCCAGCTCCGGAAAGTGACCAAAAGCAAAACGGTTTTTCCGTCGGATGACAGCCTTTTGAAAATGCTGTATCTGGCAACCATGGATATCACGAAAAAATGGACCGGACACAGGCAGGACTGGGGACAGATCCATTCCCAGCTTGAAATTTATTTTGAAGAACGTCTGGCGGGACGGAACCTGTAAAGCAGTCAATTTTAGGCAGGTTTTATTGACATGCCTAAAAACTACTGTATAATGCAGATATGGGCAGAATCCGGAAAATCGGCTCTGCCCATTTGTAACTATTCACAAATCTTATATCAGTTTTTAACGTTTACACAAAACTTGAAACGGTCTCAATGATAATGATTACTTTTTCGCCACGAATATATCACTTTCTGAAAATGACAATCAGTTTTTATCAGCGGACGGACTTTCCGCATCGAAGATCTCTCTGTCAATACTGCGTGATCTTGGAATATATGCCTATGGATATCAGTCAGAATAAACTGGTATGTCACATTCCATCTTCTCTATATGATTTGACATATATTTGAAAGTACCATCTTCTTCCGGTTTTACTGTAAGTGTATTTCTAAATGCAATGTCCGATCCCTTGTCAGCCCACACCGCATCAACAATAAGCGAAACAGTTCCATCATCGTTGTAGGAATAGTCCACAACCTCTCCGAATGGTGGGTACTGTTTTCCAAGGATGACATGGTATCTGTACGAATCTTTTTCTGGATTGTAATCACATTTATCCCTCAGCTCCGTCACAGTGACAGGGAACATTGACAACATAACAGACTCATATTTGTCTGCATCTATCCATCCACCATCAGGTTTCAGATTTTCACCAGTGTACAGTCTGTATATATCATCAAACATACACGGCACAAGTATATCAGATGCATTTGACTCATCCCAATCGATAACAAGCATATTGTAATTCACATAACTAAGCCCATACACATATTTTCTTGTCAGTTCCCTGCATTCATCCGTCAACGGACTGACTCTGAAATACTCCTTCAGCCCACCATGAGCTATTATATTTGAATATGTATATATAAAGTAGCCTTTTTGTGTGAGTTTCATATCTTTTAAATCCCGTATGCCAGTCGCTATAAACTTCCAGTCATGATTCTCGAATTTTGCTGTGTTAAAAATCATCTGTATCCGGCTGTCATCATACACAAATGTCATCTCCGTCACGCTTGCATCCCTGTTTACCCTATATACGCAAATGTAATCACGCCCTCCACCATCTGTATATTTTCTATAAAATGACTGAAATAGCTGATAATTATACATATTGGTATCATCAGAAAAACACATCAGTCCACTGTTTCCTAAGATATCTACTGCACCATATATTAAATCACTATTATTCGAAATATCTTCATCCTCATACAACTTTCTTATAGCATCTGACTGTAATATTCCTATTATATCTACTTTAACATTCTCCATTTCGTCATCGGATAACAGACTATCATCAATAACATTTCCACTCTGATTTATTGTGATGGTCTTTTCTGTATCTCCGTAGTACTCCTGCCACTCTTTATCAGAAAGTCTGTCTCTATACCAATATATCCCCTCTTTGTTCATCGTCAGAACATCATTTGACACATACTCAAATCCATCATTTTCTTTCTCCTTTATTGCAACCTTATGTGTAAATAATCTGCCACTCTCATCTTTCTCCGAAACAGCATTTACTATGAGGGTTATTGTTCCGTCAGCATTATACTCAGCATCCACTACCTCTGGAAATGGAACCAATGGTGTTACACTGTGGTCAAACATCCCCCTCGTTCTGTACTGATACATTTGTCTAGACACATCATACACATTGACATGCTGAAGTACGTCTGTAGACACAGGCAAATACTCCTGAAACACCTTCTCATATAACTCTTCTTCTATCATATATGTGACCCCCTCCTCCGAATAGGGACTGGACACACCATATTTCATTTTGTAAAGTGCCTCATAGATATCATAATAATTTATTCTGTTCATATCTGATTCATCCCAGTTTGTGGTAAATAAATTATTCGAATCATATCCAATAGTCTTGATATACTTTCTGTTAAGTACCCTTAACTTCTCATCCAGAGGCTCAACTCGTAATGCCGTATACGCAGAATCTCCGTCATATCCTCCCATCCTGTACCTCTCAAAAAATAGATATCCGTCTGTGTATTTCCATGTATAGGCCTTATAGTTTTCTTCATTTTTCTCAACAAAACAGTTATTCTCCCGCACATAGAATCGCCTGGTTATCATCACATTGTTACCGCCTGATTTAAAATCAAACCTTACAAAGGACTTATCATACATGACCTGCAGTATTGTACATCCCGCATCTCTGTTTTCAGCCACCTCTGATAAAAACATCTCCGCATTCTCTGCATTTGCCATATTGATCTGATTCTCCACATCCACAGCTATGTACCCCTTACTTCCCATCGATTCTATTACGGTCCTAGTCTGATTCAGTTTTTCTTCCTCGGTCTTGCATTTCATATCCTGACAAGATGAATATATATCATCCAAATCTGCAATAAACTGATTTTCATCAGATATACTAAAATCAATAACTGTCCGCTCTGCGTCCGTCACTGCTTTTTTATTGGAACAACTGCATAACAATATGGCTATGCCAACCAAAAGCAGCATACAATATAACTTCTTGCATATATTACATATGTAGTATTTCGAGATAAAAAAATATAAGCTCATCATATTAAAACTCCTTTATAATAAATATTACGTTTGTAGTATTTATTATAAAGGAGTTTATTGCTGTGTCAATACTAATTACTTATAACTTCGCCCTGCGATTAAGTAACTCCCGGCAACACAGAGGAATGCCATTGTGGTTATCTGCTATCCTGCGCCTGAACTGATTTATGACATAAGGTTTCTCAACACCAAGAGCGCCAAGCACCATAAGTTCTCCTGTGATCGCACCGCATGTCAAGCCACATTCATTGCAAAATCAATACATTTTGCTGCAAAGAATATATGGATAAAGAAAACATCACAAGAAATGCACTCGCCAGAGCTATTAACAATATGCTTTGTTTTAAAATGCAATCCCGGTGATATAATAAGATACAAAAATTGACATAATCAAAGCCTTCCCCATAAAATATAGAGAACAAAAGCCATGCACTATATTCTGCATGGTTTCTGTTCTCTATGTTTTTTTACTATATTCTCACTCTTAAAAATCAACCAGCATTTCTGCAATTTCCTCATCATCAAGATCAGGATTTTCTTCAATTAAATCCATGACTTTGATAACGAATGATTCTGAAACACCAAGGAAATCACTTGTAGCTGCAACTTTGTCTCTGGTTATCTTTCGAATCAGAAACACCTGTTTTTTCATCTCGCCAAGTTCTACATTTTCCCTGTCTCTCATCTGTAATGTCATGTATTCCCGCCTCCATTTTTCACTGTTTTTTACATTCTGAACTTCATTGTCCAACGATCGTGCAAGCTCACCTCTTGGAGCTTGACCGCCAATGTATTTCAGCAAGTTTTTCAGATCATCACTCACATCATCAGCTATTCCATTAGTGTTGAGAACAATAACTGTGGTATCATCCCCAAACTCCAATCCAGCGACTTCTCTGCATGTCCTTGTGAATGTGTAGATATGCCTTCCAAAACCAAACTCATCATAATCACAGATAAATATAATAAAACTCTTCTTAAGCTTATTGTATGAACTGCCTTTTTCGATAATGTTCAAATCAATCATCGCCTGATAATATCTGATTCTTTTGGGAAGATTTTTCTTGTTTGTAGCCTGCATTTCTATATTATATACTGTGTTCATATCATCTTCAACATATACATCCAGTCGAACTCCTTTTGAGCTGTACGTCTTCTCAATTACCTTTTCAACATCTGTGTATTCAATTTTTCTGATTTTGATTCCCAATATACATTCAAGCAGTGTCTTACACTGTTTCTCGTTCCTCATTACAGCGCCGAATATAAAGTTGTCCTTAATCGTGAGCTTATCAAACTCTTTTTCTTTTGTCTTTATTACTTTGTCCTCCATATGTAATATTTTGCCTCTCCAAGCACAATCACATATAGATATTTATTATTATATGAATAATTCTATAAAAATCAATCTAACAATAATAAAAATAAAACTTAGCCTATATAAAGAATGGGCATCTCTCCCCAATGCACTGCGCATTCATATCACTATACTCACATTGCCTATGCTCATACTGTAACGCCATACCATAATGGCTGTTCACATACTCTATTCCATTCTTGAATGCTATCATCGCATCCCGTTTGCAGCATCTCGGACCATTTATAGTTCCAAGCTCACCAATGGCCGCTGATGTATACTGCATGTGATCTCCCCATGTGCCATCAGCGGATAGTGGTCCAGTGCCGTCAATTATGGCAAGTGCCGCACCTATGGATGTTATAGCACCGCAAATTCCCCATAAGCCACACATCGCCCCCGGCATGCGCAACCCCTCGGACATGAGTTTATCCAGAGCAACATCAATGTCTATGTTTCCACCTGCATTTTTATATGCCACCAGCAGACTTGCACCGTCAAGTATATGGTGCTCCGGGCCATGCATACTCACATAGTCTTTGGCAGCAATATTTCTAAATATAGTGACAGGATTTGTTCCCTGTTCCCGTTTTATATCCCTTATGATGTATTCAGCTTTTTCTCTTATTGTCATCATATATTTCACCTCAACTGAAAGTTCTCCATTAAAATATCTTATCTTTATTCCAATGGCGCGTCTCCTCCAATTTGTTTCTTCAACTTCAATATATTATTTTCGATTTCTTTTATCACTTTCTTAAATGTCTCATCATCACAGCCAGTCGGATCTTCCAGTCCCCAGTTGTCATCAAATGGTCTTCCGATAAACGGACATCCGACATTACATCCCATAGAAATCACAATATCCGGTTCAGGTATATCACTGATCAGCTTGCTATACTGTCCGTTTTCTTCCATATCTATCCCATATAATTCCTTCATGATCCGAACTGCATCCTGATTGATCTGTGGCTTCGTCTCCGTTCCCGCCGAATAGCTTTCAAATACATCGTATGCCAGATATTTCCCGAGAGCCTCGGCAATCTGACTCCTACAGGAATTGTGAACACAGATAAATGCAACCCTCTTTTTTCTCATAAAAGCTTCCTCCAACTCTACGTTCAACCTTCATTACTTTCTACCAGTTCATCGATAAGCTCTATAGCCTCGCGAATCATGCCATCGCAGTGCACTTTTTTGATTCCACCCTTTTGGGCATTTGCCTTTAAAAGATCGGCACAATCGGTCATGCCGTTGTGGTTATCTGCTATCCTGCGCCTGAACTGATTTATGACATAAGGATTCTCAACGCCAAGAGCGCCAAGCACCATAAGTTCTCCTGTGATCGCACCGCATGTCAAGCCACACTTCATGCCACCGCCGAAATTGGAACTGAGCTTCGCCGCCATGTCACCGGTAATTCCAAGTTCTTCTGCATAAGCTCTCAGAATTGTCTGCGCACAGTTGCTCACCATTGGATTTTCATTTCTTATGCTCATTGCTTTTTCTATATGTTTGTTCATCTCATATTTCTCCGTTCCTGTTTATTGCCCTCATATCACGGGAAACTTCAGCTGCATCCCTATACTTTCCCTGTGCAGCATGCTCACGAGACTTCTCTAACTTTTCAAGAATTTCATTCTCTGTCATTTTTTCATATGGATTTTTACTTATCCTCTTTATTTCAAACGGAAAGCCATTTGCAGCCAGTGCCTGCGTTAAAAAAATACGAATTGCTGTTGTTGTATCCGTACCTAAATCTCTAAACAATTCATCTGATTTTACTTTTAATTCATCATCCACTCTAACTTGAATCGTACTTGCCATTTGCTCAACCTCCTAATCACTCAATTCTCTTTATAATATAACAAAAAAGCGCCGTATTGCTACGACGCTTTTGTCTTGCTCGGAAGATGGAGCAAGGGAGCGCTATTCAATTATCTGTTGTACTTTTTCTTTCTGCTTACTGCCGTTGTTCCAATTGCTGCACAGCCGCTGACAAACAGCAGAGAGAGCCACAAGGCAAGATTGCTTGTGTCACCGGTCTGCGGAGATTTGGAATCGTCCTTCAGCTTTGCCGTTACAGTGTCGGCTTTTTTGATTTCCTTTGTACCGCCCTTGTCGCTGAAATACTTGCCACAGCCTTCGCAGTACCAGTACTCGATATTGCCCTCGGTGGTCTTTGTCGCCGTCTTTGCCGGGAAGTGCTTTAAGTTGGTGTGGTTCTTCGGATCAAGCTCACCATATTCCGCACCGCAGACCTCGCACTTTGCCTTGTCCTTGCAGGTCGCTTTCCCGCCGGTATGCTCAGTCAGCTTCTTGCCGCAATAATCACACTTGTGGTCTTTGTTATCGTCTGCACACTCGCTGATTATATAATCGCAGATATCACATTTGTGATCTTTGTTTGCATCGATGCAATTCTCCGTTTGCGTGCCTGCGGAGCATCCGTCAACGGTGCAGGTGCGGGTATGGGTGCCGTCTTCGTTGGACGTCCAAGCTCCCCAGTCGTGGTCCAGCGCATTGCCGGAGAAGAAGGTCGCCTCATCCGCCGTACCCTCGGAGCTCATACCGCAGACTGCGCAGGACTTGTAATAGATCGCCTTTACCGTGCAGGTGGCAGCGAATTTCAGGTACTTTGCATCCACGGTCTCCGCCGTGAAGTCGTGGGGCAGCTTTTCGCCATACTCAGACTTGCATACCTCGCAGACGGCTTTTGCGGTGCAGGTCGCCGTGCCGCCGTGGCAATTCTCGGTTTCCGTATGGCTGGTGTCACGCTTACAGATTCGGGTGTGGGTCTCTTCATCGCTGTTCTGCGTCCAAGCGCCCCAGTCGTGATCCAGCGCATTGCCGGAAAAGAAGGTCGCCTCATCCGCCGTGCCCTCGGAGCTCAGACCGCAGACTGCGCAGGACTTGTAATAGACCGCCTTTTCGGTACAGGTTGCAGCAGACTTCAAATACTGCGCCTCTGCTTTTTCGGCAGTGAAGCTGTGTGCCGCCATCTCGCCGTATTCGCCGCCGCAGACCGTGCAGACAGCCTTGGCGGTGCAGGTCGCCGTGCCGCCGGTGCAGTTATTAGTCTCGGTGTGCGAGGCATCGCGCTTACAGATTCGGGTGTGGGTCTTTTCATCGCTGTTCTGCGTCCAAGTGCTCCAGTCGTGCCCAAGCGGTTCGGAAGATCCGCCGCAAACCGTGCATGTCTTTCCGCTTGTGCAAGTCGCCGTTCCGCTCCATTGGTGTGACATTCCATAATACCATTTATTATCACACACCGTGCATGTAACAGAGAATAGGTGCCATTCATCATTTGAGTATTGACAAGTCATCCTTACCGTTTGTACCTGGCCGCATCTAGTACAAAGCGCTCTATCCGCCGCATATGCCGTCATAGGCATAACAGCCAGCATCACGCACAGTATGAGCACAACGCTCAAAATTTTCTTATTCATATAGTTTCCTCTCCTTTGCTGTCCTTTGACAGCTTAAAGTCATATTTCATTTCCAACATGGCGAACAGCTTATACATTACCTCGGTGGCGATTGCCTTGATATCCAGTGATTGAATAAAGGCAAGCACCTTTGCCTGCTCTGCCTCCGGTACCCGATACACCCGCATAGCCGCCGTCAAAAAGCGGCTAAGCTTGCGTTCCAACGGAAAATGAATATCACATTTTCTCGCCATATAACTGCGCATCAGTCCCGCCGTGCCGATTTCCATCTCGTAAAAGTCGCTCTCGGTATTATCGGGAAAATCTTCACCAAAAATCTGCTTCAGCTCTGCTGTGGTATGCAGGTAAATATATTCCGACGTGTCGGGCAGGGAATAGGCTTCAATGTAGATTTCCCGCAGGTTCTCGTTCTGCTCGGTCAGGGTCAGTTGGATCGCCGTTTCCACCGCATAGGCGTAAACCGGCGGCAGCTTGCTGTCTGCAATGCTTCTTGCCACGCCGAACTGTCCGCCGAACATCGTTTCGGTCAATTCCAGCAAAATTCTGTCCTTGGTAGGAAACAGATTCAAATAGCTTCCCCTTGCCACGCCCGCTTCGTCCACAATCTGACTGACAGAGGTGTTTTTATACCCTTGTTCCAGAAAGAGACGGACGCACACGGTCAGTATTTTCCTCTTTGTTTCACTGCTGTCTCTCCGCAAATATATCGCCTCTCTTTAAGTATCCTAGTACGTATACTAATAATATCATAACAAGTGCAAAAAGGCAAGTGGAATTTAAAACTTTACCTCCGTAAATTGTGACATTTCCGCAAACGCTGGCTTCTTCCATTACTCACGGAACTTTATGACTTCTTGAATACTGCCCGAAAAGGAAAAGCCGCCATCTGTTGACAGCGACTTTTCTTGCTTAGTATTAACAGTATATAAGCTCACTCGAAACGTTTTCCATAGCAGCACTACGGATGTGGTTCATTCTCTGTACCCACAGCATTTGATTTTCCGCTTTGAGGGCTTCCGTTACGCCCTCTTTTTCGGAAAACTGTTTTACCAGCCGAGAAAACATTGCTTCTGCCTGCTGATGGGCTTTTGTGCAGTCAGTATTGCAAAACCTCTGCCTTGTGCTGTTCGGATAGAACTCCCGGCAGCACTGAAACATTCGCTCCGATCCAGACGTTATCTCCCACTGTGATAGGCAGGGCGATCTCCAAATGTAACTTTGCTCTATCATCATATATACTACAGCTTATACTGCATGAAATTACCATTATGAACGAACCCGAAATCCGTATACAACTTAACCCCCATGTCAGATGCCGTGATCTGTATCGTTCCACATCCATAATCCCTTGCATTATTTACAACACGGGCTAACAGTTCCTTTGCAATGCCCTTTCTTCTATAATTAGGGTTGGTAAACATACTGGAGAGCAACCCAATTCTTCCACTTGGGCATCCAAAATATGGCGGTTTCTCCACAAATGACATACCGCTTGTCCCTATAATATCATCCCCGTCAAAAGCCAGCCATGATACAAATGTTCCGTCTGCCATATGGCGGGTATAATAATCCTTAAGCGCTGGCACCAGGTCTATCTCTTCTTTTGCGCCCTCTTCCCTGAGCTGATTTATTCTCATATTTATAAATGTATCAAGTTCATTTTCTGTAAGTCTTCTGTAGTCTATTTTCATTTACTTGCATCCTCCATTCCAGAATCCCTTTTTCCTCCAGGATAGGTAAACACGTTGTTCTTGTTACATTTTATTCACTCTTCACCAGCTCATCTATCAGCTCTATAGCCTCTCTTATCATGCCATCACAGTGCACTTTCTTGATTCCACCCTTTTGGGCATTTGCCTTTAACAGATCGGCACAATCGGTCATGCCATTGTGGTTATCTGCTATCCTGCGCCTGAACTGATTTATCACGTATGGATTCTCAACACCCAGAGCGCCAAGTACCATAAGCCCTCCTGTGATCGCACCGCAGGTTGAACCACACTTCATACCTCCACCGAAATTAGCACTGAGCTTTGCCGCCATATCTCCTGTTATTCCGAGTTCGTCCGCGTAAGCCCGCAGAATGGTCTGCGCACAGTTATTGACCATCGGTGTCTCGTTTCTTATCTCCATAGCTTTTTCTACGTGTTTATTCATTGCTGTTTCCTCCAATCCATGAACCTAATTCCTATTATATCATTATACATTATTTGTGATAATATCAAGTTTTTGATGCTTGTATTTATTTCATCCAAATCTATTCTATTAGTGACAATATTGTATCTTTCAATTGTAAAATCTCTTCCTTAAATAAAAATTTTTAGTTATACAAAAGAAATCCAGGAAAGACATATATCCTCCCTGGATCAATTACTCCTGAAAAATTTTTCATTTCCCTCACTCACTGATAATCTTCCTGCTGCACAGATACGTTATAAGGAAATATCCGCCATATATGATTACCACGATGGCAGCCGTGATTCCGATAGCACCTGCTATATCATACGCTCCCATAGTGTCAAGAATCTTCGTGCTGACCATCATTCCAAATACCGAATGGACTATGGCGAGAGCAAGTGGGAATACGAAGAATAGTCCCATCTGTGAGAAAAGGGCCTTGTTGATCATGTGCTGATCCACGCCAAGCTTTCTGAGCATCTTGTATCTCTCTATGTTGTCTGTACTCTCTGAGAGCTCTTTGAGTGCGAGGATGGCTGCACCGGATATGAGGAATATGAGTCCGATATACATACCTATAAATGATGCGATAGCTCCAACTCCCACGCTGGCTGCCTTAATACTATCTTTAGTGTTTACTGTGATAAGTCCGCAGGTCACATCCTTATTCGATACCTTATTTATAATCGTATCGCTATCCTGTATGGCATCTATGTCCTGATCGGCATACTTTCCGATGAAATACTCTTTCGCGAACTGTGCACCTTCAATGGCTGAATCCGGCACGATAAACACACCTGTGTTGAGGGGCTGAGTGGCAAGCTCTATATCACCATCTATACAATACGAGATAACCGGTTTAAGCTTGTTGCCATATACCTCTATCTCTTTTCCCTCCTGAAGTCTCTCATCACGGATCTTAACGAATATTCTATAATTTGCAAGGATGGCATACTCGTCATCGGCAAGCTGGAGCTCAGCATTGTCATAAATCTTTGCAACCTTGTTATAGTCGGACTGTGATATGATCTCCTCCGTTCCCTCATAACTAGACAAAGCGTTTACATCTATTCCAAGAGAATCAATCAGAGCCTCATCTCCCAGATAGTTTCTGATTGTAAGTGCAGGACATGTATATGTGTGTACGTCAACGTAATCTGAGAAGTATGATCCAAGATCCACATTATTTTCACTATATACATCTTCTATGCTCTTTCCATCAGTCACCTCAAGTTTCTTCAAAAGATCATTTGTCTCGCTGTCATTACCCATCTCGTCTTCGTCATAATAGATTGAATCACTGCTCTGGGTTTTCGATATACTCACATCCGCTCTTGCGTACTTTGCAATGCCCTCATTTAAGGAATTCTTCACTGCAAGCGCTGATGAAAGCACACATATTGTCACAAAAAGCATCAAACAGATGACTGATATTGAAAGTACATTTGTATTTACACGGCTGCTCATCTGTCTGACGACAAATGTATTGAGTCCCTTATAGTACACATTCTTCATGGATGACACAATCCTGAAGAGCATTCCGGATACCGACCAGAAGAAGAGCACCGTTGCAACGCATCCGACCACGATCCACTTGTAGAGATCATTCATGTACATGTCATTTAGATCGGTAATTACCGCATGATAAGCATATCCAAGTGATACAGCTGATATCAGGAACACGATAACTGATACCCATGGATTCTTGATCTTGACGTTCTCAGACTTTCTTCCATTCTGGAAAAGGTCGATGAGCTTACATTTGCTGATAATAAATGTGTTGAAGATTATAACCACCACATATATGATTGCAAAATACAGACAGGTCTTGGCAAATGCGCTGCCCGAGAACACAAAGCTGTATGATGACATATCTGCATCGAACATGTTTGCAACAAGTACACTTGTTATCTGTGAGATTCCTATTCCGGCAAGAAGTCCTACCACAAGTGATACAAGTCCGATGATAAGTGTCTCTATGAAAAGCATTGTGGACACCTTGCGTTTTCCCATTCCAAGGATGAGGTACAGACCAAATTCTTTGTTACGCCTCTTCATCAGGAAACGGCTTGCATATATGATGAGGAATCCGAGCACAAATGCGATGAACACACTGACACCCGCAATCATCTTGCTCATGAGCTGCACGACCTGTCTTGTGTCAGCCGATATCCGGAGCATGGCGGTCTGCGTCTCTATGGCATTGAACACATAGAAGATTGCAACACCGAGTACCAGAGTGAAGAAATATATGGCATAGTCCTTTATACTCTTCTTCATATTTGATACGGAAAGCTTAAAGAGCGTCATTCAGATCACCTCCAAGCAGTGTCACGACATCTATGATCTTATTGAAGAACTCTTTTCTGGTATCTCCTCCTCTTCTGAGCTCGTGGAACACCTTGCCATCCTTGATGAAAAGTATCCTGCCTGCATAGCTGGCTGTAAATGAATCATGTGTTACCATGAGTATCGTTGTCATGAGATCCTCATTTAGATGCTTAAGTCTCTCAAGCAACAGCTTTGCCGACTTGGAATCGAGTGCTCCCGTGGGCTCATCCGCAAGCACAAGCTTTGGATCAGTGATGATTGCTCTCGCAGATGCTACTCTCTGCTTCTGACCGCCCGACATCTGATACGGATACTTCTTCAGAACACTCTCGATCTCAAGCTCCTTTGCAACAGCCCTGACCTTCGCATCTATCTGTTTTGCAGGCACATTCTGTATCGAAAGTGCCAGTGCGACATTCTCATACGCTGTGAGTGTATCGAGGAGATTGAAATCCTGGAATATAAATCCAAGCTCCTCTCTTCTGAACTCGTTAAGCTTGTTGCCCTTGAGTGTTGTGATATCCTTGCCGCCCACATAGATGTGTCCGCTGCTAACCTTATCTATAGTTGAAACGCAGTTAAGCAGTGTCGTCTTACCACTTCCCGATGCGCCCATGATAGCGACGAACTCCCCTGTCTCCACAGCGAATGATATTCCATCTATGGCCTTTGTCATATTGGATTTGTTTCCGTAATACTTCTCAATGTTGTCAATCTTTAATATTTTTTCCATTGAAATGCCTCCTCAAATGTTTGTTTATTACTGCTCTCACCATTGAACATATTTGCAGTTTACACATTTTGAAAGCAATTGTCCTTTTTTCATTATTACCTAACATTACAATTCTGTAACCTAGGGGACGCTCACCCGATCTGGTATCCCACTATCGAAAAACGCAATTTTTATATCATCCAATCTTGTATATATCATTATGTCCAAATACTATACTCACATCTGTGTATTCGTCCACCTTTGACGCTATATTCAGCTTATGTCCCAGCTGCCTGCACAGATTGTCTATTATATAAAGGCCCATACCTGTGGATTTCGCATGTTTCCGCCCATTTTCCCCGGTAAATGATTTCTTGCACACAAATGGAATATCAGACTGTGGTATACCTATTCCATTGTCCTTTATGTGCAGAGCCTTGCCGTCACCCACTGCTTCAGCCCAGATCTCTATAGTCTTTTCCTGTCCTCGGTCTATATACTTGATGCTGTTGCTCACGATCTGATTTACCATAAACTCAAGCCATTTTGAATCCGTCACAACACATTCATCCACATCATGAACATTCAGCGATATGTCACCATCAAGCAACATATCCTTGTTCTTCACAGCCACCCTTCCGATGACACTCTTAAGATTTGTCTCGGCAAATCTGTAATCTGCCGATGCATGCTCTGCCCTCACATAGTAGAGAACCTGATCTGCATACGCGTCAAGCCTTGCGACCTGATCCGCATATTTTCTCGGGATCACATCCCTGTTGTTGTGGCACATGAGCACCAGACTTGCTATCGGAAGCTTTATCTCGTGAACCCAGATCTCTATAAAATCCTTGAAATCCTCCACGCTATCCCTGTACTTTCTCACATTCTCAGTCATGGACTTGTTGATGTCGTACATAGCTGAATACACCAGCTTTCCCTCGTAGAAGTCAGGCTCGTCCAAAGTGTCAAGTATAAGATACTTCTGATCCAGTTCATCCAGATGTCCAACCAGACTGTTGTAGAACTTATATTTTCTCAGATAATCGAAAGCGATAACCGAGACGACAAATATCACAGCCACTATGACGAACATAATTCTCATCTGTAACTGTGAGTGAAATGCCATCATGAGCAGATATGTGAATATCACAAATCCCGCATATCCCGCAATTATTCCAAGTTTGTCCTTTATATACAAGCCAAATTTCATTTTACAAAATTACTCCAATCTTTTGTCACTGTAAATGATTTACAATCCCACTTACCTGTCATACAAGTCGGTATCCCTGCTTCTTTCTGGTCTCTATGGCATCATCATATCCAAGATCCGCCAGTTTCCCTCTGAGCCTGCTGATGTTCACCGTGAGTGCATTGTCATTTACAAACTCATCATTATCCCACAGGTCTGTCATGATCTCATCTCTCGACACTATCTTTTCCCTGTTGGCAAGCAGCAGCTGGAATATGATCATCTCATTCTTGGTGAGAACCATCTCCTGATCACCTTTGCTGATTGTCCCCTTGCTGAAGTTGACCTCCGCATCTCTGTATGATGCCGTATTCTGGCTGCCCTCCATGCGCTTGAGCACCGCCGCTATCCTAAGCAGAAGTATCGTTGGATTGTATGGCTTTGTTATATAATCATCCGCGCCATAACTCATGGACAGCACCTCATCCATCTCGGAAGTCCTGCTTGTGACCATGATGATAGGCACATCAGATTCCTTTCGTATCTCCTTCACAAGGTTTCTGCCGTTTATACCCGGAATGTTGATATCCATGAGCACCAGATTCGGCGCCGCTTTCAATATATCGTCCTTTGTATTGTCAAAGCTCTCAAGACTCTCAGCCTCATAGCCCTCATTCTCAAGTATCTGCACAAGCTCCTCACAGATGCTCTCGTCATCTTCCACCACAAATATCTTTTTCATCTTTATTTCTCCATTTCCTATTTTCCATTTAGGCAATTACGAAACCCTTAATCTATTCAACATGCAAGAAGATGTTTAGCATTACCAAATCAGGGGAATACGAAGTCGCCGGTACTTAGATGGCACGTTAGTGACATCTTTAGTACCGTTGCAGACTGAGTTAAGCGAGAGCGACCCCTGATCGGTATGCTAAAACATCTCTTGCACATTCAGCGTATTTAAGTTTCGCAATTGCCTATTTCCCCATTTTAAGTGGCATGTCCACCAGCATCCTCGCCCTGTTGTAGACATTCAGCTTTGAACCGCTGGAATCCATATCACAGCTCACTATCATGCCCTGCTGCAGCTTCTTCTGAAGCGAAGGGTACAAACCTCTTCCGCAGGTGTGATTAGGCATACAGCCAAATGGCTGAACCGCCAAAACCTTTGGACACTCATGGAGTATGTGTCCCGTTATCTCCGCGCCGATGAGCCAGCCATCTCCTGTTTTATATCCCCAGCTCACATATCCTTCAGCCTCACGCTTCATCGTGAAGAAATCCTCCATGGTATAGAACCCATATTTTCTAAGCGCCTCTATCATTGCTCTCTGCAGGCTGCCGAAGAACTTCAGCCCCGCCTTGTAAAGCAGAGATTCAAATGTCATATTGTCTGTGAGGTGTGAATCCATATAGTACATGGCATACCATGAAAGCCCATTTGTATGGCTCTCACATCCATTTGACTCAAGGAACTTTATCATATCCCAGTTGCCCAAGTGGCAATACTTTATGTACAGCTCTCCCACTATCCCCACTCGCTGTTTCCTC
Source organism: Coprococcus eutactus (assembly GCF_025149915.1). Lineage (NCBI taxonomy): Bacteria > Bacillati > Bacillota > Clostridia > Lachnospirales > Lachnospiraceae > Coprococcus > Coprococcus eutactus. Next base: position 1,750,975 of record NZ_CP102278.1, read on the forward strand.
TTATCATGCAGCTTTATCCGTGAAAAATCCCTGGCTATACTGACAAAGTTTCGTTTCATCCTGCCGAGAGTCAGATTCTTTCCATCTTTCAGATCTCTGGACAGGATATCTATCCACTTCTGCCAAACCTTTTGCGACTGCCCCTTTTTCACCTCATTTGGCCTTGTCTGATTGAGGAGCAGCATGAGTATATCTCCGTAGAAGAGTCCGAACAGGGCTCTCCACACCATGAATGGCTGCACGCGCATCTGGCATTCCTTCTCCAGCCCCTTAACATTCAGGGATAGTATCTTTACCCTGTCAAATCCTGCCTTTCTCACCGACTCCTTTAACACATGTAAGTAGTTGGCTCCCCTGCAGGCATCCCCCGCCGTCGGCATGAGAAGTCTTGTCCGGCTGATATCATATTTGCCTGACTGCAGTGCATCTATCATCTGCCCGGCATTTAACACGATCGGATAACACATATCATTGTTCACATACTTAAGTCCCACATCCGTGATATGTTCCTCATTTGACAGTATGACCGGATGATAATCCCTTGAATAAAAGGCGTATTTTATCAGAGGAAAATGCGCATCCAGCATGGCTGGGATCAGCAATATATATTTTTCATTCCATGTATCTTCATCTATCTTGTACATTCTCTACTCCCCATATACTTTGCAGTTATATAACGTATTTGCAGCACTTCAATCAAATATGACATTTTTTGAAAATGGACAACCCCTGGTCCATTTTCAAAAAAGCTTAAATATCTAATCTAATTTCAATCAACTTACATTATAACTTCTTTTGCATGCACCTAGCCACTGTTTACTAATTAATTATGTTAAACTTATTTGTTGATATAACAAAACACAGGTACTATATAAAATGTCACACCCGTTACAACGGCTTAACATCTTATATAGCACCTGTGTCTCAACGCAAATATTTTTATAGACTGCTAGAGCATCGACTGGGAATTGAACTATCGATGATTTTCCCGGTTCTTGTTCTTAAGTTTATTCCAGAATACTCTTTGCAAGCTTCTGCTCCTCATCAGTAGGCGGGTCGATTCCCTCAAGCTTATATGGTATTCCAAGTCTCTCCCACTCAGGGATTCCGAGCTTGTGATATGGAAGTACCTCAACTTTATCTACAGTCTTAAGAGTGTCTATGAACTCCTTAGTCTTTCTCAGATCATCCTCATCAGTTGTGATGGTTGGTACCAGTACGTGTCTGATCCACATATGCTTACCCTGATCTGACAGATACTGTGCAAGATCAAGTATATTGCTGTTGGAGAATCCTGTGAGATCTCTATGCTTATCATCATTGATCTGCTTGATATCGAGCAGGAACAGATCTGTGAGATTCATCAGCTCATTGAACTTGGAGAAGAATGGCTCCTCCCTTGTAAATGGATTGCCGGCTGTATCTATTGTTGTATGAATACCTTCAGCCTTTGCAAGCTTGAAAAACTCGATGAGGAAATCCATCTGAAGCAGCGCCTCACCACCGCTCACTGTTATACCACCACCGTTTTTCCAATATGGCTTATAGCGGAGCGCCTGCTTTAACAGGTCCTCAGGGGTCCTCGCCTCGATCTTGACGCCCTTATCCTTCAGCAGCTTTGTATTCTCTTCTATCTTCTTCTCAAGTTCTTCTCTCTCAGCATCGCTTGTTTCATCTGAGTAAAGCTTACTATAGTCTGTCACAAGATTCCATGTCTCTGGGTTGTGACAATATTTACATCTCATCTTGCAGCCCTGTAAAAAAACTACAAATCTTATGCCTGGACCATCTACTGCTCCAAAGCTCTCTGTCGAATGGACATATCCTAAAACCTGTTTCTTTTCAGACATATTTCACCTCTAAGTTCTTCCTATTCAAATACAACTCTCAATTAATGAAAGTAATTACAAACAAAACTACATGTCTATTATCTCTTGTAAAACTGATATAAATACATATTCTTAAAAAAAGTCCCGGAGAGGTTATCCCCGGGACCATGGTTCTTGTTATATCTGACAAAGCATCTATAACTTCACTGAAAATCCAGCGTCAGCTAAGAATTAAAGTGAGTCATGGAATGTTCTGTTGATAACATCGAGCTGCTGCTCACGTGTAAGTGATATGAACTTAACAGCATATCCTGATACACGGATTGTGAAGTTAGCGTACTCTGGCTTATCTGGATTCTCCATAGCATCAAGGAGCTTATCCTTACCAAATACGTTTACGTTCAGATGATGAGCGCCCTGATCGAAGTATCCATCCATTGCGCTTACAAGCTTTGTAGCTCTCTCTTCCTCATCATGTCCAAGTGCTGATGGGTTCATTGTCTGTGTATTTGAGATACCATCCAGTGACCACTCATAAGGAATCTTTGCAACAGAGTTAAGTGATGCAAGAAGTCCTGATGTCTCAGCGCCGTAGCTTGGGTTAGCACCTGGTGCAAATGGTGTCCAAGCACGTCTTCCATCTGGAAGGTTACCTGTGTACTTACCATAAACTACGTTAGATGTGATTGTAAGGATAGATGTTGTAGGCTCTGAATTACGATATGTGTGTCTCTTCTTGATGTCTGTAAGGAACTCATGAAGAAGCCATACACCGATGTTATCAGCTCTGTCGTCATCGTTACCATACTTAGGGAACTCGCCTTCGATCTCGAAGTCCTCAGCAAGTCCTGTCTCTGCGTTACGGATAACCTTAACCTTAGCGTACTTGATTGCTGACAGTGAGTCGATTACGTGTGAGAATCCAGCGATACCTGTTGCAAATGTACGACGTACATCTGTATCGATAAGTGCCATCTCAGCTGACTCATAGTAGTACTTGTCATGCATGTACTGGATGAGGTTAAGAATATTTACATAAAGTCCTGCTAACCAATCAAGCATCTTCTTGTACTTAGCAAGTACTTCATCATAGTCAAGGTACTCTGATGTGATAGGTGCGTACTCTGGACCTACCTGCATTGGCTTACCAGTCTTCTTGTCAAGGAACTTCTCATCCTTACCACCATTGATAGCGTAAAGAAGACACTTAGCAAGGTTTGCACGAGCTCCGAAGAACTGCATCTCCTTACCAGTCTGTGTAGCTGATACACAGCAGCAGATTGAGTAATCATCGCCCCAGATTGGCTTCATTACATCATCGTTCTCATACTGGATTGAGCTTGTTCTTACAGAGATCTTAGCAGCATACTTCTTGAATGTATCCTGAAGAGCTGATGAGTAAAGAACTGTAAGGTTTGGCTCTGGAGCTGGTCCCATGTTCTCAAGTGTATGAAGGAATCTGTAATCGTTCTTTGTAACCATTGAACGTCCGTCAACACCGATACCACCAACCTCAAGAGTAGCCCATACAGGATCTCCTGAGAACAGCTCGTTGTATGACTTAATTCTTGCGAACTTAACCATACGAAGCTTCATTGTGAAATGATCGATAAGCTCCTGAGCCTCAGCCTCTGTAAGCTTACCAGCCTTAATATCTCTCTCAATATAGATATCAAGGAATGTAGATACACGTCCAACTGACATAGCTGCACCGTTCTGAGTCTTGATAGCTGCAAGGTATCCGAAGTATAACCACTGAACAGCCTCTTTAGCGTTTGAAGCTGGCTTTGAAATATCATATCCGTATGACTGAGCCATAACCTTCATCTCTTTGAGACGCTTGATCTGCTCTGCAAGCTCTTCTCTCTGACGGATGACATCATCAAACATGTTGCCATCGCCACAGTTAGCCTTATCCTCTTCCTTCCAAGCGATAAGCTGATCAATACCGTAAAGAGCAACTCTTCTGTAGTCACCTACGATACGTCCACGACCATATGTGTCAGGAAGTCCTGTTACGATATGTGTATGACGAGCTGCCATCATCTCTGGTGTGTAAGCATCAAATACTGCCTGGTTGTGTGTCTTGTGATACTCAGTGAAGATCTTGTGGAAGTTCTCGTTTGGAGTATATCCATACATCTGAAGAGCTTCCTCAGCCATCTTGATACCACCATAAGGCATAAATGCTCTCTTAAGTGGCTCATCTGTCTGAAGACCTACAATCTGCTCAAGATCCTTTGTCTCTGGATCAATGTAGCCTGGGCCATAAGATGTGATGCTTGATACAACATCAGCATCCTCCTTTAAAACTCCACCGTTATCTCTCTCAGCCTTCTGAAGTGCCTGAAGCTTATCCCAAAGCTTGTTAGTAGCATCTGTTGGGGCTGCAAGGAAACTCTCGTCTCCATCGTACTGTGTGTAGTTGTTCTGGATGAAGTCTCTTACATTACACTCTTCCTTCCAGAGTCTACCTGTGAATGATTCCCATTCCTGGTTCTGTAACATGATAAAATTTCTCCTTTCAGTGTTTTAATATGTGAAAATGTGACACACTATTTACTTATTATACAGAATAATCTTCTATAATTCAATAATGCTTATCACATTCCTTGCTTTTCATTTGTAAGTATATTATACTTTACTCATAAATTCGGTTGTTATAACCACGTAATGAAGATTTAAACAACTTTTTTTGAAAAAATTTGAGAAAATATATGAATAATATATATTGTGTATGGACAAGGGATAATTTATTACACATATACAATATACTGTGTTTTGAAAAAATATACATTCTATAGCTGAAAGCCTGATCGCACCCCTGCATCATGACATCTTGTCACTATAATATACTACGCTGCAGACTGCTGCTCTGCATAGAAATAAATAATAAGATGGAGGTTATGTATGAAACTTAAAATTCCTCAATATCAATTGTCTGAAGTACTCAACATGATGGCATTCAAAGGAATCTCGGAAGCCGATATCAAAACCATGATGGATCTCAGGATCCTGCGCGAACACTATTACAGATACAACTCCACTATATTCAAAGCCGGCGAGATAACCGAGGAGCTTGGAATAGTCATCAAAGGCCGGGTGATTGTTGAGAATGTTGACTACTGGGGCTCCAAAAGTATCCTGAGTTCAGCACTTCCGGGAAAGGTGTTCGGTGAAACATACGCCCTGTCCGGACACAAACTCATGATCGACGCAAGAGCAACAGAGCCTACTATCGTATTCCTGCTCAACGCACAGGATATCATGTCCGGCAAATACAACAGTTATCCGTGGCATCTGCAAATGCTGAAGAATCTTCTTCTCCTATCATCGAGAAGAAGTCTCACACTCTCTCTTCATATCTTCTATATAAAGCCAAAGAAGATACGTGAGCGTGTCAGCTATTATCTCTCAGGACTTGCCAGCTCTCTTGGTACAACTGAGTTCGATATCCCATTTAACAGGGAACAGTTTGCCGACTACCTGAATGTCGACAGAACCGCACTGTCAAAGGAGCTGTCCAACATGCAGAGTGAAGGACTTATAGAGTTCAAAAAGAATCATTTCAAACTGTTGGAGCTTGACCACGAGGAATTGACATAATACTACTATTCTGAATCCAGTACAAGTCTATCTTATGGTTACCGGGTGCGGAATTGTAAAATGCCAGCACCCGGTAACTGAAATTATATCTAAGAGAATCATGAATTCAATATCTTCATAAACTCCTCGCCTGTGATCGTCTCCTTCTGATACAGATAATTGGAAAGCTCATCAAGCTTCGCTCTGTTCTCGAGGATAATGGTTGCCGCCTTCTCATGCTGCTTTCTTATAAGCTCCACAACCTTCTTGTCTATGAGTGTCTGCGTCTCTGCCGAGCACGAAAGTGATGAATCACCGCCAAGGTATTTGTTAGTTTCTACCTCCATGGCTACCATATCAAAATCTTTGCTCATTCCGTATTTGGTGATCATAGCTCTTGCAAGCTTTGTTGCCTGTTCTATATCGTTGGAGGCTCCCGTTGTAATAGATCCAAATACTATCTCCTCCGCAGCTCTTCCGCCTGTGAGTGTCGCTATCTTATTCTCAATCTCTTCCTTGGTCATAAGGTAATGGTTGCCCTCATCGACCTGCATGGTGTAACCAAGGGCTCCTGAAGTTCTAGGAACTATGGTTATCTTCTGGACTGGCGCCGAATCAGTCTGCTTGGCAGCTACAAGCGCATGTCCGATCTCATGGTATGACACGACAAGCTTCTCCTTGTCTGTAAGTATCGCATTCTTTCTCTGGTAACCTGCAATTACGACCTCTATGCTCTCTTCCATATCGGCCTGTGTCACGAAGCCTCTGCCGGCTCTGACAGCCCTGAGCGCCGCCTCATTTACAATATTTGCGAGCTCGGCACCTGATGCACCTGATGCCATTCTGGCTATCTTATTGAAGTCTACATTGTCTCCTATCTTGACCTTCTTGGCGTGAACCTTAAGTATATCCTCACGTCCCTTGAGATCCGGAAGTTCCACAGGTACTCGTCTGTCAAATCTTCCCGGTCTGAGCAGTGCAGGATCAAGTGAATCCGGTCTGTTGGTTGCTGCAAGGATGATGACACCATTGTTACCCTCGAATCCATCCATCTCGGTGAGGAGCTGGTTAAGTGTCTGCTCACGCTCGTCATTGCCTCCTATCTGTCCGTCTCTCTTCTTACCTATGGCATCTATCTCATCGATGAACACTATACATGGAGCCTTTTCCTTTGCCTGCTGAAACAGATCTCTCACCTTTGAGGCTCCCATACCTACGAACATCTCAACGAATTCTGAACCGGACATTGAGAAAAATGGTACATTTGCCTCTCCGGCTACAGCCTTGGCAAGCATGGTCTTACCTGTTCCCGGAGGACCCACAAGAAGAATACCCTTCGGCATGGAAGCGCCGATCTCCTTGTACTTTCCAGGATTGTGAAGATACTCAACTATCTCAGCCAGATTCTCCTTTGCCTCATCCTCTCCGGCGACATCTGTAAACTTTATTCCCTCTGTAGAATTAACATATATCTTCGCATTGCTCTTGCCCATTCCAAACATCATGGAATTCTTGCCGCCCCCGGCGTGCTTCATCATCTGATTGGCAAGCATTCTTCCAAGTAATGTGAATATAAGTATAGGCACGATCCAACTGAGTATAAAGCTGAGTATCGGTGATGTCTGCTTGATCTCCTGACCTGAGAACTTGGCTCCCGACTTGTAAAGTCTCTCGGTTAAGTTCTCATCACTCACCATAGCAGTCTTGTACACCTTCTTGTCATCCTTGCCTGTGAAATAGATGACATTTGACTGGGTCTCAATATCTACCTCGTCGATCTTCTTGTCCTCTGTCATGGATATGAATGTACCGTAATCCACATCCTCTATACTTCTCTCAGTAAACCAGGGAACAACTATAATATTAAGAAGCATGATTACTGCGAGCACGATCAGATAATAAAATATCAGCGGCTTTTTGGGCTGTTTTACTTCCTTCATATAAAAATCCTCCTTGTAATATTTTTTAGGATATATATGTCTGACACAATACAAAAACGCCATTATCATATATATTATTCTAACCTTATATCACAAGGAGGATTTATTCAATTAATTATTTCTAAAATTTGTATAACTCTTTTGAAAATATAGACAAAATTATAAATATTGCTTACAGTACAGCCATGTGGGCAGCTTCGGGCTGATCAGTCAGCACCTCCATTAACCATTCTCATGGATTTCAGCATCACATTCTGATGCCTAAAGAACAATTATTATATATCTGATATCTATTCAACACTCTTATAAGTTAACCAATACCCATTATCTATTAACCGGTGACTATTAACAGTTCAAGCCCGCCTTCCTTAAAGAAGAATACCATTTGGGTTCTTGTACAGGGATCGAACCTGTATTCATGCTGTTGCAGAGCATTGTCTTACCATTTGACCAACAAGATAATTTTGGCGCGATTAGAGGGAGTCGAACCCTCGCGGCAAATATTTTTTGCCCTATGACTGTTTAGCCATTCCCTTAAACCACTTGGGTATAAACGCTTAAGTACACACTTATCGCCGTGTGCTGCGGACTGAATAGAAGCTATTCGTACTGTAAGCAATACTTATGAAGAATTTGCCTGTCCGTTCTGAAATATCAGAACTCTACATATGTGGTCGCATTCGATATTCTTATAGCACTCTCAAGATTAGCTTTAAGCTCATCCTGTCTGCCCTGTAAGTCTCCAACAACCTTTTCAGCGTCAATTGGATCCACCATGCTGTATACAAGATTATCGCAGTAGGCAGATATACTTTTCAGACTGTCGTCACTGAGAACCTTCTTATCACTTGAAGCAAGCGCTGTACTCATGGCCTCCTTCTGTCTGTCGGCATTCTCCTGTGACTTATTGATAGCCATCTTGGCCTTGGTGAAATCGTTATTTATCTTTCTGATAAGAGCGTCATCAAAGTTAGTATTTGAGAAACTTCTTCCAAGTAAAGTCTTTCTGAGATTGATTGCCGCTGCCCTCGTCATGGTCACCCCTGCCACCTCTATATCCGTAGTGGCATTTGCAAGCAGGATCGCTGCATCAAGCCTGTTGTATCTGCTTATGAGATCCCTTATACTCTGAAGATCCGCCCTCGCCTCGTCATCAAACTCCTGCACGCTCTTCTTACCACCGATAACGATATCATCTGATGTCTTTTTCACTGTCACAAAACTGGCTCTGTCTATGGCATCATTGATCTTCTTTATCAGAAGGTCTCTCTCATCCAGAGCTCTTGTCACTATCATTTTCTCCATAATATTCGTATCCTCCTTATTTTAATAATTACATTTATATGTTATCCCCTTTTATTTCAGGTGATTTTTAACATCTGGCTCTTCAAATATGATCTGTTCATTACGATATTTGCTATCTCTAACGAACTAATTCCATACCACAGGCACCATATCATAATATATAAGTCTGTGCTTCGTATCCACGTACATATCCTCGTGATAATGTCCGAAGTACCACATGGAATATTCAAGTTTTCCTTCAAGTTCCTCAAAGAAATCCGTCAGTATATTCTGAGCGTACAATTCATGCAGGCGTCCCTGCATCCTCTTTATATCTTCAAGCTTCAGCTGTATAGTGTTTGATGCGCAATGGGTTATGACATAGTCGACCTTGTAATCACAGCTCTCAAGATTTACCCTTGCTTCCTCTATCTCTGTATCTGTCGGAAGCTCCTGTTTCCACCATGATGTGTTCAATATTCTGAACGGTCTGCCACTCCCCATTGCCAAATTATATTTATGCTCGAACAAAGGATCATCCTTATCAAGCACGCCACCGCTTATATCGTGGCTCTGTGCTCCTCCGAACGTAAAATATCTTTTTCCCTCTATATCGAATACCTGTCCGCGCTCAAGAAGTATCACCTTATCACGGACTATATGCCGCACTTTGCCACCATGCCACTTCTCCACCGGGTATTCATCTATCATATTGTAATTCTCATGATTTCCCTGAACCCATAGAAGTGTAAATGACTGCTTTGCGAAGAATTCACAGTCCTGTTCAAAGGACTCTCCTTTTGCCCAGAGCAAACCAAGATCCCCGCATACGATCACTGTATCATTTTCAGTTAGATCCGGGCAGCAGGAAAATCCTCCTGACATAAATCTCCCAAACCTCCCGTGACAGTCGCCTGTAATATAAATCATTTCAAAATCACTCCTTTATTTAATTGCCTTGTAATCCGGCTCATCCGGCAGACTTATGTTCGCCTTTGCATACTCAAGTCTTCTCTCGTACCAGTTTGTTTTTTACAATGAACTTAATACGCTATTAAACACTCTGTAATTGGAATCGTCGCTTGGTCTGCAATACACAGCAAACTCGATATTCTTAAATGCGTACATATAATCCCTCACCACATTTGCCGCAGCAGTTGCCACGACCTGCGGTTCGTTACAGAATGCTCCGCAACCAAACGCCCCGAGTATTACTGTGTCTGCATGATTCATAACCGCGCTGTCAAGTATTCTTCTGAGTCTTTTCTCATGGATGACCTGAAGTTCTCTATTGCGGGGTTTCACCGCTCTCGTTCCATCTCCGGAATTATATCTATTGCTGGGGGTTTCCCTGAGATTTGGCGCCGCACATGTGATCACGTCAACTATATACCAGTCATCACGCTCCATTAGTTCCGGACGATCTGTATCAGTCTTAAACACAACGATATCCGGAGTGTATATGATGTCATCGTTATGTATCGGATCATGTGCCGCTCTGTGCGGTGTGTAGAACATCCCCCACATATCAGGGGTGTTCAGACAGAAATACAGATTGGAACATCTGCAGAGACATTCCTCCTGCGCCCCCGCACCATTTACAACTCCGCCGCCTGGATTTGTCGCTGATGCAAAGTTATGCACTGCTACGTGATTTCCTTTATAGGCCTTTGCCGCCTCATAGGTTCTCTTCTTTGAGACAACCACATTTGCCTTCTTGTAAATATTCAGTTCAGGCGTTGGTATAACCTCCGCCTCTGCTATAAAGCGCTGATTTGCCACCGATATCTTTGTGACAGCTGAAAGCTCAGCATCCGTCTTGCACATGCGCTCTGTATCCTGAAATATACTTCTGTTCATCTCTCTGCGATCCATATTTTTTACACCCCTTTGATATTATGCTATTACATTACTCTATTATCCTGTTAGTTTTTTAACCTGCTATTCCAATACTCTCTGTTTTTACTGCTCTCCAATATATATAAGATGGTCAACATACTCTCTTTCCTCGCCCTTGAATATCGGTATATCATTGTCTATCATCCATCCTCTGGAATTTTCGTTGCTGCTGTCTCCTGTACATGACGGGACTTCATCTGCCTGTCCCCTGATGCAACAGCTTCCCCTCTTGCATGTCACCGAAAAGTCATTCCAGTTTATATTCTTCTCAAGCATCAGCATATCCTGTATATCACTGGTGGACTTGCCATGCATCTGCTTCTGTGAGAAATTGGCATGCCCAACCATCTGTATCGAATTGCGGGATGCGTCGAGCTGCCTCCAATATATGAGATTCGTCACCTCTTCCTTCGGTATATTGAAGCATCTTGAATCAAACATCGCCCCAGTCTGGCAAATACTTGATTGAACCTCATCGTGGCCATGGAGGCGGATACGGAGCAAAGCTTCTGTACCTCGTAGTCAAACCACGCCGAGGAGTTGATCTTTTCATAATCCACAAGTATGAGCGTGATCTCATCCGACTGGGTATATCCAAGCACACATCCCTGGATATTCTCACACAGGTATTTCATGGTCTCCTGCATAGCTCTCATAAAAACCGAATCAAACGGCCTCTTAAAATTTCTTGTATATGTATGAAATGCCTTGCCATCTATTCGTATCGCAACCGGACAACGTCTCATAAGCTTTGTCTTCGGTATCTGCTCATAAAAATCCTTCATTCTGGTACCTATATCATCTCGAAGTCTTGCCACACTGCCACTTCCTTTCTTTCATATCTTTTAAATCTTTCATATATTTCAAGTCGTTCATATCTTTCAAATCTTCCGTATATTCATTTACTAATATAGCCTAGTTTATATCACATCCGGCTGATTGACTATAAACCCGTAGTTTAAAAATCTAAGTGTTCCTCTTTACGCTTATAGCCGTGTATCAAAGCTCCCATTCTTTTCTGAATATCTCTATTCCAACCTTCATACACATCTTTCCGGCATAGTTTCCAGCCTTCTGAATGATTTCGGGCTCCTCTTTCAGACAGTCTTCATAAATTCTCTTTGGAAGATTCTTATAAATAATCTGCAAATCCTTCCTCTCGATTTTTTCGGGCATTATTCCTTCATCCACAAGCTTATTTACTATTTTCCGCACCCTGGCCTCTGTGACGATCGTTCGGACATATCTTTCTGCCTCATCCATGTCTGCTTTTCTCTGTGAATCATCCCTTTTCCTCATATTTTGCCTGCGGTTATCCACCTTTATCTCATAAAATTCCGGATTTACATACTTCAAAACATGTGGCTCACGTCCCTCCAAAAGAGCCGTCTGGTTCTTTATGACAATTCCCTCCTGCTTTTTTCCATAGGCGGGATCATTTGCAAACTGTTTACAGTGATCCCAGCTTATAAATTTCCCATAATAGAGTTCATGTACATATGGAATGTCACATTCATCTGCAATAGATTTCACAGAGTCCTGAGGCAGCCACTGATCAGCATCTCCATCGAATATGCTGAACAGATAAAATTTGTCATAGTTATCTTTTTCATATATCACCGTATGTTTCACAAGCCACTCTCCGAAAAATATGTAATGTGGATACCTTGCAAATGGTTCCTTGTCCATTTTCTGAACGTATTCCCAGAAACCTCTTAAGTTCTGGTCCTTACTCAGCTCATTATTGCGGCTGAACGCTCTGAGAACATCCTCTTTTTCGTCATACCGTATACTTGCATTGGCCCCATCCATTTTTTCCGTGATACTGATGATATCTCCAACCTGAAATGCCCCTGTGTTTACCGGGAGTGTGATGTCATCGAGCACTGTTTCTCTTTCCCTTACCACCTGGATATCTATATATTTCTTCACAATCAACCTCCAAATTTTTGACATTTAACAGATCTGCTTGCAACGCATTATAGCTAGTGTTTCTGCCGTTTTCAACGCATCTCAAGCAACTTCTGCATTTTCAGCCAAACGCTGATTTTCAGCCATTTGTGGGCATTTTCAGGGATAAAAAAATTTGTTACCCCTGCACAAAACTTAAGCTGGAACATAAGGTTAATTTCTACCCCATAGACAAATAAAATGTAGAACATAAGATAACCGATTTTACCCCATGCACAAAAACGGGCAAGAAAACGACATGCCCGAAGCTTCCCAGGCACATAATGAATTGTTTCCCCAAGGTTGAATAGTCTCACCAAATATAGTATTCTTAAAGTTTATGATAAAATATAATCCATAATCACTGTCATATGGTCCTCAAATATACTGATTTAGTAATAAATAACTTTCAACACATTTGACTTATGGTCTCAAGAATATTTATAATAATCTATATGCATTCTGACATATATTGATCTAAGCCAGCTGCATATATTGACTATCACATTTTACTGAACAGGAGATTTTTAATGAGTGTAAATAAAAATTCAAAATACCATTCTTTATCAAAAGAAGTTTATGAACAGATCTTAGGCGACCGTGAACACGGCAAGATAAACCCATATGCATGCAAGGACTCTGACATTATAAGACGTCAGCCAGACCATGATGCCCCACATCTGTGGAGACCTGCATTTGTCATGGATGTGGAAAAGATACTTCACAACAACTATTACAATCGCTATTCTGATAAGACACAAGTTATCTCATGCTACAAGAACGATGACATATCAAGACGTGCACTTCACGTCCAGCTTGTATCCAGAATTGCAAGGACTATCGGAATGACTCTTGGACTCAATCTTGATCTCATAGAGGCAATCTCCCTTGGACATGACATCGGACATACTCCATTTGGTCATGCCGGAGAGCGTTATCTGAATGAGATCTACAACGAGCATACCGGAAGGCTCTTCAACCATAACATCCACAGCGCCAGAGTACTTGACAAACTTATATTCCGAAATATCAGCCTCCAAGTGCTTGATGGTGTTATATGCCACAACGGCGAAATGGAACAGCAATGCTATACACCTAAGACATTTAACGCAGACGATCCATGGGGAGAATTTGACAGGTCGGTGGAGGACTGCTACACAGATCCTTCTGCAAATAAAAAACAGATTCCAGGTACACTTGAAGGCTGTATCATGAGAATCAGCGATATCATAGCCTACCTCGGAAAAGACAGGCAGGATGCAATAAAGATCGGTCTCATTTCAAATGATGATTCTTTCTCTGCAGGCAGCCTTGGATCCTCCAACGCCCAGATAATTCACAATATGACTGTCAATATCATAGAAAACAGCTATGGGAAACCTTATATAAGCATGGATCCGGATGTATATGAGACCTTCTCCAAAGCCAAGACTGAGAATTACCAGAACATATATAACAATGACAGTCTCAACACAATGTATAATGACAACATAAAGCCAATGTTCTATTGTATATACGAAGAATTACTGAGACAGGCTAAGAGCAAAGACACTAATTCCATACTGTATAAACACCATGTCAACTACATAAAAGATGCAAACCGGTATAGCAATTATTTTGGTAAAAAAGAATTCATCGACAATTATCTCAGTCAGGATCCAAACGAAATCGTAGTAGACTTCATCGCCAGCATGACTGATGACTATTTCATAGATCTGTATGAATACCTTTTCCCAGATGGACCATACAAGGTCAACTATGTCGGATACTTTGACAACATCTGATCATAATTGTCAAAACAAATACCTCCCGGGCAGATTGTTATATTTCCATCATCCGCCTGGGAGGTATTATCATACATTTTTGTAATTAAAAATAACTATTCACTATCGACTACTTGCCGGTCTGATCTGACATTTTCTCTATAAGTTTCTTACATTCAGCCTCAAATTCATCTTCCACTTCTCGCCATGATCTTTCTGCCACAGCAGGGACTGAACTAAGGTTGTCCGTATTCCTATGCGCCTCGCCTTTCATCAGATTCTTAAGTTCGAAGTTCATCATATCATCATCTATCTGTTTCCACATAGCATTCTCTTCTTCGCTCAGATCAGATAATCCAAAATGCTCCAGTATTACATCCATAATCATACTCTCTATCTCAAGATAATTGGACAAATGTGCTTTTACCGGTCTGATTATGTCTGATATATACGCCTCGCTGGCATCGTGAAGCAGACAGGCAAGCTGTAACCGCTCTGACCATCCCCTTGCCTTCGCCTCATTCATACAGTTGATGGAGTGCTGTGCCACAGAAAAGAAATAGGACACATGCCCTCCACCGCGGCACGTGAGGCTTAACGCATGCGCAATATCCTGTATTGATATGTCTGAAGCTGTCATATTCATCGGATCTATTTTGTTCCCCGTATACGTGTCCATCGTTGCCATATCACAGTCTCCTTATCCTTATTTATCAGCATTTTAAGATAGTATATCCTTGTTGTATCATATTCCACTTTTAATTCATTCAAGGTCAAGCAATTCAGAAATAATATCATTGAATTGTCTGCTCTGATCTATGTTGCACACGTGACCGCAATGCTCTATTATTACCAGCTCCGCATCTGTCAGATCAGCTTCCTCCACGATTCCATTTATAAAACACAGATCACCACGCCCGGAAATATATATATTCTCCTCGTGTAATCTGCTCACGAACTCGTCACAAAGTGAAAAATGCTCAATAAAAATATTCATATATGCCTTAAATTCCTGACTGTTTAATGCCTTGGCACATTTGCAGAACACCTTCCTGCTTGTCTTGCTGACTTTCCATGGCATAAATAACTTTGCCATTATTCTGTAGACGACAGGAAATGGAAGTTTGTCACCTATCTTAGCAAAGACATTGACAGCACGCCTGAGTGGTTTTCCAACCGTGCCAAGCGCACCCACAAGTATTGCTTTATCTATGTAACTTCCGCATCTCATCTCCATATATTTGATAAATATAGTTCCAAGTGATACGCCCATAAAAACAGCTCGCTGTATCCCCCGCTCATCAAGCACCTGCGTGATCTCACCCACGACAACATCCAGCGTACTTCCCATCTTGGACAATTTCAGTTCACTGTCTCCATGGCTTGGCAAAGTTATCGCCAGAACATTAAACTTCTTTTGAAGCAAGGGAATCTGATTCTTCCATACCCTGTTGTTTCCTCCAAATCCATGAAGCAGAACTATATATCTATCGGTATCACATGAGCTTTCAAAAACTTCATAATGTAACAATATCCTTGCATCCCCTTGATCATTTGTATTTTGTATTACAGCTTTACTATCAATCTGGTATGACCTCTATATACACCTGATCATACTTATCCCTTAGCTCCTGTTTTATCTCGTCTCTCACCTTATGAATGATACTTATATGTATCACATCCGTCTGATTTCCTATATATACCTCAACCCACAGCTTCCGCCCGGTCTGGATGACATCCAGAAAAGTGACCTCATATGGGTAATCCTTCATATGCTGATCCACTATGGCTCGTATCTGACTAAGCGTCTCTTCCTCCGGAGCAAAAAGAATAAGATTCTTGATACTCTGAAATATCTCGCACACCGGCTCTTTTATGAGAAGAAGTGCCATAACCACCGCTACAGCCGGATCAATATAAGGGGTCATAAAACGCAGACTTGTATGCAAAAGAGCAATCTGTACCGCAAATGCTATAGCAACTCCCATACTGCTTATTACGTCAAGCTTCCACATATACAGCTCCGCTTTGATAGTTGTAGACTCATATTTCTTACTGTAATGGCCAAGTATCGCATACATAACCGCACAGCATACACATACAAGAAATTCAAATACCGCTATGCTCCCCGCATCTACATCATGTCCCCCATGAAACAACAGCTTTATATTCTCAACCATGAGATTACATGTGAGTGCAAGTAATACACTGTACTTCACAAGGAGGAAAAGCGATTCCACCTGAGCATAGCCATATGGATGTTTCTCCGTCACCGGTTTATACAGAAGCGGAACCAGCACCATGAATGGTCCTATCATGACCAGATCTGCAGAGTCGAACAGGCAGTCCGTCCAAAGTGAATGTGAATGGGTATACCATGCCATCACGCCCTCCGCAAGTATAAACAGAACGCTTCCCAGAAACGACAGACGAAGTATTCTCTTCTCTATTGCAAGCTTGTCCTTTCTCGACCTACGTTCCTTCTTCTTAGCTTCTCTTTTACTAATTTCTACATCTCTTTCATTCATTATATATTCTTCCTATGTTTAATTTCCATAGACCACAATATCATCAGTACATAATATAATCAAGTATCGGCTATTGATTTCTCCTTTTTGATATGTATATTTTTTTACAAAAGTATGCAGCAGTATAATCGTCCTGCTCTGCACCATGGTTTTAAAATTACTCGTTTATTTCCCAATATCCGCTCCGACTTGAGCCAACTCTTTTTATAACACCATCACTCTGCAATTTTGATATATAACGTTTAATTGATCTAAGTGAAGTTCCGGTTTGTTCCTGCATTTCTTTCTGCGTTATTTTTTTATTTTCACGAATCAACTCAACAATCTTTGCCTCAATATCCTCTTCGTGTACATCCGTTCCGGTTTTGGTGTCATTGGTGCCAGCTTTGGTGCCAACTTTAGTGCCATTGGTGCCAACTTTAGTGTCATTGGTGCCAACTTTAGTGCAAGTTTTGGTGCCATTATCATCAACATGTTCACTTTCATTGCGTTCTTTAAGTGGAACTGTCAGTTTAAACACATCTCCCTCTTCAAAATCAGGTTCACCGCCCGAATATATTTTTGTATACTTATACAAATTACGAACTCCTGAACCTAATGAATCTGCATAGCCAATATTAACAAAGAAATTTGACAACACCGGATTTTTGGGATACGGTGTGAAATTTTGAGGTTCTATCCGTCCTACTCGTTGCGCCCTGTTCCAATTCTCTGTATATATCTTGTCCGGTTCAACCACAAGTTTCGCCGGAAATGCCGTACTAAACTCACGATGTACAAGAATATTGCTTACAATTTCACGTGCAATCGCATTTCTAACACTTACACTAACATTATCAATCAGGAAAAACTTGTCATTTATGTGTGTTCAATCCTGATGTATGACCAGTACAATAAGAAGAAGCAATCCACCTAAAGATTGCTTTCTTTTATAATCTCATTCTTTACCTATAATATTCCGCACCGGTCTCGACCTCGTACAGTGACAGCCGTCCGCCACTTTCTCTGTGTCCCGCCCCGGAATCTATACTGATCAGGTTTCGGTCCCGGCGAATTTTATATGAGCCGTCATAATTCAGACGCATCACGGGAACGTGCCCGACCAACACCGTCCGATCAAATGCTTTCCGATCTGCAGTGGGTATGTAGTGAATATCGTTTGATACCAAATGCTTGAACAAATCCGAACGTGCACTACTCTCGATTGTCTTGACTACATTGATGCTGCCGTCCGGTTCTCTGACAATATAATCTGCCTGAAAGCCGGAATGTGTCATGAGCAGCTGTCCATCCCTGCCCTCCTTCGCGCCGTCAATCGTGAGATATAACGGCAGGCTCTGTATATACTCAGCAAGAGCTTCCGTTTCAGATGGATTGAGGCGGTTGACCTCCTCCACCGTGTCCGTGCTACCAAATGCCCGCCATGTAAAATCCGATAATTCTCTGCGAATATACTGAAGGCAGAACAGCTCATGATTGCCCATGGTGAGAAATACGTGTCCCGGATGCTCTTCCGACATCTGCTTAATCTCATACAAGAGCTTCAGTGAACACTTTCCACGATCAAGCACATCGCCATTGACATACAGCTTGTCGGCATTTGCGTCAAAAGAAACGTCTGCAAGTAACTTGTGAAAATTCTTGGAATCACCATGAATATCCGATATGACAAACGTCCTCATACTCATACATCATTGCTCCCTTCAACATGAAATCCCTGCTTTTTCAAAGAAGAATAAAGCTCATATACCTCTTCATAATATAGCGAACTGCTGACAAGCAGCCCATCATTATCCATACGTTTCAATTCAGTCAAATCCACCCACTTAAAGTCCCGAACTTCAACATTGTCAATCTTACAGATAGTTTTTTCTCTGTCTACCACAAATAACCAGGCATCAAAGAAATCACTATACTTATCTCTTCTCTCTGATTTTATCAAAACTGGTTGTATTTCCGCAAGATCTATTCCTAATTCTTCCCCGACTTCACGCTTTGCACCTTCGATCGAAGACTCACCCTCAAGAACAGAGCCACCTGTCCTCTCCCACATCAGCTCATCCGTCCGCCCTTTCTGCCTCTGCGAGATCAGGAAGTTACCATAGTAATCCATGACCCATGAGTGAACGACGATATGATACAATCCGTCAGAAATCCTGTCTCCACGCTTGTGGTGATTTCTTACCCAGACTCGATTCCGATTAAACAAATCCCAATATTCAACGATGCTCATAATTCGCGTCACCTCCCTCATCGCAAGTGCCTCCACGCTCATACCACCGATTATTATTCTCAAGTAGCTCCTCAAATGTCACCGGTTCGTAATTGTTGAATTCTTTGAACGTTTCTTATAACGGACTATTCCTACCGGTTTATCAACCTCAAGCGCAAGTTCTCTCCAATCGAATTCCTCTACTTCATCGTCCATCTCTGATTCAGGAGCATAATAATACATATTTTTTCTTGACCAAGTCACCCGCATAGTAACGTCATCTTCCTGTTCAGCTTTCTCTGCCGGTACAAATAAGCGAAAAGTGTCTCTTTTTTGATCAGACCAGATTGTTCGAACGATCAAGCCTGTCGCATATAACTCCGCCATAAGTATAATAACACAAATAAATACACCCATATTTACCGTAAAGACTTTGCTCCATACCGGCAATCTTGAAAATGCCACACCAAATGTTTTAAACGGATAGTCCGTTACATAAAGCATATTAAAGCTATCCGGATACCTTTTGTACATCATATCGAACAGTAACAACTCTGTAACCTTGATATTACACGGAATTATCACAATAAAAGCAAACAAAAATGACCACAGGCTTTCATGCCCGGATGTAAAGCCAACCATTCCAATCATAACAAAAAACAGCAATACTCCAATTCCGCCATCGATCAGATCCCGTTGAGCAGCTCCCGTATAAAGGAAATACCCACTGTTTACACCCAATATTAATAACTTAATTATATCAAACACCATAATCATCACCCCATCAATCCGACATAAAATATGATCAAGCTCCAAAATCCTATATGCCCTATAATCTGGAGAAATACTATCAATGTACACACAAGCAAAGCGCCGACTGCATGGATTCCCCTTTGAGCCAGAAGTTCATGCCTTGTATCACTGTCACGAAACAGTCGGCCAAAATAACTCAGTCCATAGGAAATGTGATTTGCATGCATCATTGCATCTAACACTTGGATACAATCCTCATGTAAAAATGACGGAAAGAAATGTACCGCGCACCTTATAAGAATGCCAAACAACATTCCGCTGACAATCCAATAGAGAATTGTATTTTCCGTGTGAAGCAACACTCCTGACAAAATCGAAGCAATCAAGAAGTCACAATATGCGCCGGCCAGCCTGATGTGCATCCTTCGGATTGCATAATATTTCCCGATAACCACAGAGTCATCTATCAGGTACCAATCGCCATGCAGCAACGAACCATTTAAAAATCCCTTATAAATGACACGGGCTCCGAACAACCTGCCGACAGCACCATGACACAAATCCCTCGGAAACCCTTCTAAGAGGAATACAACCACAGTACATAACATCATAAGTAAAAATCCACCAAGTTCCCATTCCATGTCATTTGCAGCAGCCGAAATCAACGCCCGAGGCAACAAGGTTGCTCCAAAGGAAAATAACATTACACCCAACAGGGATAACACGACTGTCCATAACATCGGATGAGCCGACTTACTGTATGTTCTCCACTGCTCTTTATAAGCCTTTTTTGCTTCTGTAAGAGCCTCCTCACATACGAGCTCCGTTACATATTCTCCGGTCTCGTCCACCTCTGTCTTTACGTGACCTGTCACACCCTTTTCTTTATCTATGCTCTCCTGAATCGTAGCGGCAAACTCCAATATTTCATGTTCTCTTATGTCCTCTTTCTCGATATATGATTCTTTCCACAAGCTGTTGCAGATATCAGAAGAACATCTGTCCACAATCGGATCGTTGTTTCCGGTCATACTAAACAGGAGACGTGCCTCATCCTGATTCAGTTCCCTCTCTTTACCCAGGAATTCATTGTGTAGCACTACCTTTCTACCACCTTCTGATATCTCGGGAGTGACCCAGCTGGCAATACAGCCATATTCTCCGTCTACATCTAATAATCTCATACGTCATCACCCCCCTAGTCTTCCTGGTCTGGATTCAGATAATTATACACGTAATTTCTATAATATCGCGTTTCCGTTTCACCTGTTAATTCTGCAAGAAATTCAAAACTTCTCTTGTCATCATCATTTTCATAGCCAAGAAGAGGATCTCCATTCAGATAACGTATATATGCAGCGCAATTATCAAACTTCCAAAAAGCGCGTTGCGTGTCTGTAAGTGTTATATAGATATCACAAAGTTCCTGCTGATAAATGTGATACACCTGATGAATCACCGCCTGGCAAGCTGTTTCAGAATCAGACAGACATTCTGTGCTGATATACACCGTGGATTGATCCGCATTATATTCATACTTCCCATACTCATCCTCGTAAGAATCATCGCTGAATACAAATTGCATCTTACTGCCAAGTCCCTGATCATTTGCATAGGCGTAAGCTACAGCCTGTAAAGTTGCCTCCTTCTCCGCATCGGAAATCGTCGACCAAATGCTGTCATCAATATTCTTGATGGTTTCGATATTATTATCCAGAGAATACTCATCTCCATATACATATGTTGGCTCATAGGCATCATCGGCTACAGCATCATAGCCGACTTTTTCATAATATGTGCTCTTGATCTCCGCGTCATCCATACACTTCACAGAGATTGGCATAAAAATGCAAGCTGTAACAGCCGCCAGGTAGGCTCCCAGCCAAGCGATCTGCAATCCCGGAACATTACCTCTTCCATCTACCTTTAAATCTCCATTGCTTGATTCATTTTTCTTCCGTCTAAATACAGCCAAACCCATACCAACAATCGCTACACACACCGCTATCGTCAGTATCAATCGGAATCTGTCTGATGACAGATAATCCATAAATGTCCAAGCGACATAAGCTCCAAGTCCGGCAAGTACATTCACACAGATATATTGCCACTTCCTGTCACGCCATGTAATCAGAATCCCGACTGCACAACTAATCAGCAGGCAGACTGCAAGACAAACCACCGACTCATCAAAGGCTGCTATCCGAATGAACTTTGGCAGGAAATGTAGCAGATCATATCCAAGCACCGCCGCAAGTAAGATATGCTCGACGATGTAACCTAATGCTGTACTTGTAAACGGCGATTTGTCCTCCGACACGGTATTTGAATCGTTTACATCATTTGTTGTTTCATTACTCATTGACATGATGTTCATCTCCCTTGTAAATTTCGATAAGTCTTTGTATCAGAAACTCCTTGCAAATATAGCCACGTCATGACTAATCAACTGCAAGCAGATTTCACGCGCATTCTCTTTTTCGCATCCCACCTCATACGATAAAGAGAATCTGTTTTTTGCTTTCACTGCTGCCTCAACCTCACAGGATTTTGCGAGCGAAGATATAAACATGCAGCCCTGTTTCTTCCTAATATCTTCTGCCATGTCCGTCAAGCAATCTCGAAATTCCTCATCGAATTCCGTAAGGAGCTCATGGTATACGAAGAACTTCTCTTGCTGTAAATCATCCTTCTTATCCAACACAGTTCTGAAAACAAATCTCAGGTCATACCATCTTGTATAAGTCCGATTTAATTCAAATCCACCAATTACCTTATATTCGTTCCAAGCAATATTATCGGATGCAATACGAATATGTACCGTTTCCCCACCAACATCCTTTAATGTATTAAACTGTCGAAGAAACTCCGCATATGGTTTCATTTTCAGAATCTCTGCCTGTGTCTTGCTTTCGTTTCCAAACATACGACCACCTCCTGTGATTTGAAGCTATAAAATATATCCTTGCTATCCGGCAAAATGTCGCATGAGTTCAATCAGAATTTTCATCGGTATAGCATACGTCTACAACATCCCCTATATTTTGCATGTACGAAACCCATGAATAAGTCGCGTATTCCTTTGCCGCCGCTTCAATGGGTTGCGATTCATATGCTTCATAGCTTGACTTGCCGCCTATCACATACGATTCATCATTCTTTATCCATGACTCCACATCTTTAAAACACCATAAGGACTTCTGCGACTCTGTCAGCGTTTGTGAATAAAGTTCCATCATGTCGTGCTCATATGCATGGTAGACTTCCTCAGCAATCACCATGAAAACCTCATCATTATCGTAATCAAGAAGTCCATCTTTTATCGTTACCTTTCTATTATTCGAGTCATACTGAGCCCTAACCTCGTAATACAGAGAGCTGGGAAGATTATCCGAAAACTCAAGGGACACGGTTTTTACGCCAAGATACTTACATTCACAATCAAAGATTGCTTGCACTGTTTCTTTTTTCTGCTCAGTAGTAAGACTTTGCCACTCATCATTATCGTAAATCTGTTTGATTGTATCAAAGTTTTTTTCAATACCATGATCTTCATAGTAATTTGTCGCCGCATAATCAAAATCAGCATTGCTTCCCATTGATTGATTCATTTGATTGCAATAGATTTCATACAATTTCATCCAATCTGTGTGACCCACTGCAAGCGGAATCAGGATTGCACAAACTCCACAGGCAATACAAGCATTCCGTCTAATAAGATCCCTGACGCGAATTCTTCGCGCCATCGCCAATCTTTGCCTGCTCACAGTCCTTGCTTCGGTATGTCTAAGGCAAATCCTTACGATTCCAACACCGGAGCAAATAGCAGCCGCAACCATTATCGCAATCAGAGTAGCGACAGAATAACAGCCAAGTTGAAAAATTACATATAGCCCACAGCCTGCCGCTATATTACAGACCACATTACCACAAGTCCTTCGAGCAGAAAATGTAACTGCTACTCCAATCGAACAGACTAATACCATGCAACCAAACAGCCAGACAGGTGAATCATCATACAGCGATGACGGCACGCTGGTGAATAGTGAAAGCCAGAAAAAATACCAAAATCCAACAAATCCGCCCACCAAAATATGCAATATTACATATAAAGATTTGCTGAGCGTTGACTTATCTTTCAGTCTTACTTTCTTTATGTACAGCATCATTCATTCCTCCAATCCTCACTCATATCACTCGTCTTCCTCCGACATCTGATATCCCGGAGCAATCACAAAATGCTTCCTGTCGATTCCATTGTCATCGTTGCATCTGAAATAATAAACGTCGACAAACCAAGAATCTTCAAACTCTCTGACATAGACAGAACACAGATTACCCACGCCATAATCAAAAGTCAGGCTGTCAATCTCTAAGAGTTCCGTCTCACAGTTATCCAATGCCGGATAGCTATCCTTGTCGATGGTAGGATTTTTGTATATAACTCTCTCGATTGTCCGCAAGCTGTCCAACATGAATCAGTCCTTTCCCATTCTCATGAATCTTTCTCTTTGTTATCGTTCAACCAAGACAGGAGCTCTCTCCTTTTAACAAAATCCGCCACCAACCTGAACTCAATTCCGACCACACCATACTTCTTTTCTTCTTCCTCAGAGTAATATGCCAGCATATCCCGGTAATCAGCTGCGGCACGATCATCCGACTCATACCCACACTTGGACAACGGAAGATTCTCATATAATTCCTTAAACGAAGGAAATCTGTGAATCTTCAAAACCTCAACCAAAAGCTTCTGATCCGGCTCACCAACCATAAAGAAATGTATTGCATCTCCTTCCCTGATCTGCGAACGCTTTTCATCGAAGAGCCTCAGTTCGATTGTCTTTTTCCCGGATTGAATCTTGCGAAACGGTTCCTTATTCAACTTCATTTCAAAGAGCTTCGGCCTTGCCGCTCTTTCTTCTTCCGTTTCTGACGCCCTTATCTTTTCCCATGTATAATCAAACGCCTCGGAGATTTGATTTGATACGGCTTTATCGGCAAGGGAAAAGCTATTAAAAAGACACCCAGGATCCTGCGGCAGTTCATACGGTATATCACACTTTTCCGGATTCAAGACGTATACGATTGCGTCAATCAGTTCGCCCTCGCAGTAGGCATTAACCGGTTTCTTTATGTATATATCCGGAACTCTTGCAAATTTATCGAGTGCTTCCTCTGCTGCCGCATCAATCTCCCATACAGACATGGTAACCGCATGCTTCTCGCTTTCCTCGATTGTGATGACAGACCGAAAAGCATATCGGAACCCACGAAGTGTACCGTCTCCGATAAGGTTTTGGTATTGTTTGTCTGTACTCAAGTACATATACTCTGACATATCCGGATCATACACACATACGTATTTCATACTGCTTCACCCTCCTCATAATAGACATCTGTATCTACTGCCACTCTTTATGACAATGGACTGATTTATGCTGTGCGCCTCCATGAATATATCATTCAAATGGTGCTTTCAACAGCATCTCATACAGCTTGGCTCTATCAGCCTTTGTTTGTTCTGATTCTTCTGTATCTTCCGACATATCGCTAACCTCATCAGTAGCCCGACACGGAAGCGGCAGATCAAAATTCTGTTCATATTTCCTCTTCAGCATATTCTTTTCATTGTCGTTAAGAAGCGAAGCAAAATCAGTAAACAGCTTAACATACAAATCCAATATGCCATCGTAAGAACCAATGCAGTCAAGAATCTCGTCAACGGATGCTCTTACAGCAGGCATATCATCCAAATAATCCTCTATTGCGAAATCCTTACCGTCCGAATGCATAAATGACTCCGCAATCACTTCGGCCAATGTTGCCTCTTCGTTGCTTCTACGCACACACAACCGCCGGAAATCCTGCTCCAGGATTTCCATACGAACCAAGTCCTGCCAGTGTCCGTGACTCCACAGTGACTCATGATCTCGCCCACATTCCTTAAGCCCAGCCTTTTCATAGCAATGTTTAGCCCGTGAATTCTCCGAGTTGAGCGTCAGTCCCACTCGGTGACAGTTCAACTCATCGAAACAATATTCAAGCATCAGCTTGATTGTCTCCGTGCCATACCCTTTGTTCCAATGCTCTGACTCCCCAATGAGGATGCCGAGAAAAGCGTTTCTGTTATGCTGCTTAATTGTGGCGTTCCCCAGCAACAGTCCATCCTTATCCGTGATATTGAATATAAAGCCGCGCTCGCTTTTCGCCCATTTCTCTTCCTCTTCGTAGCCGGCGACCGCATTATTCTTGCCGATAAAGCAATTGAAGTCAGGATTGTTTACCCATTCCGTATACTTTAAAATCGCCTCAGTGTCACGCCTGAATGTACATAAATCAACGTGCTCGCCACGCAATCTTACCACACTACTACTACACATAGTAATCACCCTCCTTTGTCATTTCCCGCACCAACTATGGTGTCATGTCGAATTCCTACTTCCGCCTACTCATTCTCTTAAATGGCACCAAACAGCCCAAGCACATGTTGTTTTTCTGCCAGGTTATTTATAATCTCAAGCGAATCCTCTCCGCATACCCTTGCGATTCTGATCTCCAAAGGCTTGAAATTGCTCATCAGCAACAAGTATGTCTTCCCCGCATCCTCCACTTTGCCGATCCAGATGAATTCCTTCTCGTCCTCCAGCTAGATGATCTCTCCGTTTTCGATCATGTCTTCACATCCTCCCTTATCTCCGCCGCCGGCACTCATTTGAGCCGGCGACTTGCATTTACCTAATCCAATTTAGCCGACTTTATAGCTTCCATAAAGGTATCAAAATTTGCGTCTTCATGATAGTCCAGCAAATGAATCAAGGTTGCTTTCATCAACATTGCCACATTCTCCCTGTCCTCCGGGATGACATGGTTCTCAACAGCAACACTAATCATCTCCTCGACAATGCTTGCCATTTCCGCAATCTGGCTTCCGAGGTTGCTACCGTCAAGCTCGACCTCAATTTTTGTTGCTTCCTTGTTGTCAGCATCATAATGAATATCACATAACATAACCAATTCCTCCCTCTACTCGTTAAGTCCGAAAATCTTTGCAAAGCTCTCTATATCTGTCCCTTCCCGATTGCTCATCAAGCTAATCAGTACATCCTTAAATGTTGTAGATGTCTCCTCCCAGTCCCCCGGCATGCAATGCTTAATAACCACAATGTTAAGAATGCCGTCGATGAGACTTGCAATGTCAGCCAATTCATCGGCAAAATCCTTCCCGTAAAAATCGGCATCAACCTTTGTTGCATCGAGATCTTTGCTGTCATAATGAATATCACAATCCATAAGCGTGTGTCCTCCTTTGAATTGTTTTCTATTATGTATATCTGCAAGCTTTCCGATTTTGTCGCATGTGCAGACAAATCTTTCGCTTAAACCTACAATATCACAACTTCATCGCTGGTTTTTTTAGGGGAATACTTATGTATTTCTCCGTCATCGTCCTTCAGCGCGCGCACGTTATTATCTTTTTACAAATTATGGGGTTGGGCAACACCCCTACGGAGTCTAGCGTCTCGTAAGGATGCCGCTCTTCTAAACCCATTCTTACTACCAATGGTCTCTTCAAGCTTTATGCCGCATACAACTTATCCCAGATCCAAGCATCGACGCCGACATCTGCATTTGATGTAAATACATCATCCGTTGCAAAAATTACATGTCCACATCCTTCAAAGCTGATAAAAGTATGGAAAGATTTCTCACCCTTCTCACTCTTTTCATCCTTCTCACTCTGATCGTCATCCTTCTGTTTAAATGACTCTCCGTCCATCTGACTCCCACTAACATGATAATTCTTGTCCATAACGCGTCCTCCTTTGAATTGTTTTCTATTATGCATATCTACAAGCCTTCCGATTTTGTCGCATGTGCGGACAAATCTTTTGCCTAAGCCTACAATATCACAGCTTCAGCGATAATTTTTTTTGGGGAAAAGCACACTTATAAACTCTATGACTTCTCACTGTCACCACTGTCATCGTCCTTCAGCTCATGCTTGTTCTTCCTACTATTAGCATTCTTTCCTTTGCTATTGCTTTTCTTGTGAATCTGCTCCCTTTTCTTTTCTATACGTTTGTCCAACTCTATCTCAGCAATCCGCCTGTCGATAGCCTTTTCCATTTCTTCAACGGTCTTTGGTGTTTCTATGTGTCCGTCCCTGAACCTGATAAAACGATTTCCTTTTTCATCCTGCATGACTCCGTTGAAATTCAACCGCTTCATCTTCTGATCATTTTCTAAACGCTCTTCCTCTTCCAACTGTGCAATTTTGCGGTCAATCTCAGCTATCATCCTGTCAATATCTTCAGGCGGAATAATAGGTGTACCTTTCTTTTCTCTGCCATTCATCTCGTCCTTGTTCAAATCGACAACTGACAGTTCCATTTCACCCGGTTCACATCCAAATGGCAGAACCTCGTCAGATTTCGACTTACCGTTTTCCTCCGCCATCTTTTTTTCCATCAACTCACGTTTCTGTTTGTTAACAATCTCCTGAAAATCTATCGGATTCAAAGTCTGTCTCTCCCTCTCACAGACATTGACATGCTGCGTCGGCGACACCGGATACGCAGATATATCCGGTAAATATCCGACAAATGGGCGAGCCCGTTCAAGAAGCAGCAAGACCTCCCCCTTGTCCTTATTCAGATACCTCAAGTGATCCATTGACATCAACGGGTGTTTTGCACCGGTCAGTTCATCGGAATACAAGCCGCACATAGCCGATATTCTTTGCAGCAGCATAATGTCAGTCGAATACAAATACACCAGATTTGCGCAGTTTCCAAAGATAATCGATGCCCCTTTATTCTCATACAAAAGTCTCAACTGATCCATGCTCTGACAAACAATCAGCCAGCGAATATTACGGCTTCTGCCGGCTGTAATCTTCCCGGACATATTGTTTATCGCTGCAAGGTTACCGAATTCATCAAGTATGAAGTTGATTCTCCTCGGCAATCTGCCGTCATACTCCTCTTCCGCTATATCAATCAATCTCTCATACATCTGATCTATGGTCGCAGAAATAAGCTTGTTGTATACGCTGCCCTCGTCCTTGGTGATGATAAATACCGCGCACTTCTTCTCCACGAGGTCTCTCACATCAAACGTACTGTTTGCGGTTGCGTCGATAATATCCTCGTTCAAAACGAACGGTGTAAGACAAGATGTATATACCGAATATAAACCACCCTGTGTGTCACTCGGAGCGTTAATCGCAGGAGCCGCCAGCTTGTATGACGGCGCATCCTTAGCACCCGGGCGATTATAGTACTCTTTTATGTACTTCGATCTCCCATATTTCCCATCGCCTTGTATGTGAAGGTCATACAGATGATTGATGGTACACTCCTTTTCAGGGAGCAACTCTGCCTGAAGTAAGGATAATCCCGTCATATATGAAGCAGCAGTGAGATCCCAGAACCTGTCTTTCTCGCTCTTACGATCAGAAAACATTGTCTCACTAAATGCCTGAAACATCTCTGCCGCTCTTGATGTATTTCCTTCCTTATAGATCTTAGATGGATATTCAAGCGGGTTATATCTATCTCCACGAAGAGGTCTTCTGTAGTCAAGCACAATGACCTCATATCCTTTCTTCTCAAGTTCTCTGTACATGTATCTGTTAATCTCACCTTTCGGATCGTGAATAACCAGGTTCTCATTTTTCCGTATGCAGGAAAGAGTATACGGCATCAGGATCTTACGAGTTTTGCCGCTGCCCGAAGCACCCACAACAAATGTTGAAGCCTCCGAATCGTCTACATATGCAGTCCTTCCGGTGCTGATAATCGGCACGCCGGCTCCCATAACATCGCCCGACTCAAAATTCACCTCTGTATATCTGTCCTTGATTTCCTCTTCCGATTCAAAACGGACTTTCTCCGTAACATGTGTCGCATTGACCATTATCTTCCACCTCCACTAATACAAAATCCAACGCTGTTCCCCTCAGATACCTTGATATCCGGAAGTGCGCTGCTGATTGCCCTTTCAAAACATTCCACATCTACATTTCCGATTCCGACCAGAAACAGTTCATACTGAATCCGCTTGGCAATCAGTTCCAATGAACTATATCCGTCGAACTCCGTCTGCTCCCGCCACTCTGACAGTGCCGCCTTGAATTTCTTCTTGTAGGTATCCGGAAGTGAGATATCCACGTCCGCAAGTTTCTTCCACACATAATCAACTGACATCTCCAAATCCGGATGATCGAACTCAACCCTTACCATGTGAAGTATACGGTTCAGCGACATCTCCAGCTTCTCTTTCTCCGTAAACTCCGGCAACACGTGGAATATAAAGTGCATGTTATCCCTGTTCTGTTCTACAAACTCAAGCAGAGTACCAAAGTACGGATTGGTAAACAAATCCCTGCCCTCAAAACGTGAGAAAGACAACAAAAATGTGCCATAAAAATTATTCTGCGTTGAAGCCGCCACACGTGGCGACGAGAAAAACAGATTGTACTCGCGCGGTGAATCATCACATGGAAAATCCAGTTCAAGGAAAGTACTCAATCCCCGAATATCATAGATATGATTCTCATCTATAATCCGGCTGTATACTTTCCCGTACTCCGTTGTGCCTGCACCGGACGGACTCACCAGCAGCAAATTTGGAACAAGCTGCTTGCAATATGCAGCATCCGATCTGGCAATCGTCTGAATCTGATACAAGGCAGTCTTTGCCTTCGCGTCAATATTTAATTTTTCAATATTTTTTTCAATGGATTCTTGTACTTTGTTCATAAAAAATGCGCCTCCTTCATCATCTTGTTTTTTATAACGTTTCGTAATTAGAAATCTTTATCTTATTATTCCAACCAGTACAAATCCGTCTGTGTATCCCCACATTGCTTATCAAGCTGATGGGCTACTACAATCGAATAAATACACCTCCCGATTCCATACAACCAGGCAAATGCAAGCACAGCGCCAAGTCCCAGCACAAGGAATAAGAGACACACGATGGTTCCCCACAGTGGGTTCATCAGCAGACTTGTAAACTGCCCGGAAAAATATGTCTTCAGCACCCCACCGATCAATTTAAACAGTACACTTCCCGCATAAAACGTGCCCACAAAGTAAAACGGAAGCAACAACATTTCCCAACATACAGAATCAGACCTGTACGCCCAAACAAGTGCAACAATAACTCCGATTCCAGCTGCAACTAATATACGAATAACCTCTCGCTTCATCATGTGTCTCATCCTCCTATCTCATGTCCAGATATCCTTCAACGCCATTGCATAACTTCACAAAGGCAACACCTACGGGTATCGCCGTTAAGTTCTCAGGCTTCAATCTGATATCACGGCTTTGCCTTACCGTCACATTTTTATTGTGCGTCGTAGGCGATAAAAATGACCTGCTGTTCCCTGTGCTGATATCACTGTAGAGTCGGTCATACTCACCGAAGTAGTATTCAGAGATTGCCCTTGCGCTGCCATATGCCGCATGGTTAAATGCCACAACCGAACATACACGGTTTGTCAGCCTCATGTTGTCCGCGTATTGCGTAATGTCTGCTCCGCTCAATATGAGTCGGACATTTCGGAAGTTGTCCCTGATAATCGGTGCATCTACATACACATCATCCAAAACCAGTGTGAAGTTCTGACCTTCCTCTGCTTTTTCCTGAACGATGGCCAGACATTGCTTTGTGATGGCCGACTGACTTCCATAGACAGCCTTGACAACTACCCGTCCATTTTGCAGTCCCGAATCAACAGAAGTTCCATTGGCATTCCCATGGCTGCGTGTCAATCGTTCTATCCTACACATGCCACGGACGGAGCTGGCCGCCATATGCCTGTCATATCTGCTGAGAAGATCCATCGCACGCTCTCTCTGTCCCCGGACGGAAAGCAATTCCTCCTGCCAGCCAATACCCAGCCAATCGATCTGACTTAAACTTGCAAGCGTAAGTGGTTTTCCAAGCACTTCACAAACCTCAAGCGCAAACGAAAAGAAGAAGGAAAGGTCATCATCTTTTTCGTTTTCAGTCAGAAGAGATATCATCTGTGCCTTTGTCATTCCCTCATAAATGTTATCGTGCCAGTTTTCAGCGTTAATGCCATAATGCCGCAGTCTCTCAACTGTCATGTACGGATTTCCATTATGCAACATTACCGTGCACCCCGGGAAAGCACGGACGATGCCTGTAAGGAACACGCTTCGTTCCTCATCCGTGCCGCCGGAAACCAAAATAGAATCACGGCTCACTCCATTCAAAAACTCACGCATAGGTATTCTGTTCCTTACAGGAAACGTCTGCCTCTTATTTAAGCCTGAAACATGTTTCGACAAATACATCTCATTACTAGCAAATAACGTTGATAACAGGTTTGCCATTTCAACCACCTCTCAATCAATCTGAAGCAGATATGTTATACCGTCTGCATTTTTCACATAACATTGACCTAAGCCAAGCCGATTGAAGTCTGCATCCTCTATAATGTAACCTTCTCTGCGCTCGCTCATGCATCCACCCGGCGAAAGAACCATATATTCTCTTGTTGTCTTTCCAAAATCTTCCTTAATGTAATTTCTCGTGGTCGGATCGTTTGCTCTGAAATACAGCTTATTACACATACCGGCAAGCATTGCAATCGCATCGTGTTCCCCGTATATTGATTTGAGCTGCTCAATACTTTGAAGTCCGACGATGACCATCAATCCTTTGGCACGCCCGAGATTCACAGCCTGTGCGATATCTGTCTTCCCCATCGTCACGAGCTCATCACATATCAGTATGGTTTTTCCGGCATTGTTGTTCTGGGAAAGTACTTCCTTCAGCATAAGATTTACCAGAGAACCATAAATCGGAACCTGGGATGCCTTATACGCCATATCATAGTTAATAAACAGCGCCTTCTTATCCTTCGCTCTTACAAACTCCCGAATCGAGAAATCCCCGTCGTCGGCAAAAACATCAATCAAGGTCTGCAAAGCGGTCGTGACCAGTTCTCCAAAGACACCTAACGCCTGGAGATTGTCGCCGTTTCCTCTGTTGCCAAGAATCATGTTTAATACCCCCGATTCTCCACAATCCTCGATCAAACGCATATAAGAATGTTCATCAAACTGCAGGAAGAAATCTCTTAATGCCCTGTTTGACCACTGTTTTCTCGCATGTAGGTTGTTCAAGCCCCGCTTGATATATGAAATGATTACGCAAAACATGAGTTCTCTCGCTCCTTGCACAAAGAACTGCTCCTTAGAGTCCTTCTTATCTGCAAAGAGATGAGCTACAAATTCGCGTGTATTGAGCTCAATCATATTCTTGTCATAGCCATCACTGAGGATATCCCGGAATATGCTCCACCTCACACTTCTATTTGAGTTCACTCCCTGTTCTATGACCAAATCACCGGGTTTCATCAAACTGTTGAAATCATTCTTTGCCTGGATGATGATCATGGAATAGTCTTCTATCATGTTGTACCGCAGATCCTTGATCATCTTGGAAAGGCAATAGCTCTTTCCGGAACCTGTTGCGCCTATCAGAGCTGTACCTTTCACCAGATGATCGGCGGTAAACTCCATATTCGCGAATCCGGTAGGTCCTGTATCAGCAATTCCAATCCCCGAAATCTTAATAAGCGGATCGTCGTATGTAGGCGACTCTTGCAGACCACTTGTACCTAAAATTCTCCTCACACTTTGTCCATACATCATTATCACCTCCACATTGCATATCCATTACTCATATTCTTGCCGACATTACTTTCATGTGAATATTCAGCATTTGAAGCTAACTTGGAATATTCACGATTCTGCTCATTCCCATTCGGCTGGCTGTAGCTGTTTTCTGCTCCCTTATAGCATGGATTTGACAACTCGTGCGCCTCCGGAGCATGAGGTGGGTTGTTCCCAAATGAGTGCATCTCATGTGTTTCTGGATCATAGTAGCCGTTGGTAACCGAGTGATAACCGTTCTGCTCATTGACATTTCCCATGTTATGCGCCGCTAAATGATCCTCATGTGTCAGAAATTGGATATTATCGGCTGACGAAGCATATTCAGGATATTGTGAGACCGATTTCATATGCTGCCCCTCGTAGCCGGATACCCGTCCTTTTTCCATAAGTTCTCTCTGCTGTTCACTATTCCAGTTCACGGTACCCTTTCCCTGACAAACAAGCGTCTTTTCTCTACTCCATGCATCTCTCACAGCTTTCTGACGATCTCTGATCAACTGAAGCTTTTCTTCTCTTGTCATAGGAACACCCCCTAATCAAGAGCCGAAAGTTCATCGGCAAGAAAATCCACCAATGAATCCCACTCAAGCTGAACTGTGTAGCCATTTTCATGATCAAGCAAAGCAATCTTGCCATCTGCTGTAACAACAATCGGATCTCCGAATGACATAGCTCCAATTTCCAGCCACCGTGAAGATGCCGCGCTTCCATCCGTATAGCGCAGTACCTTCCTCACAGGATAAACCTCTGTTCCCGGCACACCAATCTCGACACCGTCTGTAACTCTGTAGAAATCAAGAACCTGCGAAGGAACAAACGGATAGTTTTTCTTCATTTCCGATATAGCCTTGGCATCTGCTGGCGGATGAATATCTATTCTATAGCTACTGTGCTCCTCCATCTGCATTAACAAATCTTCTACTGTCTTCATGTGCATCACTCCTTTGAAATTTTTGCTCTGCCTCTTTTTCATAGCCTACATAAGGTAAATCCGTGTAAACCTGAAAATTATCGCACAGCTGTAATTTTTTTTAGAGAGGCAGATCCATAAGATTTTGTATCTCACTTGCAGTATATGTTTCTGCCTCCCTTAATCTCTTGGCTATAGCAGCTTTCATCTTGAAGGCTCATTTGATTCTCCGTTTTCGCTGAAAATCATGCAGGCCTTCTCACTTATTCTATTAGTTGCTTGTGTAATCTGTTTAACAGACAACGTGAATCTGCATTTTCCTTTTGAGCAACCGTCATTGTCTATCGCATCCAACTTTTTGATAAGTGGCAAAAAAACTTGCATCGGAATATTTGCGTGCATCGCTGCCTTCAGATCAATCACCATGTATTCAAATATCTCATCCAGCCTTTTCCCATTCAGATATTTCCTAGTCTCACTCGGCTTTCCGCTATATCCGTTCCCCATCCACTGCGGAATAATCAACTTTGAATATGTGTAACTGATAAGCCTCTCAGGAGAGCTGTTGAGCGAATATAATTCCTTTAACTTATTCTGAAATTCAATGCTAATTTCTCTATCCATATAGATTGCTTCAGGATTTTCTTCTATGTTCGATTCACGAACAGACTTGATAAGTTCATGCGACAGCTCGCCTTCCTCATATAGTTGTTCTAAAGATACATGCCAATCTATATTCTTCACTGTCCATGATACAGATTCCCCTCTTACAATAGTGTTAAGCCAGGCTTGTCTATTCGCTTCAATCAAACTTTTCGGATTCAATATAAATGACGATAGCTGCCTGATTACTGCGCTCACAACATTCTGAAAAACATCTTCCCAGTTTGAATAGCCAACACGATTTATGATCTTATATTTCGTATCGCGTTGAAGTACAAAGTAAAGTTCGGCATAAGTCCAATCCTTGAGTTTCTCATCCTGCAAGCCATTTTTTAACCTTTCAAAAAACTCTTGTGATGCAAAACGCATACCTACCACATCTTCAAGTTTCTTCGTCTCATCCATACCTTTTTCTCCTATCAAATTTTGCCATTATTGGTTTGATGTCATCTTTGTTCTATAGATAGTTAATCACATCATTTGAGAGAAAAAGCAGGGGGGAAAATCCGCAACGCAAACCGCGCAGCGATTCGGAGAAGTAAATGTTTGCTTTCGCAAACCCAAATTGCGCGCCAAGACTCGCAGGAGCGAGTCTTGAAATATTTTCCCTATCGGATTTAACTTTTGCTATGGTGATATAACTTAGGCATAGCAATCAGACAGCTAATATTTCTAAAGGAGGATTTTGATATGCATTGGTCAGATTTGATAGCAGAGGAAATAATTAAAAGGAAGTTATCGATTTGCTTGGCAGAATAGTGCCGTGCTTATCTGATGTAAAGGCAATTTGCTGATGGATTATTTATTTAAAGCAGTTAGATCACAGAAGGAGGAAAAAAATTATGGAGAAAATCAAAGTGATTATTAAATATGACCTTTTTAAGGCAATCGGATTAACGGTCGAGAAGTGTTCGGCTTATACAGAGGATTCAGATAGTTACGTAAGAATAAATGGCGAAATAGTTTGTAATGAAAAATGGGATGAGGATTATTGCTTGAAGGTAAAAGCAAATCTTTGCAATGAAGACGACGATGTTGTTCATATCGACTATGATTACGATGTGAAAAGATTTATTAAACTCGGGTATGAAACTTTTTCAATTAGCTGTTATAAAGGCAATGTCAAAAGCATCAAATGTGTTGAGATATATCCAAAACTTATTATGACATCAGAAAGAGAGGATGATTAAGATGGATGAACTTGAGATTACGAAGGATTTAATTCGTGTACTGGCATTTTATGGAATTCTTAAAGATTGGGATATGTATGAACTGCTTGATGAATATGAGCATTTGGGAATTCCGATAGTTTTGGTCAATGAGACTCTTCGTGAGGGTGTCGAGTAAGGAGGTTTTATGGAAGATCGACTGGCCTATGAGATGATTATATGAAGGTGTAGACTTTGAACCCGGAGGAAAAGATCATGCAGCTCCCGGAGGCTCATATGACACCAGCCGAGTTATTGCAAAGGAGATTTCAAGCTGTTTTTTTATTAATCAGCAGACACTAATTACTTTGATAGCAGAGGAAAATATAAAAAATCCCGATGCAGTTGATAATCTCAACCACATCGGGATTCTTCAATTCTTATGTTTCGGGAGCATCCCAAAGTTTGTGTAAACCTCCAAACTGATGTAAGATAAAATTACTCAGTTTGGAGGTTATTTTTATGGCAAGAAGAAAAGACAGCCCACAAAAAGCAGCAATGAGAGAAATGATGCGTGATTATCTGAAGAATAATGATATCAGCATCAAAGACGGCACCGATGTAAACAGTATCATGCGTGACATGATGTCTGTCATTTTGGAAGGTGCTTTGGATGAAGAACTGGATGAAGAATTAGGATATTCCAAGTACGACTATCGAAACAAAGAAACAGACAATAGTAGAAATGGACATTCCAGCAAAACCATGCACACCAGTTATGGAGATATGGATGTGGCAATCCCAAGGGATCGTAATGGTGATTATGAACCACAGCTGATTAAAAAATATCAGAATACCGTAACTCAGGACATGGAAGAAAAAATACTTTCCATGTATGCCAAGGGAATGACAACTGGAGACATTGAATCCCACATGCGTGAATTATACGATATTGATATTTCTGACAGCACAATCAGCCGGATCACAGACAAAATCCTGCCGATTGTAAAAGAATGGCAGGAACGCCCTTTGGAAGAAGTGTATGCTGTAGTATTTATGGATGCAATCCACTATCACGTCCGCAGTGAAGGACGTATTGTAAAACGTGCGGTTTACATTGCCCTTGGTATCGATATGAATGGGAAAAAAGATGTTCTTGGAATGTATGTTGGAGAAAACGAAAGTGCGAAGTTCTGGCTTTCTATCATGAATGGATTAAAAAACAGAGGCGTTGAGGATATCCTGATTGCATGCGTTGATGGTTTAAATGGATTTCCACAGGCAATCGAGGCTGTTTATCCAAAAACAGAGATTCAGCAGTGTATCATCCATCAGATCCGTAATTCAACGAAGTTTGTTTCTTACAAAGATATCAAAAAACTGATGGCTGATCTGAAGCTTGTATATGCGGCTCCAACGGAAGAAACCGCTTTAAATGAACTGGAACTGTTCAAGGATAAATGGGATTCCAAGTACCCGAAAATCTATAAATCCTGGCATGATAACTGGGCAACACTGTCCACTTATTTCAAATATCCAGAGGCAGTAAGACGGCTGATTTATACCACAAATGCCATTGAAGGATTCAACCGCCAGCTCCGGAAAGTGACCAAAAGCAAAACGGTTTTTCCGTCGGATGACAGCCTTTTGAAAATGCTGTATCTGGCAACCATGGATATCACGAAAAAATGGACCGGACACAGGCAGGACTGGGGACAGATCCATTCCCAGCTTGAAATTTATTTTGAAGAACGTCTGGCGGGACGGAACCTGTAAAGCAGTCAATTTTAGGCAGGTTTTATTGACATGCCTAAAAACTACTGTATAATGCAGATATGGGCAGAATCCGGAAAATCGGCTCTGCCCATTTGTAACTATTCACAAATCTTATATCAGTTTTTAACGTTTACACAAAACTTGAAACGGTCTCTATGTTTCTGAATTCTTGAATGACCTTTTCAAACAGTACCACATCATAACAAATGCTATCAAGAATACCTATGCATAACTCACTTTATCTTCCGTTCTAAAAACATGATCAATCTTTGTGCTTCAGTCAAATATGCATTAACTTGCTCATCTGTTGTGGATTGCAATAATTTCTTCCATATATAACATGCTTCTTTTACATATTCCAGCGCTGTTGCATAATCACTCTGTTCCATTGAAATGATGCTCGCATTATAAAGGGTCATTGCATATGAGTTTGGAGAATAATCTTGACCGTTTGCCTGTAAACTTTCATATATTTCCAAAGCTTTCCGTGAATAAAGTGCTTTTTTTTCAGAGTTCCTCTCATATGCACACATATCCGAATAAATATCGGCATATAATGACTCTTTATCATCGTCATTATCTGCGATTTGGGTTGCTTTCTGAAGCATCTGATACGCCAAATCTTTACGGCCAACATTACCGAATAACATGTTGAGAACATAGTAGTACTTCGCCATCGCATATGTATTCTTGAAGAACTCATGTTCCGGCATACATGTCATTTTCTCAATCAATTCAACAACCTGCTGTAATGATGAAGTATCATATTCTTTACTTCTCATGTATCTGTTTAATGTTGTTTCAATCTGATTTTTATATTTGCGATACTCTTGTTCGGAGTCCTCGTCACGTTTCGGCTTTGGCAAACCATTTTTCCTGAATACCATTATTCTTTGCACGATGCCTGATTCAGAGACTGCAATTTCCGGATGTTCATTCACCAATCTCTCGACCATACATAAATATCTGTCTGCATCCACGTGGCTTTCCATTCTTGAAAGCGCTATTGTCTCCGAGTTTCAAGTTGTCCTCCGGATTCCAAACTGAAAAGTCTTTTCTCACCAACGCTTCTATCAGGGGCTGAATCTTATCCCTGTCGTGGTTGGCGTAAGAAACAAACACCTCAATATCAGCACATATTTTTCTCACCTTATCCAAAATCGAATCTATATCGGCAGTCATATCTATCTTCCAAACTTTATCTTTCCCAGAATTAATGATATAAGCTTGCTCGTCTCTAACATATGGTGACTTAGCTGCTTCTGGACTTTCACAAAATACAAACCACTCTCTTGCATCGATTTCTCTTTTAATCAAAGAATCCAACTCGTGTCTTCCTTCTTCGGTTGCTGTCGATAGACACTTTAGGTGAAAAGCAAGCGGATTGTGACCCAGACGCTCAAATTCATTACGAACAATCCGAACTTTCTCTATATCGTGGCTCGAATCAGAAAGAAAAATCCAACAACCACCTTTATGCATAATTTTATTCTCACTCTCCTTAGTCCTTAATTACAAAAACGACATTTAAGCTTTTATTAATTGTTTGTCATATCCTTCTTTTACCAGTATTTGAAACGCGTCCCACACCGTATCTGGGATCTCCTGTTTTATCTGAAATCCATTATCACCATAAACATCTATACGCTGTAGATCTCCAACCATAATATTGATAAAGTCATCAACCGTCAATTCTTCCGATTCCTGATAGTATGACAGGTATTCCTCGAATGAATATTTGGGTGATGTAACAGAAAAATTAAGTTCTGGCCACTGTTTCTTCAATGTAGCAAATAATCGTCTTTCCTTAAAAGGTTTATCGACCACAATAACACTGTCTATTGAAATAGTTTCATCTGAAATCATTTTCTTTGTGAACTGTATGTTCTCACCAGTGTTGCTGGATACATTCTCTATAAAAATCACATCTCTTGGAACACCTTTTTCAATGGCAACCTCGGCAAATTTGTTTGCTTCGGGTTTATGCCAGATTTTTTGAGTAATTCTACCTAACCCTCCTGTAAAAATAATATATCTCCCATGACCTGATAAATAAAGCTCTGCAGCCCTTTCGGCCACATGAAGATCATGACTTCCAAAAGCTATA
Organism: Coprococcus eutactus; assembly: GCF_025149915.1. Lineage (NCBI taxonomy): Bacteria > Bacillati > Bacillota > Clostridia > Lachnospirales > Lachnospiraceae > Coprococcus > Coprococcus eutactus. Next base: position 1,791,046 of record NZ_CP102278.1, read on the forward strand.
ATTCCATCAGCAGGCACAACATCTTGATCTAGATGATGATAATCCCATATAACTTTTGCACTTTTAATATCAAACATATTAATCACCCTCACTCAAATACTTGTTTTAGATTTTCTAATTTCTTTTCCTTGCCCTTCCAATAGTTTCTTTTAGCATTTTCTAATGCCATGCGATAGTATTTTTCGGCTGATTGTTTGTCTCCTACATAACTATAATATTCAAACAAATTCTGATATAAACCTACATGGTATATTTCATCAACAAAACTTTTGCACCTATCGAACGAAGATAGGAGTTCGGGAAGAATTCCTTTTGCCTTTTCAAAATCATTATTCAGAATATATAGTTCTAACAAACGCCTTTGAGTATAAAAGAGTTCCTTGGGATTCATGCTAATATCATCCATATGAATTAGCAGAAAATCGCTCATTATCTCTTCTTTATTAATCACTATTAATTCTCTCTGAGGCAAGAGCAACGAATCTGTATATGGAACTTCAAATATTTGATTTTCATCGTTTATGCAGTCTATCAAATCTTCACAAAGTTCATTTGCATATCCAAAATTTCTTTCCTGCTTATAAGTTACGGCAATAAGCCACTTTGAATAGACAATTCTCTTAAAAGCCACATCATCATACACAGATTGATTAAGATACGTCTTAATGGCAGAATTCAGAAGATTGCGTGCATCTTTAATGTATTTTTTAACCCCAGAATGAATATAAATCACTGCCAACTGTATTTTCGTTTCAGCAACTCCTGTCAAATAAATAGAGCATTTATCAAGTGATTCCATCACTGTCCTAATAGTATACTGTTCTACCGCATACTTATCGACCCAAGTTTCAATCATTTCAGCATTTGGATTATCTTTGTACATCTTTTTCAATTTAGTTAAAAAAATACTAAATTCCCTATTTAGCGCATTTCTTTCTTTGCTAATTAACCACGTCTCAATATCTGATATCTTATCAATACTAAAGGAGCTTACAGTTTCACTTTCCTTGTTACATTCAAATTTTATTCGTTCAATTAGTTCTCTAAGCGAATCAGATTGTAGCTCAAATGCATAATACCTTTGTACGTCCGTTAAGAAAAAATTAAACATATCTGTCAAAATGCAATCTTCAATTACAAACGGGATTACACACTTGGTTTCAGATAATGCGAGACTAACCTCTTTTGGCACCCATTGAGATTCCTGCGATTTTGATGTTAGCATTAAAAGAAACACCTTGCAATTTTTTATTGCCATTGGTATTTCTTTTGCATAACTTGATCCAGGTGGGATACATTGTGGAGCCATCCAACATGAAATTCCATTGATTTCGAGGATGTTCTTCACACTATTTACTTTATCAAAATCCTTAGAACTATAACTTATGAAAACATCCTTCTTCATAAAAAACACCTAATCTCTATTACTCTTTATCTCATAGCCCAACTTTACAATTAACTTCAGAGTCTCTAAGGCAGTATTTCTGTCATATTCCTTTTCGCTCTCAGGAAGTTCATCATACGGAACTAGAGTTGGATTTGTTTTTTTTAATATCATCTCTAAACTCCCCATACACCCAGCCTTCTTCAATTCTAGATTTAACGAAGACATCGTGTACGTTTTTGGCAATTCTCTCCGTAAGTTTTAGTAACTTCTCTGGCAGAACTACATCGCTAGCAAAACAATTTATAGCCTGAATTCTTCCAATTGATAAATCCAATTCATCAGGAAGCGGAATGTTCTCAATATAACAAGGAATCATTTTTATTTTCCCTTTTTGGCGTTGTTAGAGCCCGGGGAAATTAACACCACATACTGCATTTTCAACTTTTCTATCTCTATGATAGCAACTTTTTGCAACTTTTCCAACTTATTTTCGGTAGTTTTTGCAACTTTGCGAGCTTTATGCTTCAGAGGTATGTATCACCTCTATGTTTAGTATTTTACAGTACGCTTTTCATTCAATACTTATGGGGAATTTAAAAAATGCCGAGAGGATAGTTAGTTATCCTCCCGGCATCTGAATTAACATATGCGTATTATAGATACACTACAAGTAATTACTGCTTGTCGCATGTTATTTTGTATCCCAGCTTAACAATGAGCTTCAATGTCTCAAGCGCTGTATTCCTGTCATACATTTTCTCGCTCTCAGGCAGTTCTTCGTATGGCACAAGCAACGGAGTTGTCTTCTTCTCCAGATTCTTTATCTCGCCCAATGTCCAGCCTTCTGATATTCGCCCTACCGCCCATACATCATGAACATTTGAGGCTATCTGCTCTGTTAATGCGAGTAAGTCCTCCGATAGTATTACATCATCTGTGTCAACCGGTTGTGGTTTGTACATCATTCATATCCTCCTTAATTCATTATTGGTTGTTTTCTCTTAACTTCTCATTTAACGTGTCTCCGATGCAGGCTAATTGCTCATCACTCCATTCACCCATATCTGTGATTTTAATATGGCGAAATCCTTTCGTAATAAAAAGTGCATCGCTCTCATCTTGATTACCGATCTTGCTTCCATATACCACATCATCAAAATATGCGATCCTATTGGGTTCATGATATCCATACTTTAGCGTCTCATAATAAGCCCGAAGTAGCAGCACCCTGTTGGTCTTCATCATTACTCTCTTAATTCTCGGAGAGGTAAATGCAAAGCTCACCTTATCGGAAGAATCCTCTCTTCTCAAACCATTGATAAAATGCTTGTCCTGTAGTTTCTCAAGCATTCTATATGAGTTTTCTTCGATGCGGCTGATATCCACCACTTCCAGATTGTTATAACCCACCCTCACATATTTGCTTTCATTATATGCTCTAACTCCATAATAGTCCAACAAGATTCTCGGATCAGCAAACAACGTGTCAAACGCATGTCTATATTTTTTAGATACGGAGAATTTTACTATGTAGCTTTCACTTGTATAATTCTCTATAATATCATCCCTTAAAATATCTCGCTCTGATAATTCTCTAAGCAATCGACGCACAGTTTTCTCCGTGTATTCCGGCAATACAAAGGATAATTTCTCGGTGTATTCATTACACTCATTGCCAAGTATCTCAAATTGTGCCAGCGGCTTATTTCTCAGCTCATATTCATCAATACAACTACATAGTGCCCTCCACGCATTTTTGTCTGATTCGTAAATCTGCCACAATGCTTCGTAATCTTTTTGATACTCCGGAATATCAGAAATAGCACTATCCGTTCCTTTAAGCGCAGCTATGTTTTCCATTGTTAAGAAAGAGGCATCATGAATATATTGCAGATAATCACAGCCATTATGTTTCGTAAAGTGTTTATTTCTCCAGTCAAAACTATAATATGCTATGCCGGCAGACTTTATGACACTTTTAAAAGCCTCGTACTTTTTCCCATCGTGGAATAATAAATTGCTGCACTCATATATACAGTTATCGCTTTGTAAGTACTGCACTATTTCATTATACGCCGCATCCTGTGACGGATTGCAATATAACAGTGTGCAACCTTCAAATCTGACATTTTGATACTTTCCGCTTTCTATTCCGCTTAACCCTTTCTCAAGCATATTCGTGGTGCCACATTCACGAGAACCTGCAATCACAAACCTTACTTGGCAATGTATCTCTCTGCTGTCCAGATATCCAAGCACTGCCTTTAAGCCAGTCATAACCTTATCTACATCTGAATGCTCATCGCAATAATATATATAATCTATTTTTTTCGGACACAACACAGTAACTGCCGCTACATTGTTCAGTCTGCCATTAAATTCTTCACTTTCATCAAACGCCACTACTACATGTTCTATAAAACTGTACGTCAGTATAAATGGTATCTTCCCAACCAACACGTCATCATACGACTTATAGTCACGATACAAGTTTGCTTCCATAACAGGAAAGAACGCTTTTTTTATCAGGGCAATCCTTGTCTCGGCATCTTTTAACACGGCTTCCGAGGCACTACTCTCAAATATTTTTTTAAGTCTTTTCTCATAATTACTATATTGACGAGTATAATTTTCCACTCCCTCCAAAATGTTTTCCAAGCAGAAACAGTATTGTCTGAAGGCACCAGAAACATCTTCTCCACATTCTTCAGCCAATTTACGAAGTTTTTCTATATCACTTTCTCTTTGCATAGGGTTATTTTTCTTATATTCATTGGCTCGCTTTCTGAAGCATCGATGAAGTTTAATTGACATTAGATCCAATTCATCGAGATCTGGATCTATATCCGCAACATCCCACTTCTCACGTCCCGATTCGCTGTATTTGTTGTATTCCTCGGTACTCAGCGGAGTCTCTTCCGTTCCATACACTATGCATGGATGAGTGGATTCCAACTCATTCTTTACTTTTCCCTTTTGAACACACTGTTCAAGATCAAGGTTTCCGTTCTTGTCCCGTGGCGCTCTCCAACCGGCGGTCACTTTCTCCAATACCCACCTTCTATGCTCCAGCGCAACTACAGCATCAAATTTTTCCTTTGCGCACTTTCCTGCCTCTGAATCAATGTCTTTCTTTTGAAGAATTTCTTCAAAGAAAACATTCGCCGCCTCAGAAAGGTTTTTTACCACTATAGCATTTTCATTACAAGTTCCGGCGTCTTTCTCCAGAACAAGCCCTATGCTGTACAGCTTATATCGTATAGATAAGGCAAATGCCAATGATGATTCATATCTATATCTGTCATTTAAAAATTTGTCTCTTGCCTCGTCCATATCTTTATTGAGCGAATTATCCCAAGATATATCGGCATTAAACGCCATTTGAACCAAATCTATATCTGAACTGAATGTCTCCGGCGTAATTCGCTCGTTAATACATACCGGGTATACATTTGATGTTCCGTCATCATCAACGCTAAACTCGCTAATATAACAAACAGGGCACAGTTTATCGTTCTCTTTTAGCATTTCGATTGCAATCGTCTCTGCAATAAATCTATTCGTTTCGGTATTTCCTGCTGCTACAAATACATAGTCATATTCTTTTAGCATCGGCTCGAGACATTCATTTATAATAACAGCATTTTTATGTTTTATGCTATCTATATTCTCATCTGAGGCTCCATCCTGTATTACCGTGAACCTGACAGTATCATCATTGTCTTTTAAATCTCGGAATACAAGATCCGCATACATGCAATCGTGTCTGCTTTTCTCAATAGAACCATTTACATTTACGAATCTTGTAAGCTCCGGTCTAAATTGTAAATATCTCTCCTTATCCTTGTCTGCTTTATCTGATATCGACGTAATGTGTAACTTATACCCTTTGATCTGACCCGCCTGCAGACACTGGTCAATAAATATATGTCCATATGTCCCCGAACCTATAACTAAAATTTTTGGTTCTGTATTTCCGAATTTCAAGCTCTCGTATATAGGATGGTCATACAACATTTTTTGTATTGCAATAACCGGATCAGATATACCTGCCTCATTGAGCTTAACTACCTGCAATGTTTCATTCTGTCCGATTCTATTGCAGTTTATTCGGGTTATAATCTCCAATGCCTTTTCTAAGTCGTCGAGGAGGTCTTCGCAAGCTTCATATCTTCCTCCCCTATAAGGTGCCAAGCACTTTTCAAGTATAGTTACAATTAGTGACATAAACTCTTCATTTGTGCCAGCCTCTCCACTTGTAAAAAGTTTTGAAGATTTTACAAGTTGTCTTATTTCTCCATAAGTTTCATCTACGTAAAGTTCATTCCCTATACCATCTTTTACAATTATTGCATTAAATAGCACAGCTCCGATGGAATAAATATCTGCTCTATTATCTGGTTGATCTTCCATTTCTACAATTTCCGGAGCACAAAATCCATCTGTCCCCATTGGATTTAAATACTCTCCTCCCACCATATATAACGTGTTTACATCATACATGGATATCGTGTGCTCGTTAACAATCTGCCCCTCTCTATATGGCAACATGAAGTTTGATGGTTTTATGTCCAAATGTAATAACCCCGCCACATGAATTGACATTACTCCCTCTGTAAGAGCTATCACAGTTTGGATAACTTGCAGAAGTTTAAAGTCTGAATTACTTTCTGAATTCCGCTTTATCTCCTTAATAAACTCACCATAGCTCTGTCCTACAACACCTCTCGTCCATATATATCCGGATGTTGGCACAGCACCATCTATTGCTTCACTCAGAGCTTTAATGTCTACCTCATCATATACAGCAGGACTTTCTACATCTTCATCAAAGCATCCATATAATAATTCCGGAATCTGAATAAAGTTACCCATTAGTCGGTTATCCTCAGATTCTAACATCTTGTCATTCAGCAAATTATATGCGTCCATATATTCATCACGCATTTTTACAAATCTGTCCAGAGTTCCCGCACCGGGAACTATTTGACCATTTTTCAACCTGAAAATAGAATAAACTATATTATTCTCAATATCGTCGGCAGGATAAAATTCCTTTAACAACCCTGTTTCCAAATGTCCGTTTCGATTTCGAACAGCCTCATAACATATAGCAGACCCTCCTTCGCCAACACGACCTGTAATCTGATATACTTCTTGATCATTTCCAGCCTTATTCCTTGATAACAATATGCGTTCACCGATTTTTAAATACGCTCTATTATCTATGCTCACTTTCCATCTCCCCCCTTCACCTCTGCCATAACAAGGTTATTGTCTTCATAATCATCCAGGCTAACAGCTATATAGCCGCAATCGTCTGTGAATTTAAAACTATCCAACAGTTGATTCAAATTTTTGAATTTACATCGTTCAAGATTATCGTTTATCCTTGCATCTGTATTAACATTTTTCCAAAAGCCATCTGTACACATAAATAGAGTTGTGCCTCTCTGCAATCCGAACTTCTTTACATCCATCACTTTCCACGCACTATCTGTTGTCACAAGGCACGGCTGTCCGGAAAACACTTTTGGATTCAATACTTTAATCATCTTCTTATCTGATCTTATCAATTCAATTGCAGAATCCCCAAGATTCACTGCTATCATTTCCCTGTTGTCCTTGTCAATAAATACTGTGCTCACAGTTGCAGCATACTCATATCTATCTTTCTTTTCCGTAATGTTATTTTTTCGTTCAATGAAACTCAATATATGCTCTGTGATTAGGTAAGCCAATTTCCTTGAATCATAGGAAAATACACGTCTTCTCTCAATCTTAAAAAAATTTATAACTGCTTCACATGCCAGCTTCGCTCCTTCAGCACCATACTTACATTCCGTGACCCCATCTGAAATTACTGATGTTATATATCGTTCATCCTCATAGTACTGCACATAATCTTGACAAGCTTCTCCCTTTTCCAAATGATACATTCCTGTCTTTACATATTGATTAACAATCATAAGCTATCCTCCTTCCATTTGTGACTGATTATCGCATATGGAAAGAGAATAGTTTATATGGGGAATCCAATATCTATCCTGAACTAAAGCGAAAAACTGCGGTATTTCTGGTCACTCAGACTGTAAAACATCGTTTTCAACTACAAATACACATAATGAAATTAAAACATACAAATCCAATATATTTTTTTCACTCATTCGTTGGAATCGAGCTTTTTCAAGCTCAATATCTATTTTATTTTTAAAATCGTCATATATATCCTTGAATGTTTCTACCCCACTTATTTTATCTAGTTCAAAACATAAATAATAATTATAATATACTGCAATAAATGTAGATCTGGAAATATCTTGTTTTTTTACAATTCTCTCCAGTAAAATTTCCCAAAGCAATGTCTTATCCAGTTTTATATTAAGGCTCTTTATTATAGCATCTAATTCGCTATCATTTTGATACTCTCTTCCGCAAAGAGCATATACTTTTTCTTCTTCGGTAATGTCTTCTGCGGCTTTCTTTGGCTTCTTTATTTTTTTCCATTTGATATCCAAGCCTATACTTTTAAGCATCTCAACGTCATCTTGAAATAAATAGCCATTGTATAATCCTCCGGTTTTTTTTCTAATCATTGCTTGCATTTCTTTCCCACTAATAAATGTATCGCTATTTGAATCTTCATATAATATTGTAAGAAGCTCCGCCAATTCGTTAATTTTTCTACTGCTTAACCATACGAATCTTTTATTTAATCGTTGTTCTATTAAGTCTATGATTAAGAAGAATTCTTTGTCATTTGAGCCTGTATATTTTTTTCTCAATTTTTCAGATAAACTCCATTTAACTATAGAATTTTCCTTGAAATATTTAATATTAGATAACTCTAATACCCTGTCTGCAACTTCATCTGACTCAGCTGCCTCCTTTATATCTTTTATTTCTCGCTTTAATGTGCTACTATCAACATTCTTTACATACTCTTCTTCTAAGCTTCCTGACCATATTTCCATTGCATCACGTGCGTAAACCTCTTCGGACGATATAGCCGTTATAGATTTACCCTCATTGAACATAAAATCATACTCAGTACTCATTAAATAACTTCCAACCTCCGATGGTTCACGATCCAAAACACTTTCCATATATGAATTCTTATACCCGACAGTATCATTAGTCTCTCCACCTTTTATCGGATGAGTTATCTTCTCTTTGCTATTACTGCATTTAGCTATTATCTTCTCAGCCATATCTATTCTTTCTCCGGGAGTCAAGTTCAAATCCTTCCTATATAAGAAGTACAAATATATCATTTCAGCATAATTTTTATAATTAATACCATCTCCTCTTGGTTCCGTCTCATAATCATTGCCTTCTCCTTTTCCGTTTCCTTGCAAACTTTTAATGTGTTTTTCCCTTTCATAACGATTTAATAAAAACTTCATAATGTTGTCACTGTAATAGTCTTCAAAAAGATACGCCTGCATGTCAGCACGTTTTCCAAACTCAGTTTCCACTTCCTTTGTATCTTCATTATAATGATCGTTCTTTTTTAAGGCCTCTGACATGTCAAACATAATGGCAAAATAATACAAATATTTTCTTGTGTTACCCCCATTACTCTTAAAATCTCCATTTGCCAAATCTTCACATAAATTCAATAACTTCATTTTACGGTTACGTTTCTTTAAAACATCACAATATCTTTCCTCTAATGTTTTCTTTTTACCCTCTCTGCTTATATAGCATAATGAATGCAACTGTTTCTTGAAATCTACATTAAGAGCAGCAACAAAATCTATAAATTCTACAACTGTATTTGCCGGATAGTCGTTATTAAATATGTTATATAGTAATTTAATATTTTCTATTACACTCACATTTGTAAATTCAAATCTCAGTTTACACATAAGATTTTTCAGCTTAATGGTCGTTATTTCCTTCAAAATTATGTCCGAAATTATAATTGTTTCATTAGAATTAGAATCAACTATTTTCCCTTCTTTGGACATTAATACATATTTGTCAAAATTCTCAATAAGGCATTTTGTTTGTTTCAATGCTTGAGTTAAACTTCTATCAAAAATAGAATTATCTATTCTGGATACAGCTAACTCAAGTTTCTTTTGACTGTCTGACTGTAAATCATACTGTTCCTTTTCGCTAGCATTCATTTTTTCTTCTGCCCATTCAATAATCTCTCCTGTATTAAGTGTTTTGAAACCTTTACCGCCTCCCATAACAAACTTTTTCAATATAATTGTTCTGTTTTCATCATCTTTTTTTATATAAGTATCCGATTTTGTCAGGCGATGTATTATTCTGTTCATATAGTCACTTGTCATGGGAGTGTTTTTATATTCTTTATACAATATTGGCAAAAATTGATCACTTATTATTTCTGATCTGGTATGTATTGTTTTAATTACAGAATCATCTTTAATCAATTCATCAGGTGTTTTCTCAATTCCTACAGACTTACAAGCGCTTTCAAGTTCTATTCTTGCAGATGGAAGTCCACTATATCCACTTCTTCCCTTTTTGCGTGCTATATCATCTTTATCTTTTGCTTTCTTGTAAGCATTAAATCTATAAACTACATCCTCTCTGCCATATAATGACCTTATTTTTGACAGTTCTAAATTGATTTTTTCTCTGCGATTTTTCGTAAAATCATACATTTCCTCTGCTGCTGTGTTTTCCATATCTTCGTTTCCTCCTTATAAATAGTTTTTTTTACCAACAACTCTTCCCCTGCGTTGCCTCTAATACTGAGCTACTGTAGTTTCTTCAGGCTTGATTAATTTACTACTTTCTTACAGCTGTACAAGACTATGTAGCACATACAAGTCTTTGTTAATTTTATTACTCAAACTTCGCACATTAAAATGTGCCTATGCACCTTGAAAATTCAATAATAACTGGCATAAAAATAGCATGAAACCAATGGTTTTGGTATAATTGAGTTGTCAAAAAACAATTACAAACCAGAAGCTCATGCTATGAATAAAAGTATAACACAAGTGACTCAAAATGATAAGCAGATTTCTAAATCTATCAAACCAATCTATCAAACCAGATAAATTTTCATTTTTTAAGCTGACAACCGTTTTCTCATCTTAAATCAAACAACGCAGTATGAGCAAACCTATTATAGTGGTTCATATCAAAATTCCCCCTTCGGATCATGGAGCTTATAAGGTTCATAATGTCAATATAAATAAACCACACCTACTGCTGAACAAAAATAATCATCAGTGTAGGTTCAAAAAGAAAGCGAGGTATACCTTATGAAGAAACACACGAAGATTAAGTATCGAAACTATTTATCCGAGTTAAGGGTAGACAGGAAGCCTATATCACCGGATCTCCCTAGTTACAACCCGGAGTTTATTAACAGGGTATATAACCCAAAGCCTCCTTTTATCACACATGAAGAATTCACAGCAGCTCTTAATGACAGGCTCGCAGCTGAGAACAGCTCATACGCAGAGAAGGAGATTGAAGAGATTAGACTTCAGAAACAAATTTCATCTGAGCTAGAGACAATCGAAAAGGAAAAGAACAAAATTGTAGATTTCATTGAGTATTTGTCTATCAAAAGCAAAGAAAAGGAGGACTGAACATGAATAATCTTACGTCATCCCTAATCCTTGCTATTGCAATTGCAGTTGTATTTATCGTAATTTCTGCTGTTGCATATAAGCTACGTTTAAAAAACAAAAATACCCGGATCCTTAAGAAGATCCACAATAATGAATACAGTCTAGATGAATTGAAGGAGTATTATTATCAGTCACTCTCACGTATTAAAAAGACAGGAGCCAAAGCATATCTGGCAATGCCTATAGTATACGTATTATCTGATAGCAGCAACTACTTTGTCTCTCTAAACTCAATCTACCGCGAGAACGTTGCTATGTTGCTGATACTGACATTAACACTCAGTATCATCCTTGATCATACCCCGACTGCTATATCAGAGTACATATTCTCAAAAGAAAAGGAAAGCACAATATCAAAAAAAAATCAAAAATATATAGGAATTGCAATCGGTCTTCTGGTTGCTGTCATGTTTAGTTTTATAGTGATGCTTTTTCTAATAAGAGTGAACACCACAGATCTCGTATTTGAAGGCAGTAACGCAGACAAAACAGCCCAGACATCAATGATGATATTATGGACTGAGGTCGCTATCGGAACCACTATCTCATCGTTTATATATAAGGCTATCCGGGATTTGATTCTGGTCCCTCGTTTGCTTAAGGCATTGAATTGCGAAACGGAAGTATTAGCAAATGCGCAGTTATCAAATGTGGAAGCACAGAAAACAGAGTTGGAAAAGTATGCAAATCAAGAAGTATCAGAGTCCGATAAGGTACACGAATCAAATATTCAGAAGATTTTGTCCGACGGTGCTCTCTTAGAAGCAATGTATCTCGCCAGAATACAAAATATATCGTCAAATAAGAATGCCAGATCCAGCAATAAAAGTGTTTCTTTGCCATCTGATGTCAATGCATCCCAAAAGGAACACTCTATATCATAAGTCAATTTAACCAACAGAAGGAGGAAATTCACCATGATGAACACAAACAAGGAATCCAACAAAACAAGAGCTCTCGTAGCCGCCATTATCCTGTGCATCTCACTTCTTTTCACAACAGGATGCAGCAGTGCCGATGTAACCAATGACGTCAAATCAGCGCTCGGCATGGAAGTAGCCGCAGTCTCACATACCGTATATGTCGTGGACCAGACGAAGTATAGTGCCAAATACGACCTGAACCAGCTTCTCAGCAAAACAATCTCAGAAAATTACGCCGCATATGACTCGACATCAACAATCATAAGACTTGACGGTGATGCCAAGGTCGTAGATCATCTGACTTATACGAACAATGGCAAAGGAGGCGGCGCTACTTGGAAGGAGAAAGACAAGCTGGAAGCTACTAATAGTGTCATAAAAAGCATCATCAACAATACATCTCCTGTTGCAGACGAAGTCAACGTATTGAAAGCTATTCGGCTGGCTTGTGACGAACTCCAAACGTACGACGATGGTATAAAACGAATCGTGATTGTCTCTAGCATGATACAGACCGTGGACCCCCTTAATATGGCAGGCGGCCTTGACGCATATTCTGATTCCGATACCATTAACGAAACCGTTGCTGACCTTAGTAATATTCATGAGCTGCCTGATATGAGAAGCATAGAGTCAGTAACGGTGTATGGCCTCGGTCATGTAGATACCACCAGCGGAGAACAAGCTGAACTTTCACAACTTGACTCTACAAACCTCCAAGCGCTGTGGCTAGCTATATTTGAATCCTGCGGATGCGGATGCTCTGACGTGACCTTCAAGACTAACACACCGGATGGTGCACCCCTAGACATAGACTATCCCTCTGTGACTCCGGTTACAGCAAGCGATATAGGCAATCATTTTGTTTATGCTGATACTACAACAAACGAATCCATAAACCTCAAGGATGATGTACTGTGTTTTAACGATGTGTCATTATCGTTTCAGCCTGACTCTGCGGAACTGATTACTTCTGAAAACGAGGCGTTGAAAGTCTTGTCACCGGTGATCAGCTATGCAACCAGTCAGGATGTAACAATCGCCGTATTTGCGTCAACTGCATGGTCAGACGATAAAGAAGCCTTATATGACTTATCATCCGCTCGTGCAAACACAGTAAAAACGTTGCTGATCAAAGCCGGTGTACAAGAAGAATCTATACGCTGTTATCCTCTCGGTTATGATTTGAACCCTTTTAAATGTGACTGCTTCAATTCATCCGGAAAATGGGATGAAGACAACGCAAAGAAAAACAGAGTCGTTTATATAACCGATGCAAGTTCAGCTGTTGCAAATGTCTTCTATCAAAATCTTGACTAGTTACATCCACTAAAACATATGTGTAAAAAAGGCGGCATAGCACAACAGAAGCTATAACGTGCATGCCGCCTAGAATGGAGGAACTATGAACAAACGACGTATCTCATCAAATGTGTTGAATTGGCTTAATACATTCAAACGTAACAGAAAAATCAGTTCTGGCAAAAAGATTACGAATATAGAATTGAGATATTATGCTGAAATGTTATTTCCGGCACTCATATCTGTGATTGCAGGATATTATCTCTGGAGGTATAAGCTGGCATCACTGTATTCAACCGAGATTCCAAACTTTCTACTTGTAAGCGCGCTCTTTTTTGCAATTACAGCTGTTTACACCATGCTGATCGGTATAACGGAGATTCTCAGAGGTCGTATATATTCTCAATCAGATTGTCTGTCATTCAAGAAGGTGTTAATAATTGTTGTGGTTGGAAGCATCTGCACCGGAATTATTGCCGGAGTCTGTGAAATACTATATGAGCTTAACGGAACAGACTACGATGTTGATATTGCTCAAGAAACCATGCTCGTGATAGATGATAGCAGTTCTATGAAAACTTCCGATAAAAATGATAGAAGATTGACTGCTGCAAACGAGCTTCTTGAACATATAGACGGGAATCGCAAAGTGGGCCTAATACGTTTTTCAAAAGATATTCATTGCTATATTCCAATGGACTATCTTAAAGTGAACAAAAGCACATTAAATCATGAGTTGGAAAACAAAGCCAAAGAAGGAGGCACCGATATTAATGACGCATTATATGCGGTTCTGAATGCCTTTGACAAAGTCGGTACAGCTACAGGAAGCCGAAGTGTCATACTCCTGACCGATGGGAAATCCACAACCAATGTTGATGAAGAATACTTGATAAATAGAGCCAACAGCATGAACATACAAATAAACGTAATTTCATTGGGAAATCACACAGATAAAGCCTTTATTAAACGGATAACCTCGAGTACCGGTGGCAAAGCAGCCAAGACCTCTAGTGACTTCTATCTAGATGCAGCGTATGGAGTATTTCTTGGTTCCCATATAGAGAGATGTCTCTTGGTTCCATTGATCGTCGGTTATCACACGGCAGGTCAGATTTTACTCCAAATACTTCTGATCGCCATAATCTGCATTGCTTCACAGGCGGTACCAACAATATTGCTCCGATATCATTCGTATATTAACTGGCATATAAAGTTGTCACCTGTCATGATATTGATCGGAGCAGCGTCATTAGCCATCCGAGATGCATCATTTTCAGCAATCTGCTTTTTGCTTGTACTCTATCTCATGCCATTTTTCAAAGGAAGAGTAAAAGCACGGAAGTTGAAAATACGGCACAAAAAAAAGCCGCATAAATCAAGAAGTATTCCACGTTACACACGAGATAAAGGGTATGAAATGATGGAATATTATGAATCGCATAACATCTACGATAAGAACATAGGTGCCTTTGAAAACCGCAATCACTACACACGGTAATTTGAAATTTGTCCGCTTTAGACATTGTTGTTGTCTCTTCTACAACCTTTCAAAATATGGTGCTGTCGCTTTTAACGAATGAACTTTCGTGAAGCGGCAGCCCCTTGTTTTAATCCTAATACCATACGCTCTCTTCCACTCACATGATTCTTTTAAGTTGTCATTAATCATACAGTGACTGTTTCTCCAGGATTTACCATAAGTATTTTCTGTACTTTATCCTTTTCTTCTTTATATTTTCGGTTATTCGGATACCAATTGGTAAGTTCGCTCCACACTTCATACGATTTTTGAAGTAATTCCTTGTTTACATTTGCCTTGAGAATAGGACGATTGTCTTCAGTTTCATCAACAGCTTCAATAACCATCGCTGCCTGGAAATAGCATATTGCCACTTTAACATAGTCCTGTTCTTCATGAGTAAGAAACCCAGCATCTCTATATAATCTTGCGGCCTTATAGAAATATGTTCTCTTATCATCATATTTTTTTGCTTTTTCCATAAGCGCACCAATTCTCATATAAGCCCGGGCTAAGTCACGCTTTACCGCTACCCAATCTGTCCTTAATGCTTCTTCTAGTAATTCGTTGCTTATTTTGCATGAATCTTCATAATAATCTAATGCCTTTTTCATATCTTGCTTTTCCAAAATAACGCCAAGCCAATAATAACTGTCAGACATATCTCTCCTATCCAATATTGTATTTGTTTCATAAGCCAACTCTTCTCTGATCCTAAGTGATTCTTCAAGGAAATCCTTTGCATCAGATATATTGTCATTTGCTGTAATTCTCCCCAGCCGAACATAACATGAAGCTAAATCTCTTTTAGCCTCGATTGTTTGTATTTCCTCCGCTATTTTTTCAAAAATATCCAATGATGCTTCATAAAATTCTTTCGCTTTGTTAAGCACTCCTACTTTGCTTAAAACGTCTCCCATATTGCTACTGCTTATGGCAACCTCTCTCCTTATACTTGCCTCTACTACATTTGTCTCACCAACAAGCTCTTTAAGAATTTTATCTCTTTCAATATAATAAAGTGACGCTTTATCTGTATTGCCTGACATATAAAATATATTACCAACCGAAGAATAATTTCTACACAAATCCAGCCTTGTTTTCATACTGCTATCCTCGGTTAATAATGCTTGTCTAACCTCCAGTGATTTAATATACCATTTTAATGACTCGGAGAACCTCCCTGCAATCTCTAATTCACGGGCATGACTATAGTAAATGTCTCCAATTAGAGATTTATACTTGTGCATCCCTGAGTCATTATAAATTTCCTCACAACTTTTTTTCAGCATATCATAATGAAATGTTGATAAAATTATATATCCCGACTCTGACAAATAATTTGCATAAACCAATGATGCATTTATATACAATTCTGCAACATCTTCAACTGTTCCATCATCATTCGTATACAAAACTGATTCATTTTTATCTTTTGTTTTTTTATACTGTTTTTTCCAATAACCCACTAATTTCCCTTGCCACTTGATAGCCTCCTCATAATTTCTCTCTACACCTTCACCCGTACGATACATCGAAACCAATTTTTCCATAGCCTCCGCCAATCCGCAATTCGCTGCATCCTCTATCAGGGTAACTGCACGTTCACGGTCCACTTCAACATCAATTCCACCCAAGTACGCCAGTCCTATAAGAAAACTATGCTCCGCAGAATTATCAATTTCTCTGACTCCCATATCCCAAATCGCGGAAATCAAAAATCTTCTCATCATATCATCATTGTTGGGATCGACACATAAAGGAATATCCGGATATAGTTTTTCCAATTCAGATCGATTTGTCTTTTCCATTTCTACAGGTAAAATATTTACATCAGTTTTTTTTGCCGTAGGATATTCTTCTTTCATTACATAATTCACCCCACCAAAACTACCCGGTAACAAAAGATTTGGAGTTACAACCAAAACAAACAGACCACTATTTTGTAATGTCTCTTTGATATTCTCCCTGTAATCTTCACCTATAGTCAAAAATTCATCGTACCAAATTGCTACATCCCTGTAATATTTGTTTTTATGTATCAGGCGCATTAATTCCTGAGCACATTTTCTGTCTGCTTTTCTGTAAGAAAGAAATATATAAGCGTCAAATTCATTTTTAATTTTCTTCGTCATTTCATCACCGAGTAAAATATCAGACAGATGCTTTTCAAGCTTTTCTTCATAACTGATGGCAGTTGTATCTCTTTGTGTTTTATCCAAATACTGCATATCTCCGAATTTTCTTGCAAACAATCCCTCCAAGCCTCGCTCTTGAATTAAAGGAAGTACAGGGATCTTATTCTTTAATGCAAGTGGAAAATCTTTATCCATAGCAATTGATGGTTTTGTCAGCAGATTTGTAGTTACCGGTATAACAAAAAGCTGCATAGATAAAAGATCAGTTTCACGCTCCTGTTCCGGAATAGATGAAGCATTATCATAAAAATAAACTGCACAGTTTTGCTTATCCAGAATTTCATTTCTTACGGGCTCAAAATACATATCAAAATCATCTGGATGACAGCAAAAATATACTCTTGGTTTCCCTTGATTTGTTGAGTCCCCTCTGGTCTTAAATTGTATATGGTTTTCCTTCTCCATTTTTTATCCTCGTCTTATATCAAAAAATCTTTTTCATATATGTTTTTAAGTTTCCCCTTTTCAATCAATTCATCCAATGTATACATTTGATAAAATCCAACGCACCCTTCTCCTGACCTATCAACAAACATCACTTCGTGCGATTCTAAATCTACAATAGAATTTCTAAAATTTAAAAATGCCACCTCATTGTTGTATAAATAACATATATCTCCAATCCAGCCAACAGGATACCATTCATTAAAATCACTTACTTGTTCTAATTTTTCTTGCAAGATGATTGCTCTTGTACTTATGAATCATACAACTTTCTTCTTTTTCTTGAGTGACTTAACAATGATTTTAAATAGGTGATTTCTCATATTCTCTCTTTTTCTGCCTATCAATTAAAAAATCTATCAGCACAGCAGAAAATGCAACTATTATTCCAATGAGAATATAATAAAATCCTTCTGCCCTAACAACATCAATCCAAGGTTCATCACTATATGCCATAAACGCGACTGCAACAATGGCAGCTGAAAAAGGGAAAAAAAAGAAAGATATTGCTGAAAACAATATCAATTGGATCCTTGCCCTTGCAATTGCTATTAAAACTGCGGTAATTATAAAAATAATATATATACATCGTATAAATGAATCACTATTTATACATAAAGAATAATCTACATTTCCAGCTTCATCTAAAAAAGATATTACCGGCGTATCCATAAATGCAAACAAAGACAATGACACGATAATTACTAATCCTAAATAGACCGTAAAACTCCTATTTTTGTATGGCGTACGCTCTATGCAATCTTTTCCTCCAATAAATGTATGATCCTTTATCTTCTGATTACTTTCCGAATACTTATTATTTTTGAATCCTCCAACATTCATATCTTTAATCTGTGAAATTTTTTCCTCTGTCCAAACGACACCCTCACAAATAATACACTTTCCGTTTCCCATTCTGTTCAAGCTCCCACATCGCTCGCATCTAATCATTAACGTCATCCCCTTGTATATCTATTTGTAACATATAATCTAAATGCTTGTTATATTTTTTTACTATCAAAAATTTTAAAATATATCCGATAACCAAATTGATTACCAATAGACAAATAGCGAACAATGCTACTGTTCCTATTAAATCATTCATTCTTATTATACTGCTTGTAATTTCTTTTGCTCCCAATACAGCTGTACGCCTATGATTAACGTAATAATAATTAATTATACTGTATAATATCAATAATACGGATGCAACATAAAACATACCTCTACTAACAATAGAGCTTGTTTTATATATTTTATCTTTTTTTTGCCTTTTCATGTTATGCTCAGCAACTATCTCCTTGTACACTTTATCTCCATCAGAATTCATATGAAAAATCAACTCCCTCGTAATTATTATTTATCCATTGGCTTATATTAGATATTTTTTCCTTCAATTCTATAATTTGTTCTGTTAATGAACCGTTATCATTTAACCTTTTATATATTTGAGCCAAATTCCCATAAGCTCTCATCAAGATCATATAATTATTCAGCGATGGGATGTCGGTCGACAATTTAACGCAATAATTCACATTGTCTGCAGCAGTTCTACCAGCTTGCTCTAATTCTCCTTTTTCCTCATATGCCTTCACTATAACAAAGTAAGAACGAAACAAATCATAGTAGTTTGATAAATGATTTATGTATATTTCTTTTGCCTTTAAACCAATTTTTATTATTCTGTCAAAATCCGGTTGATCATGTTGAAGCATCAGCTTACACATGGATACATAGTTTTCATACAACCTATGATATATATCTTCCTTATTATCGTCCAATCCATTCTTTATTTTATCGAAATTTTCAATTACAGCCTTTTTTATAAAGTTCTCTGCATTCCTATAATCTTCTACTTTCATATATAAGTTACCAAGAATATCGTACAATTCTGCGATATATGCTTTATTTGTTTTCTCAGAGTACATTGCAGCTATTCTTGTTTCATAAAAAAAGCTATTGTTCTTTCCTAATTTCTCAAATAAGCTTAAAGCCAATTCAGCATAATAAATCCCTTGCCACAATTCCTTCTTATTCTTACAATAATTTAGGTAACATCGTGCCAAAACCATGTAGCTTATAGAAATAGCTCTTATACCCGTCTCGATTAACATATCTTTATGCCATATTTCCTTATAGGAAAACATACCTAGCAACCGATAAATATAATAAATTATACGCATATTATTTCTGAAAAATAGTGTACTTCCTTCAAGTCCAAAGTAATCATACACATCCTTTATTAGGAGTTGATAAAAACGATTTATCTTTTTCAAACTAAAAGCATTCATCTTCCTGCTTTTTATAACCTGTTGATTCAAATATCTCAAAAAATCGTCCGTATTTTCATAATTCTTTATTTCATATTCAACTATCTGTAGCATAAGCGAATCGTCATCTGCTAATACTATATCGTTAAGTTGAGAAAACAGCTCCTGCGCAGTTCTGTACATACTTTCAGAGACTTGTTCGTCTTTCTGATATACGGCATCTATAGTTTTATTTATGTACTCACAAATCATCTCTGCGTTTTCACATTCTTCAGCTATTGAGATTGTATCAGCAACACGAACTGTATCATCCAAGGGTAATGTTTCAAAATATTCAATCATCTCTATACGCAATTTCTCCGCGCGATTACACTTTTCTCGTACCTCTGTCCGAAAACTCTTATGCATAAAATCATATCGTCCATCTTCTCTTATCAGGATATACGGTTTTGCAAGCTTTACAAATCTGGACATATCCAATTCAGACCATTTAATATTCTCATGGTATATGCTAACTAAATTCTCAATATCCGAAGTCCTTAGCCCTCCGGATGAAAGTGCAATATAATCTATAGCAAGCTGTATAAAGTCTTCATTTATTCTCATTGCTATATTGGAGAGCAAATACGCGCCCACATTTTGTGGCAAACTTCTTATATATGCAATTTGGTATTCGTTAATAGCCGCCATGCCATTATCCAATTTGTCTATTGCTCTTATCTGTTCAAAATCACTATGCCCAAGCATCATCATTATATTGTACACAATGCTTAAGTATAATGGCTCATTGGAACGATTCTGATTTAATATCTCCTGGATTACTTTGTCACTTAATCTATTCGAAACACTTTCTCTTATTTTATCTATTACATTCTTTTTTTCAGATTCTTTCATACCTTTCAACATAATTTGTTTAATCGGGCGACCTGGTATATATTTCGGTGTATATGACAGAACAAATTTTATGTTTGAAGGTATATATCTAAACGCGCTAACCATGTCCTGTCCAAGCTGTAGAAGTTGATCTGCACCATCTATGAAAATAAGCAGTCTTCGTTTTTCAAATCCAAATCTAAACAAATACGAATTAAGAACACTTATACTGTCTCTTTCTTGAATATCCGGCATATATCCAAAATTGGTCTCAAAAAAAGCATTTAAATAATATATGACTCCATATACAGTAGAACTATTCTTTGTAATGCCGCAAAAAACAGGAATAACTATAGTGCTATTTCCTCCATAGTTGTAAGCGAGTTGGCTGATAAATGTACTCTTTCCCATTCCTGGTTCTCCTACAATCCCCAGTATTCTATGATTTGAATTTAATCCATTATTTACCAGTTTTTCCAAATCTGGTCTTGCCCCGTATTGTATATACTTTTGCCTTGCATAATTCCAATGTTGCCTTTGCTCCCGATCAAACAATGACAATCCTTTATATTGGGATAATCTATCACTTATTTTTTCTTTTATATCAAAAAGAACCTTCTCTTTGAACGCATCAAATTTCAATCCTGATCCCGTCCAATGTGCCTGATACGTATATGTCTGATTTGGAAATAATTCTTTTATTCTTTGTTTCAAACGTTTAAGCTTGCTAGCACTGTCTGTATCTTCGCTTTCATATTCCGGTGGAATTATGCCATCCAACTCCCTAAAATAGAATAATGCATTAGGATTATTTCTTGCCAATGCCCCATACTGTATCTCAAGCTCAGTAACACTTTTATCATAGTACTCCGCCTGTAAATCTATATCGCTTACATACTTTTTGTCCGGTACCCAACCATATCTATTTCCAAGAAGGACAACCATATATGGATTACAACGCTCAATTTCATCCAAACATACAGACAAAATTTTCTTTGAACCTTCTACTTCATCATATCCTGTAGTGTCAATGCCCCAGCGTAAGTCACACAATTCTACTTGCTCACCATATTGAGACGCATACTCATTCAACTCAGGAACTATTTCGTCATGAAGAATATCGCGTTCATAATCCATATCTTTAAATGTACTTGACACGAAAATTTTTATCATATGTATCCCCCACATCTTAAGCAATCCATTAATTGCCGAATCGGCAATTAATATATCACTAATATTTTGCACTTTCCCAGAATTACTTCCCTCTATCCAAGTATTCCTCCCGATTCTGGTGGAATGCTACCTATTGTATTCATTATTTGCCGATATATATTTTTTAACATGTACATTTGTTTCTACCTTGTATATCTGTACTTGCCAGGGAAATATCGCATGAAAGATAATATTTTCGCATTGATATCCTTGTGAAAGAATATCCTTCCGCAGAAAATCCACTTTGATATTCATAAGAGACATAATAGACAATCTTTGTAGTTTTTATTCAAAATCCAGTCGCTCCCCAGCATATTCTGTCGTTTTTTGACAAATAAATTATAACATTTTGCCTACTTATTGACAATAAATATATCTGCTTAACTCATCGCCTAACTCATCGCAACCTTGGTGCCATGCACTGAATATTTATTTTCCATCAAAATATTGACATTAAATACTAAAAATATCATTTTCAATTTTTTATTCCACGTTTTACCATAAATCAATCAACGGTCCACACATCTTCTTATAGTAACTGCGACTTCCCGGCTCCTTATCTTCATCCAATACTCTCATCTTGCGAATACGTCGATTGGTAATTCTGCCAGTATCTTTATACATGGTTTTACTTGTTGAAATAGCACATCCGCATTTGCAATACTTAATGCTCCCATGATATACACGGATGTCGCCACAAGCAGAGCGATAGGTATGCGTATATGGATTAAACCAATATCTATCAATGTACGAAACAAACGTCCCAAAATAATCAAAGTCAAATCCATGATAATCAATATATGACGCATTCATCACCCTTGCCCCATAAACCTTTGATAAATCAAGTCGCGGATTCCACGACAAAAACTGTCTATACATTTTCTTTTTATGCAATCTCTTTCTAACCCATGCATTCTCCCGTGACTTCCTTATAAGACAATCTTCTTCATGCAAAACGTGACCAAATGCCTCTATGTCATCGGACATATACTTCTCAATGAAATCAGTATTGCTCTCCATATCAATAAGTGCCTCTTCCATCTCCCAGTTGTAGCAATCGTTCATGTAAATCACCTTCCTCGTTATCATCTAAGTAAAGTATAGACTGTGTATTAATGAATTTTTTCAGGGGAAAAGAAATCTCAAACATAGATTTTAACAACTGCAAATAAAGAATTCTCAAAAAGCACATGTTTTCTACATTTTCCTGTTGAACCTTCTGAGCCTGTTGTCCGGATTCTCCTGAAGCTCCAAATCCCTCAAAATGTCCTTCTGCGTCAGTTCCTCCGCTTCGTGCTGCGCCTGCTTCTGTGCCAGATTGTTCAGCTACACAGCTTTCTCCGCCAGATACGCCTCCGCTGTCGGCAGATAGGTTTCAAGCGTTCCGGTCTTTCCATCCGTGATTGCGTTGATGTCAATCTTCGTTGGCGGAAAGAAGGCTGCTCTCGGAATAACGCTTCGGCGGTTTGGTGAAATGCTCCGTAAGTATCTGCCGTGTCAGGCTTTGTCTTAAAATAATCGCAGAGATTATTCTCATAAACCTTGTATCCCTCACTTATCACGTGCTTTCCGCCTGCTGTGAAATCCCCGCCTCCGCAGGACAAAATAACCTTTGCCGAACCGTATTCCATCGGTGCTGTTGTCGCTACAAGGGGCCTCGCCGCAACAAGATAAAGTATTTTGTATAAAATAAAAGGACTCTATCTCTTAGTTAGAGATAGAATCCTTAGAAAACCCAATAAAAAAGGGGAAAACCCAATATTTGGAATTTTCCCCTAACTATCAAAGATAGATTTTATAAACGAAATCCTTAAAACGGTTCGCTTTCGTGTACTCCGGACGATGTGTCATGAAATCATTAACATCAGCTCTGGTAATCAGAAATTCCGTGAAGTACATATAGTTGTAATCTACTTTTCTACTTGTTAGCGATTGCAGCCTGAGCAGCAGCAAGTCTAGCAATAGGTACTCTGAATGGTGAACATGATACATAATCAAGACCAATCTTGTGGCAGAACTCAACTGATGAAGGATCTCCACCGTGCTCACCACAGATACCGATGTGAAGCTTTGGATTAACTGGCTTACCAAGCTTAACTGCCATATCCATGAGCTTACCAACACCTGTCTGATCAAGCTTAGCAAATGGATCGTTCTCGAAGATCTTAGCATCATAGTAAGCATTTAAGAACTTACCAGCA
This sequence comes from Coprococcus eutactus, assembly GCF_025149915.1. Classification (NCBI taxonomy): domain Bacteria; kingdom Bacillati; phylum Bacillota; class Clostridia; order Lachnospirales; family Lachnospiraceae; genus Coprococcus; species Coprococcus eutactus. The sequence continues at coordinate 1,815,004 of NZ_CP102278.1, forward strand.
TCATCTCTTGAGAATCCGAATGTCATCTGTGTAAGGTCGTTTGTACCGAAGCAGAAGAAGTCAGCTTCCTTAGCGATCTCATCAGCTGTAAGAGCTGCTCTTGGGATCTCGATCATTGTACCAACCTCATACTTAAGATCTACGCCAGCAGCAGCGATCTCAGCGTCAGCTGTCTCAACAACTACCTTCTTAACGTACTTAAGCTCCTTAACCTCACATACAAGTGGGATCATGATCTCTGGCTCAACTGTCCAATCTGGATGCTCCTTCTGAACCTCGATTGCTGCACGGATAACAGCCTTTGTCTGCATCTTAGCGATCTCTGGATATGTTACAGCAAGACGGCATCCTCTGTGACCCATCATAGGGTTGAACTCATGGAGTGAGTTGCAAAGTGCCTTAATCTCCTCAACGCTCTTGTTCTTAGCAGCAGCAAGCTTCTCAATGTCAGCCTCCTCTGTTGGAACGAACTCATGAAGAGGTGGATCCAGGAATCTGATAGTAACTGGGTTACCCTCAAGTGCCTCATAAAGAGCCTTGAAGTCTCCCTGCTGATATGGAAGGATCTTATTAAGAGCTTCCTCTCTCTCTTCTACTGTATCAGAGCAGATCATCTCACGGAATGCTGCGATTCTCTCTGGATCAAAGAACATATGCTCTGTACGGCAAAGACCGATACCCTCTGCACCAAGCTCACGTGCCTTCTTAGCATCTGCTGGTGTATCTGCATTTGTTCTAACCTTAAGTGTTCTATACTTATCAGCCCATGCCATAACACGGCCGAATGTTCCTGCGATCTGAGCATCAACTGTCTTGATAACTCCATCGTAAATGTTACCTGTTGTACCATCGATTGAGATGTAATCTCCCTCATGGAATTCCTTGCCAGCGAGTGTGAACTTCTTGTTCTCCTCGTCCATAACGATATCGCCACAACCTGATACACAGCATGTACCCATACCACGGGCAACAACTGCAGCGTGTGATGTCATACCACCACGAACTGTAAGAATACCCTGTGCTGACTTCATACCTGTGATATCCTCTGGTGAAGTCTCAAGACGTACAAGAACTACCTTCTCGCCTCTAGCTGCCCATGCCTCAGCATCGTCAGCTGTGAATACAACCTTACCACAAGCAGCACCTGGTGAAGCGCCAAGTCCCTTGCCCATTGGTGTAGCTGCCTTAAGAGCTGCTGCATCAAACTGTGGGTGAAGAAGTGTATCAAGGTTACGAGGATCGATCATTGCAACTGCCTCTTCCTCTGTCTTATGTCCCTCATCAACAAGGTCACAAGCGATCTGAAGAGCTGCCTGAGCTGTTCTCTTACCATTTCTACACTGAAGCATGTAAAGCTTCTTGTTCTCAACTGTGAACTCCATATCCTGCATATCATGGTAGTGATTCTCAAGAGTCTCACAAACCTTAATGAACTCTGCATAAGCATCTGGGAACTCCTGCTCCATCTGAGCGATTGGCATTGGTGTACGAACACCGGCAACAACGTCCTCGCCCTGTGCATTGATAAGGAACTCACCCATAAGCTTCTTCTCACCTGTTGCAGGGTCACGAGTAAATGCAACACCTGTACCAGACTCATTGTTCAAGTTACCGAATACCATAGGCATTACGTTAACTGCTGTACCCCATGAATAAGGGATATCGTTGTCTCTTCTGTATACGTTCGCACGTGGGTTATCCCATGAACGGAATACAGCCTCGATAGCTAACTTTAACTGCTCAACTGGGTCTGAAGGGAAATCTGTTCCTAACTGGTTCTTGTACTCTGCCTTGAACTGCTCAGCAAGTGTCTTGAGATCCTGTGCTGTAAGCTCTACATCGAACTTAACACCCTTCTCTTCCTTCATCTTGTCGATGAGCTGCTCGAAGTACTTCTTACCAACTTCCATAACAACGTCTGAGAACATCTGGATGAAACGTCTGTATGAATCGTATACGAAACGCTCGAATGCTGGATCTGGGTTGTGTGCTATCATAGCAGCAACAACGTCATCGTTAAGACCAAGGTTAAGGATTGTATCCATCATACCTGGCATAGATGCTCTTGCACCTGAACGAACTGATACAAGTAATGGATTCTCAAGATCTCCGAACTTCTTGCCGTTGATCTCCTCCATCTTCTTAACGCCATCCATAGCCTGAGCCATGATCTCGTCATTGATCTTACGGCCATCCTCATAGTACTGAGTACAAGCCTCTGTTGTAATTGTGAAACCCTGTGGAACTGGAAGACCAATTGCTGTCATCTCAGCAAGGTTTGCACCCTTACCACCGAGAAGATTACGCATGGTCATGTCGCCTTCGCTAAACATATAAACCCACTTGTTTGCCATTTGTTTGTTACCTCCTACGTAAACTTTATATTTCATGGTGTGAAGTCCCCGTGAAGTCTCCACACACGCTAGACTGATTATAACATATATGTCAACATTAGCAAACTCTTTTTTCTATATTTTGTGGCAACTGTTCAGAGCCAAGCAAAATTTCATAAAACAGGTGTAAAATGCTTGCATTTTTAAGACTGTTTTTGAAATTTTATTTAGCGGATACGCCACACCGACGAAATGCGTAGCATTTTGGAGGTTGGCTCTGAACAGTTACATTTAGTGTATCTTTTTTGTTTTTTACGCCTATATTGCCACAAAATTATCTCCTTTTGAGCAAATTTATTCGTAAAGATACAATTTCCAAATTGGCAAACCGCCCGCACAACCATATCCACCCACAAAAAACATAGGCTGCGGAATGCCGCAGCCTATGTTTAACTTTATATCATGTCGCCTATCGGCTTCATGTGGGTATTCACATTATATCAGTCTTGCGCAATTACAACTGTCACAATGCTCATTAAATTACAAATCACTCGCCGTCAATAGCTGCCTTGAGAATATCAAGACCAGCGATAAGATCCTCATCAGAGATGATAAGTGGTGGCATGATCTTGATGACTGCATTGTCACGACCTGCTCTCTCTATTACAAGGCCCTTCTTGAAAGCTCTTGCCGTGATGGCACCAGCTGTTGCATCGTCCTTAACCTCTACGCCCCAGAGGAGTCCGATACCACGTGTTGCAATTACATTTGGATCGCCGTCTATATTCTTCTCAAGATACTCTCTAACTATCTCGCCCTTACGTCTTGTCTCTGCCTCGATGTTGTTGTCAAGCATGAACTCAAGTCCTGCCTTTGCAGCTACCATTGAGAGCTGGATTCCACGGAATGTACCAGAATGCTCACCCGGCTTCCAGAGATCATACTCCGGCTTGAACATTGCAAGTCCCATAGGGAATGGGTATCCGCCGATTGACTTTGAAAGTGAGAACATATCAGGCTTGATTCCTGCTCTCTCAAATGAGAAGAATGTACCTGTTCTTGCACAGCCAACCTGTACGTCATCAACAACCATAAGGATGTCGTTCTTATCACAGAACTCACGGAGTGCCTTGAGGTACTCTACTGAGAATACATTTACACCGCCATCTGCCTGTACTGTCTCGATAAAGATTGCTGCAGGCTTCTCAACACCTGAGTGATCGTCATCAAGAAGTGTCTGCATGAACTTGATCGTATCAAGCTCTGGGAACATGTAAGGAGCTGGAATGTGGTATACGTTGTCAAGTCCAACGCCTGCTCCTGCACGGCTTGCAGCATCACTTGTAAGTGATATTGAACCAAGTGTCATACCATGGAAACAACCCATATATGCCCAGATCATCTCTCTCTTCTTAACCTTACGCGCAAGCTTTAAGAGTGACTCAACGGCATTTGTTCCTGTAGGACCTGCAAACATGATCTTGTAATCAAGTCCTCTAGGCTCAAGAACCTTTTTCTCAAAAAACTCGATGAATTCAGCTTTTGGTGCTGTCATCATGTCAAGAGAATGCATGATTCCATCGCTCTGGATGTAATCAATAACCTTCTCCTTTATATAATCATTGTTATGACCATAGTTCAGCGCGCCTGCTCCTGCGAAGAAGTCTATATACTCCCTTCCATTCTCATCATACATCTTGGCTCCCTTGGCCTTTGTGAATATCTCTGGGAAACTTCTGCTGTATGATCTTACATTTGCCTCGTATTCTGAAAATAACTCTTTACTATGCATCTTAATGCCTCCTGTAAATTCAGTGTCCCGTATTATCTCCGGTCACACCATCAATTAATATTCAAATTTCTTCTCAAAGTAAGCCTTCAGATCTTCAATCTTGACTCTCTCCTGCTCCATGGTATCTCTGTCACGAACTGTGACTGCTCCATCCTCAACAGAATCGAAATCATATGTTACACAGAACGGTGTTCCTATCTCATCCTGTCTTCTATATCTCTTACCTATGTTGCCTCTGTCATCGAACTCACAGTTATAGTACTTTGAAAGCTCTGCATAAATCTTCTCTGCACCCTCGTTGAGCTTCTTGGAAAGTGGAAGCACACCAATCTTAACTGGTGCAAGCTGTGGATGGAAATGAAGGACTGTACGGATGTCTGGCTTCTCCTCTGTTCCGATGTTCTCCTCGTCATATGCAGCACACAGGAATGCCAGTGTAACACGGTCAGCACCAAGTGATGGCTCGATTACATATGGAATGTACTTCTCCTTTGTCTCGTCATCGAAGTACTCCATGGACTCTCCTGATGTATTCTGGTGCTGTGTCAGATCGTAATCTGTTCTGTCAGCGATTCCCCAGAGCTCTCCCCATCCAAATGGGAATAAATACTCGATATCAGTTGTTCCCTTGGAGTAGAAACACAGCTCCTCATGTGAATGGTCACGGGCTCTCATCTCATCATCCTTGATTCCGAGATCCTTGAGCCAGTTGATACAGAAGCTTCTCCAGTACTCAAACCACTCCATATCTGTACCCGGCTTACAGAAGAACTCAAGCTCCATCTGCTCGAACTCTCTTGTTCTGAATGTGAAGTTACCAGGTGTTATCTCATTTCTAAATGACTTTCCTATCTGACCGATTCCAAATGGAACCTTCTTTCTTGAAGTTCTCTGTACATTCTTGAAGTTGACAAATATACCCTGTGCTGTCTCCGGTCTCAGGTATACAGTGTTCTTGGCATCCTCTGTTACACCCTGGAATGTCTTGAACATAAGGTTGAACTGTCTGATACCTGTGAAGTTGTGCTTTCCACATGTCGGACAGCAGATATTGTTCTTCTCAACGTACTCTTCCATCTGCTCGTTGCTCCATCCGTCTACCGCGCCCTCTGGAACAACTCCGTTTTCAGCCATAAAGTCCTCTATAAGTTTATCTGCACGGAATCTCTCATGACACTCTTTGCAATCCATAAGAGGATCAGCAAATCCTCCAAGGTGGCCTGAAGCAACCCATGTCTGTGGGTTCATAAGGATAGCACAGTCAACTCCTACATTGTAAGGGTTCTCCTGGATGAATTTCTTCCACCATGCTCTCTTAACGTTGTTCTTGAGTTCAACTCCGAGATTACCATAGTCCCATGTATTTGCGAGACCACCGTAAATCTCTGAACCTGGATAAACAAATCCTCTGCTCTTTGCCAATGCAACGATTTTGTCTAATGTCTTTTCCATTGTAATCCTCCAAATCATATTCGAATTTGCATTTTTTTCGCTCTATCCGCCTTATTTTATACTCATTCAAATATTTTTGCAAGGTTCACGGCATATTTTGTAATATTATTTATACAAAGCTACTATAATTTGTGCCGTCAGACATCACCTTATGACTTCTTCTTATTGCTTACTCGTTATGACTCTTGTATAATAGCACCGGATTGGTTCTTTCTAAAGCTCCAATTTTAAGTATTTTTATAGTACCAATTTGTAGTATTGGAATATGAATAAATCAAGTCACACGCAAATATCCAATGATACAACGTATTTTTAACGCTTATAATATGCAGGAAAGGAACACGGAAATGATATCAATAGACAAGACCTCCGATAAGTCTCTATACGAACAATTATATGAACAGATGAAATCTGAGATACTTAATGAGCACTATGCTGCAGGCGAAAAGCTACCTGCAACAAGACAACTCGCCGCCGAACATAAGCTGAGCCGCAACACAGTAGTATCTGCTTACAACCAGCTTGAACTTGAAGGATATATACGCTCCGTGACAGGCTCAGGCTACTATGTTGAGAACATCTCCGCATTTTCTCCAGACAAAAAGTCAAGACAAAGCCACAATATACAGCATTCTTCCAGGCAATCAGGAAAGACCTTTGACTACACGTTCAGCTACGGCAATCTGGACTACAACTGCTATCACTCCAGGGCCTGGCGCAAATGTCTCACGAACGCCTGGGACATGATATCCATGGCCGATACCGCCTCCTACCAGATGTCGCAGGGAAGCTACACCCTCCGCAGTCTTATCACCGAATATCTGTACATGTCCAGAGGTGTAAACTGCACACCGGAGCAGATCATCCTCACGAGCGGTCACCAGAGATCAATAGACATAATCACGCATATATTCAGTTCATCTGATTATTCATTTGCCATGGAGGATCCTGGCTACAACGGAACATGGGAGATCGTCAGCCAGAGTCCGTTCAGGATCATTCCAATACCGCTTGAGGACGACGGTGTGTCCATAGAACATATCCAGCGTCTCAGGGACACTCTGCTGTATGTAACGCCATCCCACCAGTTTCCTATGGGAAGTATACTGCCTATAAGCAAGAGGCTGGAGCTCATAGAGTGGGCTGTCCAGTCAGGAAGTTATATAATCGAGGATGATTACGACAGTGAACTCAGATACCAGAGCAGACCGATCCCATCCTTGCAGTCCATCGATAACAGCGGCCGCACTATATATCTTGGAACTTTCTCCAAGTCCATGTCGCCGGATCTTAGGATATCATATATGGTACTCCCTGAGAATCTGATGAAAGACTACAGCTCCAGATATTCACATACCAACTGTACAGTTCCTACCGTTCTGCAGCTTGCCCTTATTGAATTTATTCAGAGTGGAAATTATCAGCGCCACATAGGCGCAATGAAGAATCACTATAAGAAAAAACATGATTATATACTTAATTATGTGAAACAGAATCTGGAAGATGATGTCATCATGTACGGCGCTGGAGCGGGTCTGCACTTTGTAGCAGAGATAAAGAACTCCTATCTCACCCAGTCCGAACTCATATCTGCCTTTGAGCAGAAAGGCATACGAATCTTCTCCACAGAGCCATTCTGGATAAGAAAGAATCTCTGTCCTGAGAACCAGCTTCTGTTTGGTTTCAGCGCCATACCATATGAAAAACTTCCCGGCGCGATGAAGACGTTCTCTAAAATAATACACTCTCTATGATTTGTATTTTAGACAGGTAATATACAAAAAGAAGGGAATCTCACGTCATGTAGGATTCTCTTCTTTTTTTTCACGGCAGTGAGTCTATGATCTCCACTGACTTGAACTTTCTGTCCACGTACATATCCATAAACTGCTTCGATACTAGCTGTATCTCGGAAAGCACTGCATCGGACACATTGAAGTTATACATCTTACCAAGTTGTGCTCCATTTATGTATTGTATCGTGTACACCGCATCGTCAGATAGATGCAGCGGGTGTTTTGCCCTTCCTCTGCATCCATCGCAGAGCAGTCCGCCTGATGCGGCATCAAATACATTTGAAACCTCTGTCTTGCCACATATAGGGCAGTGGAAACTCTGTATTCCCTGACCGAACACATCCATAAGCTTTATCTCATACACACACCTGATGAGTTTTGCAGGCATCTGCCCCTTCTCGAGAGCCTTAAGGCTCACATACAGAAGATTGAGATAATCCGCCGCCCTGTCCCCTTCATGTGTCATGAAACTCATGACCTCACAGAAGTATGATGCATAGCAATATGCATCTATGTCCATGGTGAGTTGGTGGAAATATTCATCAACATCTATATTCACAAGCCGATATGAGTCACGTCCAGGGATCAGAGTAAAGCTCCCCATGACAAACATCTGTGTCTTAGACTGAAGGGGATTTGTTCCCCGCCTCACACCGGTAGCAAATACCGTGATCCTGCCACGTTCCTTTGTCAGAGCCACCATCCTCCTGTCATACTCACCCTGGAGGCTGCTGGACAATACAATTCCGTGCAGTGTAACTTCTTCTCTCATGATTGTATGTCCACCTCCATAACCAAAATCCTACTCGTCCTTGAATCCAAAGTTTCTCAGCAGTGTATCAGTATCTCTCCAGTCCTTCTTGACCTTGACCCACAGCTTCAGGTTGACCTTGGTATCAAGAAGTCTCTCTATTCCGTATCTTGCATGGGTTCCTATCTTCTTCAGCATAGCTCCCTGCTTCCCTATGATGATTCCCTTATGTGAATCCCTCTCACATATAATCGTAGCATCTATATCTATGATACCACCGTTTGGTCTTTCCTTCATTGAGTCTATGACAACTGCTATACCATGCGGTACCTCCTTGTCAAGCTGGCGTAGAGCCTGCTCCCTTATGAGTTCGGCAACGATCTGTCTCTCTGGCTGATCGGTCACAGTATCCTCATCGTAGTACTGAGGTCCATACGGCAGGTATTTCATAATGGTATCTATAAGTTCATCTGTATTCTTTCCCTTGAGTGCAGATACGGGTACTATCTCCGCAAAATCACAGGCATCCTTATAGGTGTTTATCGCCTCAAACACCTTGCCCTCCTCAACGTTGTCAATCTTATTCACAACAACGATTATAGGAGTCTTTACGTGCTGCAACTGCTCTATGATGTAACGCTCTCCTGCACCGATAAAGGTTGTGGCCTCAACTATCCAGAGAACCACATCAACCTCATCCAGTGTACTCTCGGCAACCTTGAGCATGTACTCTCCAAGCTTGTTCTTTGCCCTGTTGATACCCGGTGTATCAAGGAATATGATCTGTCCCTTATCGCTGGTGTATACTGTCTGTATCCTGTTTCTTGTGGTCTGTGCCTTATTGCTGGTTATCGCTATCTTCTGACCTATCAGTCTGTTCATAAGTGTCGACTTTCCAACATTAGGTCTGCCTATGATAGACACAAAACCCGACTTGTATTCCTTATTCATATATCTCCTTTATCTCGTGGCCATGATCATAGATCATGCCTACGTATCCAGCCTAAAATTCATTTTGGTTTTTCACGAAAATTTTTATCACGTCTGCCTTCTCTCATCCTTAGAAGATTGCCAGCACTTCCTTGAAGCTGTCCTTATTCTCCTCTATCTTGCTCTCTCCGCCGATGGCACAGATGATTCCGGAATCTGTAACAGCCTTCACAAGTGGAGCAAGGGCTCTGATGGCATCTCTGTCAGTGGAGAGGATCTTATCACGCTCTCTCTGGATCTGTTCATCTGTAACTCCCATAAAGTATCTCGCCATATGGCTTATGCCCTCAGCAACAGGAGTCGTTGGCGCATCTATCTGAGCCATAGTTCCGATGATATACTTAGTCATATCCCTGTCTGAGCACTCAAAGTTTTCCACGAACTTATATGCATTCTTGAATATGTCATATGTCTCCATGAGGTTCGGATCTCTGTATGAACTCATATAGCATGTTCCATTCCTGAGAAATGAGCACATGGCGCCATACGCACCGCCCTTCACACGGACATTCTCCCACAGATAACCATATGAGAATATGATCTTAAGAACACTCAGTGAGCTGTCGTACTTGTATCCTGCATCCTCAAAATTACCTGCTATGGCAACGTACTGAACCTGGCTGGCAGTCTTGAATCCCTCATTCTGAAGATTCTTCTCAAACGGCTTCACGTCCTTATGTGCTGGTCTTGTGGAAAGCGCTTTACCAAAGTCCGCAAATGACTCCTCAAGCAGATCTGTCACATCCTGATCTCCTGTATAAGAAACAGTAAGTGCCCCCTTTCTGAGAACCTCTGCAAGAGCATACTGAAGCTTCTCAATGATATTGTCATACTTCTCATCGAAGTGGTCCACTATGTCACACAGGAATTCATAATAAGCAATTCCGCATGTCTCATCCGTGAATCTTGCACCCTCATCTATATATGACATGGCTCTGGTGTATGCGGTCACATGTCCCGATGCAGCCATGCCATTCTTCATGCTGGACTTCTCCTCCGTCAGGAGTTCCTTCAATCTCTTCCTGTCATCTATCTTTGATGAGAACAGTATCTCCTTCATAAGCTCTACCGCATATGGAAGTTTCTCATAGAGAGCTTTCATAGATACATAGAAGAACTTCTTGATATCCGTGTCACTGGCATATCCAACCATATCAAACTCTATTCCACCTATATTGCTGTCTATCTCATTTGACAGCTGTCCATAGGTGTGCTTCTCCGTGTCAATATATTTAAACAGGCATGACAGCACAGCAAGATATGGCACAAGGTCATTATCTATATCATTTATATTGAAATAGAACCTCAGATATCCTATACCGTTTGTAAATATATCGTGGCTTACAACTGAAAGTCCGCCGATCTCAGATTCAACATTCTTAAGCTTTTCAGCCTCTTTGTCAATGTCATCTATCGACAGAAGTGGAACCTTGGCAAGATCTTCGGCTGATGAAGGGGTTGCCTGATACTCCTTGAGCGCCTTTGTATCCTCCACGATCTTCTCAAGCTCCTCACGACTGAGTGTAGCCTTGTATGCAGCCAGCTCATCAGCGATCTTCTTCTCGTTCTCCTGGTCAAGCCCCTTCTTTGGATTCATAGTGAGATACAGGCCAAATGTATTGTCAATGAAACATTCCTTTATGATCTGTTCAAAATAACCATTCTGAAGATCCTCTCTCAGCTCCTTATACACATCATTCATCTCAAAAAACATGAGTGCCTTGGTATCGTCATACAGCCAGCTGTTAAATGCATCCAGTCCGTACATAAGCCCCTTAGGAAACCTTCCAAAATTGGCCTCCTTGTGCTTGAACTCAAACTTGTTGATTGCAGCCTCAACCGCATCCTTATCTATACCATGGCTGAGTTCTTCAAACGTGTCATCTATTATCTTTATGAATCTGTCCTTATCGTTCTTATCCGCGCCTCTTGCTATGATAGAGAATGTGGTCTGCTGGCATCCATTGTCAAATGAGCTGTAGACCTCCTCGCCTATACCCGCATCAGTCAGAGCTTTCTTCAGGACAGCTCCCGGCGCATCCATGAGCACGTACTCAAGTATTTCAAGGGCTGTAACCTTCTTCTTTTCGGTGCTGAGCCCTGTTATCTTGCTGTATGTGAGTATGGAATTGTTCTCCTCTGGATCAGTATCAGCTATGGAGTACTCCATAGTGATATCCTTCATCTCGTCAAATGGCTTCTGAAGAGGGATCGCTGAATCTATCTCCTTGTAATCGTAATGTGACAGATACTCCTCATCTATAAATTCCAGCTCCTTCGCCATATCACAATCACCATACAGATAAATATAACTGTTCGATGGATGATAATATGTCCTGTGGAAATCTCTGAATCTCTCAAGGGTGAGTGTAGGTATGGATACCGGATCACCGCCTGAATCATTGCCATATGGAGTGTCCGGCATGAGTGATGACTCTATCTCTCTGTACATAATCGACTCAGGACTTGAGTACACGCCCTTCATCTCATTGTACACAACTCCGTTGTACTTCAGGTCTCCGTCCACAGAGTCAAGCTCATAGTGCCAGCCCTCCTGCTTCATGATCTCATCATGTATATAGATATCCGGATAGAACACTGCATCCAGATACACACTCATGATGTTCTCAAAGTCCTTCTGATTGAAGCTAGCTATAGGATATACCGTCTTGTCTGAATAAGTCATGGCGTTCAGAAAGGTGTTCAGAGAACCTTTTGCCAGCTCAACAAATGGATCCTTTACCGGATATTTCTTTGAACCACAAAGCACTGAGTGCTCAATTATATGCGGTATTCCTGAATCATCATATGGAGGTGTCCTGAAGCCTATATTAAACACCTTATTCACATCGTCATTCTCAATGATGAGGACCCTTGCCTTTGTCTTTATATGCTCCAGCACATAGCCCTTGCCATGTACCTCTGGAAGATCCTTCTCCTCAACTATTCTGTAAGCCTTTACATCCTTGATATTTCCCAATTCATGTTCTCCTTCTATATTTTTTATTGTCCTTTTATATGTTGCCAAACAGCTTATCTGGCCATTGTTGTAACAGACTATTTCGCTATTCCATCTGTCCGGCACCAAACGAAGCCGGAAGAAACTCTGACAATCTTCTCATGTCGTAATCATCCTCTGAACGTGCTGCGATAACATACATATCCGCAGAAAATTCCGAAAGCACCTGTCTGCATATCCCACATGGATATGTTATTCCATTTATCCCTGTACTATTCAGGCCACCGACAATAGCAATCGCTTTGAAATCTTTATAGCCACTGCTCACTGCATTACACACCGCTGCACGTTCTGCGCATATAGTTGCACCATACGAGGAATTTTCTATATTACAGCCCGTGAACACTCTGTATTCATTTGTATTTCTATCGTGACTGTCTGTCTCTCCGCCAACGACTTCAGCTGCATCCGAAGAATTCTCCCGGCTCGCCAGGAGTGCTGCCCCAACCTTAAACTGTGAGTACCTGGCATATGCCATATCTCTCGCCTCTACTGCTTTCACAATAAGACGCCTGATGTCTGTATCTTCAATAATATAATCACTCTCCATAATACAGGACCTCCTTTCTGATACCTTCTACGCACTTCCATAATAATAACACTAATCCACCTTTAGATTCAATCACCCACACAGTATTAAACGTTCAAATATTATCAGCTTGGCGCACATAACAAGAGGCCGCCCTAAGTCCGGCGGCCTCTCGATCACTTCTCTTTATTCAATTTATTACATTTTTAATAGCTTCCTGACTGTATCTGTCTGAGTATTTCGTCCACCATATCCTGATATGTGTCCGATGTAAGAACCAGGATAATACAGAACACCAGGAACACAAGTGCTATTGCGCTCATTATAATACCTGCGATAGCCATTCCCTTGCCAGGCTTCTTATTCTTAAGACTGATTATACCTGTGATTATACCTGCAATAGCTGAAGCAATTCCAACATACGTAATACAGCATCCAAATGTAAGCGAAAAGATACCAAGCACCATAGATGCTATGGATACGCCTTTGCTCTCCTGTGGCTGCATATTATTCTGTGGATATGCCGGACCTCCGCCCATATTCATATCCTGGTTAGCATAATTCTGTCCGTATGGATCTCCCGGCTGTCCGTAGCCCTGGCCATACTGACCATAATTCTGTCCGTACTGTCCGCCTGGCTGTCCATAATTCTGTCCATACTGGCCACCCGGCTGACCATAATTCTGATCATACTGTCCACCCGGTTGACCATAATTCTGTCCATACTGGCCACCTGGCTGACCATAGTTCTGATCGTTCTGTCCATACTGAGGCGCACCTTCATATGGATTCTGCTGTCCCACCTGTCCGTTGTCTTCTGTTGGCTGATAGCCGCCAAAGCTGTTGTTATCTTCTCCCATCTCTTCCTGCCTTTCATTTATAACTTTTTTATAACCCATACTTTCCCTTAGTCGAAAAATATCTGTTCTGATTATCTCACACATGCCGGTTAGTGTCAATTAACCTACATAAAAAAAGAAACACATCACCCAATTACGAATGATGTGATCCTTTTTTATCTTAGTCTTTGCATTTTACTGCGAAATCGTGTCTGACTCTATTCCTTAGAAGCCCATTCCGCCGCCCATTCCTGCTCCGCCTGCCGGCATTGCTGGAGCGTCTTCCTTGATATCAGCTACAACTGACTCTGTTGTGAGCATTGTTGAAGCAACTGATGTAGCGTTCTGAAGTGCACTTCTTGTAACCTTAACAGGATCAATGATTCCTGCCTCGATCATGTTGACATATGTCTCATTGTATGCATCAAAGCCCACACCAACCTCAGACTCTTTGATCTTGTTGATGATGACTGATCCCTCAAGTCCTGCATTGGCTGCGATGTGGAACAGTGGAGCCTCCATAGCCTTGAGAACTACCTTAGCGCCTGTCTTCTCATCGCCCTCAAGATCCTTTACAAGCTCTGCAACCTTCTTTGCAGCATGGATATATGCTGAACCACCACCTGAGATGATTCCCTCTTCAACTGCAGCTCTTGTGGCATTGAGTGCATCCTCCATACGGAGCTTAGCTTCCTTCATCTCTGTCTCTGTAGCTGCGCCGACTCTGATAACTGCAACTCCACCGGCAAGCTTTGCGAGTCTCTCCTGAAGCTTCTCTTTATCAAACTCTGATGTTGTCTCCTCAAGCTGGGCCTTGATGACATTTACACGACCTGCGATGTCTTCCTTAGCGCCCATACCATCAACGATAACTGTGTTCTCCTTTGTGATCTTAGCACTCTTTGCACGTCCAAGGTCATCAAGAGTAGCATCCTTGAGCTCATATCCAAGCTCCTCTGAGATTACCTTACCGCCTGTAAGAATAGCGATATCCTGAAGCATCTCTTTTCTTCTGTCGCCATAACCAGGAGCCTTTACAGCTACTACCTGGAATGTACCACGCAGCTTGTTGACGATAAGTGTTGTGAGAGCCTCGCCCTCGATATCCTCAGCGATGATCAGCAGCTTTGAACCGCTCTGAACGATCTGCTCAAGAAGTGGAAGTATCTCCTGAATATTTGAGATCTTCTTATCTGTTATAAGTATATATGGGTTATCAAGCTCTGCAACCATCTTCTCCATATCTGTTGCCATGTAAGCTGAAATATAACCTCTGTCGAACTGCATACCTTCTACAAGGTCGAGCTCTGTCTTCATTGACTTTGACTCTTCGATTGTGATGACTCCATCCTTTGACACTTTCTCCATAGCGTCGGCAACCATCTGTCCAACCTCATCGTCACCAGCTGAGATAGATGCAACTCTTGCGATCTGATCCTTTCCACTGATAGTCTCACTCATATCAAGAATAGCCTCAACTGCCTTGTCACAAGCCTTCTTCATTCCCTTTCTGAGAACGATAGGATTAGCACCTGCTGCCAGATTCTTCATTCCTTCATTGATCATAGCCTGTGCAAGAACTGTAGCTGTTGTAGTACCATCACCGGCAACATCGTTTGTCTTTGTTGCAACTTCCTTGACGATCTGAGCACCCATGTTCTCAAATGCATCCTCAAGCTCGATATCCTTTGCGATTGTAACACCATCATTTGTGATGAGTGGTGAACCGTATGACTTTGCAAGTACTACGTTTCTTCCTTTAGGTCCAAGTGTAACTCTTACTGTATCTGCTAACTGATTAACGCCTGCTTCAAGTGCCTTTCTAGCTTCGGCACCATACTTAATTTCCTTTGCCATTTCTGTCTACCTCCATATCTTGATCTATCATTACCTTGATCTATCATTTCGTCTTATTATTTATTCCGGTCAAACATTACATCACAATATATGTTATATCCTTCTTACGTGTATCGGATCAGTCTCAAGAGATTGATTATTTCTCTACGATTGCAAGAATGCTGTCCTGCTTGATAACTATGTACTCCTCATCGTCAAGCTTTACCTCTGAGCCTGCGAACTTCTGATATATTACAGTATCTCCAACCTTAACATCCATAGGAACAAGCTTGCCATCAACAACTGCTCCAGGACCTACCTCAATAACCTCTGCATACTGTGGCTTTTCCTTTGCCTGACCTGGCAAAACTATTCCAGACTTTGTTGTCTCCTCTGCTACTGACTGCTTTAATACTACTCTGTCTCCAAGTGGTCTCAACTTCATGATATATACCTCCTGATTTCTTATTTTTCTATTACTCTTCTTTTCACCTTTGTTTTTAGCACTCATTTTATGTGAGTGCTAACACTGTTTTATATTCTATACATTTCTATAAAAAAATCAACCCTTATTTTCTAAAAAAATTATAAAACTGATTATTTGAATAGTGTTGTCCTTGCATAGTCGAACAGATACTGCTGTGCATATCCTCCAAGATCTCCGAATTTATTCACCGCAAATGCCTCTATGTCCTGTTTCTTTGTATCTTTTCCGTCAAAATACATCTGCTCCATTATCCTCTTCATCCACACATCCACAGGAAACGCTTCCCGTCTGCCAAGTCCGAACAACAGAACGCAGTTTGCAACCTTTTCCCCAACGCCCTTTATCGTCATTAACAGTTCCCTTGCCTGTGCTATGTCCAGCTCGTCCAGCTTCTCCTTTGTGACTGCACCTGAATACACTGCCTCCGTAGCATTTTTGATATACGGAGCCCGGAATCCCACTTTGCACTCCCTGAGTTCTTCCTCTGTTGCATCATGCAGCCTCTGAACATCCGGGAATACATAAAATGCCTCACCGTTATATCCTATGACTTCATCACCAAATCTATGCGATATATTTTTTACGCACTGCTTGATCTGCGGTATACTCTTATTCTGTGATACGATAAATGATATAAGTGTCTCAAAAAAATCCTGGTTTAATATGTGGATTCCACTCTTCTCATCAACAGCCGTCTTCAGTGCCCCATCTGCCTTTATAACACTTTGCTTAATAAGTCCATAATCATTGTCCATATCAAGATACAACTTCCATATTCCTTCATAATCCTCCATGGATGAACCATATATCCTGAGCACCTTGTCTGTCTGCTCCATCTTTACTGCTCTGCCAAATGCCACGACTTCATACACTTCTTCGTCAAGCTTATCAAAATGGAAACACTGACCGCACTCAAGTATCTGAGAGAGTGTAAAATCATTCACACCGTCTACTGTTACTATATTATTCTCACAACTTACTTTCATCTTCTGTACACCTGCCATTTCCTGTATCTAAAATCTCATGAATTGCACTATATCTTTATCTATCTTAAGCATACCGCGTATCAACCGTCTAATAATACTTATTTGTAAATTACCTTTATAAAACACACCAGACTATTGTATAATACACGTATATTATTTTCAACGTCACTTATATTATGGTAAACGGAAATAATTGCCTATATTTAAATTCACAGGAGGACTTATGGCAGAACAAATATATACCATTCCGGTAAACGATGCATTTGACAGTGAATGCGAATGTCCTATGTGCCAGATGCAAAAGGAACTTGAACGAAACGCAATCGAATACACTATGGGACCAAGCTATATGGAGGATGACAATCGCGCCATGACTGACAAGCTTGGATTCTGCAGTCATCACCTGAGACTTCTCTATCAAGAAAAGAACCGCCTGGGACTGGCTCTCATGATGAACACCCATATGAACAAAACTATCAAGGATATGAAGGAGCTTGCGGCTAAAGGTCCCGCGTCAAAGGCTGGTCTATTCGGCAAAAGCACTCCAAACGCCCCTATAGTCGACTACATCGATAATATGGAAAAAAGCTGCTTTATATGTGGGCGCATGGACAATATGTTCGTTAGATATGTGGACACTATCTTCCACATGTGGAAGAAGGACGCCGAATTCAGAGAGAAATTTGCGAGCTCTAAGGGATTTTGTACATATCACTATGGTATCCTCTACAAGACAGGTCAGAGCAAGCTGAGCAAAGAGCAATACAGCGAATTCATCAACGCTTTAAACAAAGTCTTCTTTGAGGGAATGGAGAGAGTGAACGAAGACATCAGCTGGTTCATCGACAAATTCGACTACAGATATAAGAATGAACCTTGGAAGAATTCCAAAGACTCCGTACAAAGAGGAATCATCAAAATGGGACATACATTTGTGGAATGATGGATAAATAATGCTGAATAAATAAAAATGGATAAATATAAAAATATCTGAAAATAACAGTTATAAAACAAAAGTAAAAAGTCATCTGCTCATGCTATCAATGACGAAACACGCGGGAGCATCCCAAAGTTTGTGTAAACCTCCAAACTGATGTAAGATAAAATTACTCAGTTTGGAGGTTATTTTTATGGCAAGAAGAAAAGACAGCCCACAAAAAGCAGCAATGAGAGAAATGATGCGTGATTATCTGAAGAATAATGATATCAGCATCAAAGACGGCACCGATGTAAACAGTATCATGCGTGACATGATGTCTGTCATTTTGGAAGGTGCTTTGGATGAAGAACTGGATGAAGAATTAGGATATTCCAAGTACGACTATCGAAACAAAGAAACAGACAATAGTAGAAATGGACATTCCAGCAAAACCATGCACACCAGTTATGGAGATATGGATGTGGCAATCCCAAGGGATCGTAATGGTGATTATGAACCACAGCTGATTAAAAAATATCAGAATACCGTAACTCAGGACATGGAAGAAAAAATACTTTCCATGTATGCCAAGGGAATGACAACTGGAGACATTGAATCCCACATGCGTGAATTATACGATATTGATATTTCTGACAGCACAATCAGCCGGATCACAGACAAAATCCTGCCGATTGTAAAAGAATGGCAGGAACGCCCTTTGGAAGAAGTGTATGCTGTAGTATTTATGGATGCAATCCACTATCACGTCCGCAGTGAAGGACGTATTGTAAAACGTGCGGTTTACATTGCCCTTGGTATCGATATGAATGGGAAAAAAGATGTTCTTGGAATGTATGTTGGAGAAAACGAAAGTGCGAAGTTCTGGCTTTCTATCATGAATGGATTAAAAAACAGAGGCGTTGAGGATATCCTGATTGCATGCGTTGATGGTTTAAATGGATTTCCACAGGCAATCGAGGCTGTTTATCCAAAAACAGAGATTCAGCAGTGTATCATCCATCAGATCCGTAATTCAACGAAGTTTGTTTCTTACAAAGATATCAAAAAACTGATGGCTGATCTGAAGCTTGTATATGCGGCTCCAACGGAAGAAACCGCTTTAAATGAACTGGAACTGTTCAAGGATAAATGGGATTCCAAGTACCCGAAAATCTATAAATCCTGGCATGATAACTGGGCAACACTGTCCACTTATTTCAAATATCCAGAGGCAGTAAGACGGCTGATTTATACCACAAATGCCATTGAAGGATTCAACCGCCAGCTCCGGAAAGTGACCAAAAGCAAAACGGTTTTTCCGTCGGATGACAGCCTTTTGAAAATGCTGTATCTGGCAACCATGGATATCACGAAAAAATGGACCGGACACAGGCAGGACTGGGGACAGATCCATTCCCAGCTTGAAATTTATTTTGAAGAACGTCTGGCGGGACGGAACCTGTAAAGCAGTCAATTTTAGGCAGGTTTTATTGACATGCCTAAAAACTACTGTATAATGCAGATATGGGCAGAATCCGGAAAATCGGCTCTGCCCATTTGTAACTATTCACAAATCTTATATCAGTTTTTAACGTTTACACAAAACTTGAAACGGTCTCAAACACGCCGCCATTGTCACATATGCAGATGACTTTTTTATGGTTTTATATTGTAATATTACTTGTCAGCTGACTATCAGCCGACTTTCCAAGACATGATACCGATACCATCTGTCAATGACGTTTTTCCGACATTCATATCATTTGCAGTATCTGAGTCAGCCGATATTACACTTTCTATCCTATTGACTACTCTATCGTCTATTCTGTTGCCTATTTCATTGTCTATTCCATGATGGTGCTTATATTTCTCATGCAGATATGCTCTATAATCTGCAAGGCGTCCCGTGAACACAGGTTTAAGCATAGTGCATTTTCCGAAATCTCCAGGCTTTACCAATCCCGGTTTCTTGTGGAATATATCAACTCCGGCATTTCTAAGTACTGCCGCTACGAATTGAGAACAAAAATAATTATATTCTCTGTCCATGGCTCTATGAAAAAATACACTGAACACTCCAAGGAAATTATAACCATATCGCTCAGGATGCTTCTTGAATCTTACCAATTCCCGCTGTATGTGGTCATATTGTCTTTTTGTCACATTGAGCTCGTACACTGTACATCTAGTTTCTTTATGCTTGCCAAATATACCCTTCTCTATATTCTCACTGATGAACCCACCGTTAAACGGGTTGTACATACCTCTTCTTGCAAAACTGTACATTTCATTGAGACTGATATCAAGAGCCAGAGATGTGTGACTATATGGTTCCCTGGTAAACAGCTTTATCAGATTTGATGGTATCGTCTCCGTCTTGGACAGAAGTATATATATCCTCTTGTAATCGTATTCCATAATTTCTTTCCAATCACATGTATTTGATACGCACGCCTCCCCTTAAGGCGTGTGCTCATCCCCACATATTTTCATATAATATCTGCAGATCAAAGTCAGTACTGCAGATTCTGTAATACATTGTATCTCTTACTTGCCTGGCTTGTATGAACTCTTGAGTGATACAATCCTGTTATACACAGGGTGCTCACTTGTCGAATCCTTTGAGTCAACACAGAAGAATCCATTTCTGAGGAACTGGAACGCCTCACCTGGCTGAGCATCCTCAAACGCCTTCTCAAGCTTACATCCCTGTTTGATGACAAGCGAATTTGGATTGAGGTTTAATGTACCGTCATCGTTGAGTTTTCCCTTCTCCTCGTCGATGATATTCTCGTACAGACGAACTTCAGCATCTATGGCACTCTCAGCTGATACCCAGTGTATGGTTCCCTTTACCTTACGGCCCTCAAAACCTGAGCCACTTCTTGTCTCAGGATCATATGTACAATGAATTGTTGTCACATTGCCATCCTCATCTTTCTCAAAGCCAACGCACTTTACAAAATATGCGTTCTTGAGGCGAACCTCATTGCCAGGGAAAAGTCTGAAATACTTCTTTGGTGGCTCCTCCATGAAGTCCTCTCTCTCTATATATAAATACTTGCTGAATGCAACCTTTCTGCTTCCAAGCTCCTCATTCTCCTGATTGTTCTCCACATCAAGATACTCAACCTGATCCTCAGGATAGTTGTCTATGACAAGCTTTACAGGGTCTACAACAGCCATGTATCTCTTTGCTGTGAGCTTTAAGTCATCACGCACACAATACTCAAGCATAGCATAGTCAACAGATGACTGGCTCTTTGATATTCCAACCAGCTCCATAAATTTCTTGATGGCAGATGGTGTAAATCCTCTTCTTCTGAGGGCAGCTATACTTACAAGACGTGGATCATCCCATCCATCAACTATTCCATCCTCAACGAGCTTCTTTATGTATCTCTTACCTGTTATTACATTTGTAAGGTAAAGCTTTGCAAACTCTATCTGCTTTGGTGTGCCGTCAGGTGAATCCTTGTAGCCAAGCTCCATAACAACCCAGTCATACAGAGGTCTGTGATCCTCGAACTCAAGTGTACATATGGAATGTGTAACACCCTCGATCGCATCCTCGATAGGATGGGCAAAATCATACATTGGATAGATGCACCACTTGTCGCCTGTATTGTGATGGTTCATTCTTGCTATTCTGTAGATGATCGGATCTCTCATGTTGATGTTAGGGCTTGCCATATCTATCTTCGCACGAAGTACCTTGCTTCCATCAGGGAACTCACCATTCTTCATCCTCTCAAACAGATCAAGATTCTCCTCGATACTTCTGTCTCTATATGGGCTGTTCTTACCAGGCTCTGTGAGTGTTCCCCTGTACTCTCTGATCTCATCCGGTGTGAGATCACACACATATGCCTTGCCCTTTTTGATAAGCTTTATCGCTGCCTCGTACATCTGATCAAAATAGTTAGATGCAAAGAACACTCGGTCACCAAAGTCTGCGCCAAGCCACTTCACATCTGCAAGTATGGACTCGACGAACTCTGTCTTCTCCTTTGTAGGGTTTGTGTCGTCAAATCTGAGATTGAACTGTCCGCCATACTGCTTTGCCAGACCGTAATTTAAAAGTATTGATTTGGCATGTCCTATATGTAAATATCCATTTGGCTCCGGTGGGAATCTGGTGACGATCTTCGGAACCTTTCCCTCAGCTATATCTTTCTCAATTATCTGTTCAATGAAATTCTTACCTGTCATCTCTTCAGCCATTTTATTGCCTCCCGCTTATAATATAAAGACGCATCAACATACGTGCGTACGGCGTCTGTATGTATCATATTTTCCCGTGTTTCAATAGTTTTTACCCTATTTTTGCACGCGATTATAATTATTTTACCATACTTTTGCCACTTGTACCACAATTATCTTTTGATTTGCAATAATTTTCACAACAAATACAAATATTCCGCTTGATTTTTCACATCTGTTTTGGTATAGTTATTATTGCTTTTGGAAAGCAAGCTACTATAGCTCAGGTGGTAGAGCGCAACATTGGTAATGTTGAGGTCACGGGTCCGACTCCCGTTAGTAGCTTTTATTTTTTTGCAAAAAAATGGAAACAGCTTCACGCTGTTCCCATTTTAGTTGAATCTCTTAATTTGTGTTTTTATATGTTTCTGAGTTTAGTTCGTATACGCTGTATCGCATTATCTATAGATTTTGCAGGTTTGCCCAGCTTTAAGCCAATCTCTTCATACGATGCCCCTGTCAAATATTCTTTCAAGACCATTATCTCCAGCTTTGACAGTTTCCTGTCTATGGTCTTTAATATATCTGACTCTCTAAGCCTTGCCATCATAATCTCTTCCGGATTGGTAATAACACCACTGTCCATTTCATCAAGCGGACTCATATATTCACTTTTTTCATCACCATATATTGATA
This sequence comes from Coprococcus eutactus, assembly GCF_025149915.1. Lineage (NCBI taxonomy): Bacteria > Bacillati > Bacillota > Clostridia > Lachnospirales > Lachnospiraceae > Coprococcus > Coprococcus eutactus. The sequence goes on from NZ_CP102278.1 coordinate 1,837,632, forward strand.
TGTAATGATTAAGCGGTGTATTTTTCTGGCTATTTGAACTGCTGACTGCTGTGAGCATCTGTCTTCTCACACACGTAAATGCAAAAGTTTTGAACGACGCTCCTCTATCCGGCTTATAATCATTTATCGCCTTTATCAGCCCTATCATACCTTCCTGTATAAGATCTTCTTCATCTGCTCCGATAATATAAAGGCTTCTGCTCTGCCTGGTCACCAGAGGGCCATATCTTTTTATAAGTGTCTCCATAGCCTCATTATTCTTTTCCGTTCCGATTAACTCAAGCAATTCATTATCTGATAAATCCGAATACATATAATGTTCCTCTTACTTACCCATTCTCTGCCTTACTACCTCGTAGGCCAGAACTCCCGCTGCAACAGATGCGTTAAGTGAATCGATATCCCCCTTCATAGGAACTGATACAACATAATCACACTTTTCTTTCACAAGTCTGCTCACACCATTTCCCTCGTTGCCAATAACAAGTCCGAGCGAACCCGTGAGATTGCATTTGTACATGAGCTCTCCATCCATGTCAGCACACGCAAACCACATACCACGCTCTTTAAGCTCCTCTATGGTCTTGCTGATATTTGTAACCTTAGCAACAGGTGTGTAGTTGATGGCACCTGCCGACGCCTTTACGACGGTGGCTGTTATACCGACTGCACGTCTCTTTGGAATTATGACTCCATGTGCACCACACAGATTTGCTGTTCTTATGATCGCACCGAGGTTATGTGGATCCTCTATCTCATCAAGTATGAAGAAAAATGGGTCCTCGCCCCTGCTCTCTGCAAGTGCAAACATATCCTCTATCTCAGCATACTTGTAGGCAGCAGCGTGGGCGATAACGCCCTGGTGTTTTCCCGCCTGTGACATCTGATTTAACTTATCCTTTGAGAGATAGTTTATCACTGTGTCCTGCTTCTTTGCCTCTCTGACTATGCTGTTCACCACGCCATCTCTGCATCCGTCAAGGACATACAGCTTATCTATAGTCTTTCCTGATCTGAAAGCCTCAAGCACTGCATTTCTTCCCTCTATGACAAATGCCTCCTCAGCATTTTCATTTACATCGTTGTTGTTCTCAAATTCTCTGCTCATATTACTCTCCATCCACCGTCACGGTGTCTTCTTCATATTTATCTGTCTCTGCAATTTTCTCTTTATTTTCGTCAGGTTCAGGCATTGACAGTATCAATTTGGTGATTTCAAACATTCTGTCATACTGCTTATCGAGATAAAGATATCCTATAAGGCACTCAAATCCGGTCGCCATACGGTACTGCCCCACCGTGGCATTCTTGGCTGTGGAATGTGTCTTTGTATTTCTTCCTCTCTTGTATATCCACTCTTCATCATCGGTGAGAAGTCCATTGTCTAGCAGATAAATGATATATCCCGCCTGTGCTTCAGCCTTAACCTTCTGGCTGACTTCTTTGTGATATTTGTATGCTTGCTTATTGTCCTTCGTGACCGCAAGTGTCTTTATGAGAAGATCAAACACACTGTCGCCTATATATGCCAGGGACAGCGGCGAATACTCTCTGGGATTGGTATACGTCACTCCTAGTATCTCAGTAAAATAGCTGTCTATGCTCTTTTCCATTTTACGCCCTCTCTTGTATCCTCAAGGATGATTCCCATGCTGCTTAGCTGATCACGGATCTCATCTGCTCTTGCAAAGTTCTTTGCCTTTCTTGCCGCCTGTCTCTCCTCGATAAGAGCCTCTATATCAGAATCAAGAATCTCCTCTTTCTTCTCGGTGATGATACCAAGTATGTCACAGAGTTTTTCTATGGTATTAAGTACAAGCTCCACTGTAGCCTTTGATGACTCCTCAGTCACATTTACATTTGCATACTTTACAAGCTCGAATATAACTGATATTGCATCCGCAGTGTTGAGATCATCATCCATGGCATCCTCATACTTCTTAACAAATGCATCCATCTCATCAGCCACTGACTTATCCACATCACCATCTATACCGTTTATTGACTTCAGTCTATCTACTGCTGTGAGTATTCTCTCAAGACCGTTCTTTGATGCCTCGACAAGCTCCGCCGAAAAGTTGAGAGGACTTCTGTAGTGTGCTGACAGCATAAAGAATCTGATGACCTGAAGAGGATACTTCTCGGCAATCTCCCTGACTGTGAAGAAGTTGCCAAGAGACTTGGACATCTTCTCATTGTTGATCTTGAGGAAACCGTTGTGCATCCAGTATCTTGCAAATTCTGTGCCATTTGCTGCCTCACTCTGGGCTATCTCGTTCTCATGGTGTGGGAATATAAGATCCTCACCACCGGCATGTATATCTATGACATCACCGATATACTTCTTGGACATAACAGAGCACTCAAGATGCCAGCCAGGTCTTCCGTCACCCCATGGTGATGGCCATGAAGGCTCTCCCTCTTTCTTTGGTTTCCAGAGAACGAAATCGAGTGGATCTTCCTTCTCATCAATTCCGGATACGAGAAGATCTCTGTTGCCTGAACGAAGATCGTCTATGTTCTTCTTTGAAAGCTTGCCATAGTCCTTGAACTTTCTTGTTCTGAAATATACTGTTCCATTCACCTCATATGCATAGTCCTTCTCTATAAGAGTCTTGACCATCTCTATCATATCAGGTATCTCTTCGGTAGCCTTTGGATGTGTCGTCGCCTCGCGGACATTGAGCGCAGCCATGTCTTTCTTGACCTCTGCAATATATCTCTCAGATATAACACTGGCATCCACACCCTCTGCATTTGCGCGCTTGATGATCTTGTCGTCAACGTCTGTGAAGTTTGATACATAATTGACCTCATATCCCTTGTACTCAAGATATCTCCTGAGAGTGTCAAACACTATCATAGGTCTGGCATTTCCTATATGAATATAGTCATACACCGTAGGTCCACATACATATATTCCGACCTTTCCCTCATTGATCGGCTTAAACTCTTCTTTTCTTCTCGTGAGTGTGTTTAAAATCTTCATAAAATATATCGTCCTTTCTATAATAATTAATACTCAATGACCAATACCATCTGTATACAAAAAACTTCGTCTCAATACACATACATATTATGCATATAGAGACGAAGTATCAATTCACGTATATTGTATTACGTATATTCTCCGCGGTTCCACTCTAATTGAATATACTCTGATATGGCATTCCACATATCAGCATATGATTCCACTTTTACGGGTGTAACGTCCCTTGCACGTGCCGGAATACTATAATTAGAAGTATTATTAAAATCAATTCCTCCGGCAGGCTCCCAAGTGCACTTCACCCCATCTCCGATAACCATGCTCGCAACCGATGGCACAGTCTCTCTGAATCTTCTGAATGTGGCTACTCTCCCTGTTCACAGCCTTTCGCATTTAGTATATGTGGGTGGGTGTTGTTTGTCAACAACTTCATTTTCCTCCATTGCTTTTTCCATTGCTTTTCCCATCTTTTCTGTTATACTTTTATATAGTTATAAACTTTATTACCTCGGCACCGAACAGGAGAATTTTGATGTTAGATATTACGATTACAGAGACACGGGACTTTGTCAAGAAACTTCTCATGGAAAATACATTTGACCACTTTCTCACCATGGAGGCATTTGTAAGAAGTGGCATCACATACAGCTTTGACGGAAGAATAAACAAAGACTTCTATGATAAGGAAGAACTCGAGGCAATGGCTTCGACATCATATACGACATGGGAAAATCTCAGGACTCATGTATACAATGTGATCCGCGGGAAAAAGCTCCCTCTGAGTTTCAAGATCGTACTGGTGCTCTCACAGTCTGATATAATGGATATGCTTGAGAAGAATCACCTCACAATCCCCGTTTCTGACGTTGCCAACCTCACACTCAATATATATTATGATGGAATGAGCATCCAGCTAACGTCCATGGCAACCCAGAACATTTTTACCATGGACAAAACTCTTGAACTCGTATGGGACGCAGAGATACGGGAGTTTCTGAAGAAAGCCGGCATATATTTTACCGACAACTAATCAATGTATTTATGAATATATTAAGGAAGTCTGAGTTTTTATATGCTCAGACTTTTTTGTTCTCACGGGCAGTAGTCAAAGGAAGTATTGCGCAAAAGTCTTGTTAGCACTCATTATATTTGAGTGCTAATTTTTTCTTGACTTTAGTAACGGGCTGATTTATCATATCTCTTAGCTTGATGTGTCAGTGTATCTTTCATACATATATGAACAGGAACACGATACGGGGATGACACATCTTTATTCTAGAAAATTATTTATAGGAGATGTATACAATATGAAGAACGGTAATTTATCAATCAATAGTGAGAACATTTTCCCTGTCATCAAGAAATGGCTTTATTCAGACCATGACATATTTGTCAGGGAGCTTATATCAAATGGCTGCGATGCCGTAACAAAGCTTAAAAAGCTGTCACTCATGGGCGAATTTGACGAGCCAGATGAGCCTTACCGCATCGATGTGACCACAAGTGCCAACGACAAGACCATAACCTTCACTGATAACGGTATCGGTATGACAGAGGAAGAGGTCGAGAAATATATCAACCAGATCGCATTCTCAGGGGCTGAAGCCTTCCTTGAGCAGTATAAGGATAAGGCGACTGAGGAGCAGATCATCGGACATTTTGGACTTGGTTTCTATTCAGCATTCATGGTTGCCGACAAGGTAACAATTGAGACAAAGTCATATAAGGGAGACGAAGACGCTGTCTACTGGGAGTGCAAGGATGGTCTTGAGTACTCCATGAAGAAGAGTCTCAGAACAGAGCGTGGTACCACTATCACTCTTTATCTGAATGAGGACAGCTATGAATTTGCAAATGAATACAGAATCAAGGAAGTTATAGACAAGTACTGTTCGTTCATGCCTGTTGAGATATACTACACCAACGCTGACGCTCCAAAGGAGAATCCTAAGGATGCAACTGTTGATGTAGACGCAAAGGAAGTCGATGAAAAAACAAACGATGCTGAAAACAGCACAGACAACAAGACCACTGATGCGGAGGCTTCAGCTGATGACACCAAAGATAAAAAGGACGGAGAAAAGCCTGAGGCTCCTAAGCCTCTCAACACCACTACCCCACTGTGGGCTAAACATCCAAATGACTGTACAGATGAGGAGTACAAGGAATTTTACAGAAAGGTATTTCACGATTATAAGGAGCCTCTGTTCTGGATACATTTGAACATGGATTACCCATTCAACCTGAAAGGAATCCTTTACTTCCCTAAGATCAACACACAATATGATAACCTTGAGGGAACCATCAAACTTTACAATAACCAGGTATTTGTCGCTGATAACATCAAGGAAGTTATTCCTGAGTTCCTCATGCTGTTAAAGGGATGTATCGACTGTCCTGACCTCCCTCTGAACGTATCACGTAGTGCACTTCAGAACGATGGATTTGTCAAGAAGATATCCGATTACATCACCAAGAAGGTTGCTGACAAACTCTCAGGCATGTACAAGGTACACAGAGAAGACTACGAGAAGTACTGGGATGACATCAATCCATTTATCAAGTTTGGCTGCCTGAAAGATCTCAAATTCCTCGACAAGATGAAGGACTACTGCATCTACAAGAACCTTGAAGGCAAATATATCACACTTCCTGAGTATCTTGAGGCAGGAAAAGAAAAGTATGAGAACAAGGTATTCTATGTAACTGACGAGCAGGCTCAGTCACAGTATATCAACATGTTCAAGAGCGAAGGAATGGATGCCCTGATCATGACTCAGACCATAGACAGTCCATTTATCACAATGCTTGAGCAGAAGAATGAGAACGTTCACTTCTACAGAATAGATGCAGAGCTCTCTGACAACTTCGTTGGTGAAGAACTCTCTGAAGAGACTGCAAAGGAATACAAAGATAAACTCACTGCTACATTTGAGAAGGCTCTTGATATGAAGAACCTCAACGTAAAAGTTGAGTCTCTCAAAGATGAGAATACATCTTCTATCCTCACACAACCTGAGGAGACAAGACGTATGCAGGAAATGATGAAGATGTACGGAATGGCAGGCATGGATCCTTCAATGTTCGGTCAGGGCGAGGGCGAAACTCTCATACTGAACAGCAATAACAAGCTTGTAAAGTATGTACTTGACAATCCTGACGGAGAGAACACAGCAACAATCTGCTGCCAGCTGTATGATCTGGCTGTACTTGCCAACCGTCCGCTGTCAGCTGATGCGATGACAAAGTTCATAGCAAGGAGCAATGAGATACTTTCAATCCTTACCAAGTAATAATGACAGGTAGCCCCAATAGAGGGATAAAATATGATCCATAATAATAAAAGCAGCCAATCGGTAATGCAGACGACTGAACTTTGACGTTTCTATGCTAAGGCGAAGCGCGCAACGCCCTTATAGCACGCGTGAGCCGCATGCATATAGAAACCAGTCAAAGTAAAGGTAGTCAAATGTGATTGGCTGCTTTATTTTATGGATATTTATCCCCATTGGGGCTATCGTTCATACTCTTTAGTGTGCCAGTATCTCTACTCCGTGATCAGTCATAACCAGTGTATACTCCCACTGTGCAGATGGTGATCCATCCTCTGTATATATGGTCCATCCGTCGTCAGCATCCTGATATACATCAGGGCCACCAAGATTGATCATAGGCTCGATAGTGAACACCATACCCGGGGCAAGCACATAATCTTTGCCAGGCTGTCCTATATGGCATACATACGGATCCTCATGTATAGCAAGACCAACTCCGTGACCTCCTATCTCCCTTACAACTGAGTATCCCTGCTCCTGTGCAAATTTGTTAATGGCATATCCTATATCGCCTATAGTAACATAAGGCTTGCCGCAGACCTCCACACCTATATCAAGTGCCCTCTTTGTATCCTCGACAAGTTTCTTCCATGCCGGATCAACATCGCCCAGCATGAACATTCTGGATGAGTCTCCAAAATATCCGTTGTACTCTGTTGTACAGTCTATATTGACAATATCTCCATCCTGAAGAATGATATCGTCACTTGGAATACCGTGACACACCACATCATTTACAGATATACATACACTCTTTGGATATCCTTCATATCCAAGACATGCAGGAATCGCATTTATAGACTTGGTATAGTTGTAGATGAGATCATCAAGCTCTCTTGTCGACACACCGATCTTTACAAATGGAGTAATATAGTCGAGCACATCTGTATTGATCTTTGATGCAATTCTTATCCCCTCTATCTGCTCTGAGTTCTTGATCATCTTGTGGGTTGGAATCTTGAAGCCTCTGTTCTTCATGTCCTCAAGCTTCTCATCCAGTGCCAGATGACACGCCTTATATTTCTTTCCACTGCCACACCAGCACATGTCATTTCTTCCAAGTTTCATAACTAACCTCTTTCCTATTATCTACATTTTATGTTTCATATCCACAAGTAAATATAATACATTTTGGAGAGAACTTCTACATTTTATGTGATAAATATTGTCATTTGCCAAGATACTCAGCAACATAGCTATAATATCCTGTCTCCGTTATATTGTCCGCTGCGGTAAATTTATCTGCAACATAGAGCTGCATAGCATCAAACGTCTCATCCGAGACATCCCCCACAATCGTACCAAGTGCGGCATTGTACTCATATGTATCAGTCACATAACTGCGGTCAGGGAACAGAACAAGCCCCGCGCTGTCCGACAAAATATCCCTGCCGATTATGAGTCTTGAATCATATTCTGCCCCCATAAGATTAAGCAGCGTTGGAAGAATATCTATACTGCTGCAGACCTTGTTTACCATCACAGGCTTTTCCATGGCCCCCGACCATATGACAAGCCTGCTTCTGTATGCATCCAGACTGTAGCCAAATTCCTGTCCAGCCAGTTCGTCTACAACTTCCATATTGTCGTATGGAACATGATCTCCCGCCAGCACTATGACCGTTTTGTCCAAAAGATTTTTCTTTTCAAGACGTTCCACTATCCCCTCAAGCATCTTCTCCATCTCATACTGTGACGCCAGATATGCCTTTGTCGTATCCGAATAGTTCAGGTCAGACACAACGTCTTTATTCTTCTCTGACATGGCATTAGCCGCACCGTACCCATAAGGCACATGTCCGCTCACCGTCAGATAATACAGATGGAATGGCTGATCGTTTGTATATTTGTCAAATGTCTCCTCCATCATTACTAGATCAGACTGAGGCCAGATGTCCTGTCCATATTCATCAGTCTGATATTCAAGCCCATTGCCACTGGCTATCCACTCATAGCCAAGCGCGGGATGTGTTATATTCCTGTCATAATATGTATAGTCATTGTCATGGAATCCATAACAGCTATACCCCATGCGCTTCAAAGTGTTTGCCAGAGAAAAGTACATGCCATTTTCGTTGTCGGCGGCCCTGCACATGCTGAGATATGCTCCGTTCTTTGTCGGACTTCCCATCAGATTTGCATACTCCCCGCCGAGGGTCGAGCCGTACCACAAAGGCTGATAGTAACTATCAAACACAAACCCTTCATCAGCAAGCTTTGATAATGTAGGGAACAGCCCGGATTCAAGTGCATATCCCGTGAATCCCTCAGCGGTTATCCATATGACATTATATCCCTCAAACATGCCCGTATACTCATTCTTCTTTGTCGGCGTTACATTTTCAAAATACTCACTCAGAGAGGCAACTGCATCGCTGCCAGAAAGCTCATTTATAGCTTCAAAATCGAGATCAAGCATATTTGGAGATGTGTCAACCGGAACCTCGGTTGTCGCCTCCGTGGTCGATACACTCTTATCTCCGGATGTATCTGTATCTTCATCAACATTTTTATATGTATTTGGCTCTTTTGTATCTGAAGCATCTGGGATATTTTCTGATGTTTTTCCTCCTTCAAGAGGATCGACCACACTGTCCATTCCTGCGGAAGCAAAACTTATCTGGCCTTTATCCGATCCGCTTGTCACTGATGCCCTTACATCTACTACAAAGCTCTCCATTACACCGAGCTTCTCCACCGCCAGATCAACAGATGTATACTGGCTGTATATCTTGTATGGACTATATACATCTGAATCAACAGCCCACATAACCATGATCGTTGCAATATACACCACCGCAACAATACCTGTTCCTATTAGATTAGTCCACCATCTGCGCCTGTCAAATGCCATTATCGTCCATATCAGAATTATCGCTATAATAACAGGGATAACCATTAGGATTATATCGGATATCTGCGCTTTCATATTAGATATGACCGTATCCGCATTATCTGCCGCCTGATTGCCAAACCGTATCGTACCCATGACCGACAGATAATTGTTGAACACCGAGTGGTATATATACTGTGCAACAAATAAGATTCCAATAAAAAGTGTGAGCACAGTGGCTATTATCTTGTCAACTATGACCGGAAATACATTTGTGATAATTCCGCATACACCCCCGCCGACAAGGGCAAATATGATTATCTGCACAATATTTCCATCGCCGATACCAAAATTCAATTCATGGAACAAAAGCTCATAATACAACAATATGGCTGTAAATAAAATCCAGCCAGACCATTTCCCGAGATAATACCTCAGATCACCAAGCGCCGCCTTGCAATGATTTATCATATACTTCTCCATAATCCGCAAAATCCGTAAAAGATCCTTAAAGTAAACCGTATTGTATGTTATCTAAACAAAAATAAAGATGCAGCCCAATTATGACCACACCTTTATTTTATATATTATCCCAAGATATTTTACAATATTTTAAGGATTAATATGCCGAATTTTTTATTTTACGCCATACTGATCGTAATATGCATCTATGGCAGCCTTCAATGTGTCATCTATGATGACTCTGCCCTTGTACTCCTTATTATACAGATGCTCAACAACCTCTGCCATGGTTACAATGGCGGTTGTCTTGATTCCATAATTCTCCTCGATCTCAGTGAGAGCACTCTTCTCTCCCTGACCTCTCTCCATTCTGTCTACAGAAACAACAAGTCCCATAACATCCACATCGCCCTGTGCCTTGATGATAGGAAGTGTCTCCTGAATGGATGTTCCGGCCGTTGTGACATCCTCTATGATAACAACCTTATCTCCATCCTGTATAGGACTTCCAAGAAGGATTCCCTTATCTCCGTGATCCTTTATCTCTTTTCTGTTTGAACAATACTTGATGTCCTCGTCATACATCTCCGCGATGGACATAGTAGTTGCAACTGTAAGAGGGATTCCCTTGTATGCAGGTCCAAATAATACATCAAAATCAAGTCCGAACTCAGCGTTGATAGCCTCTGCATAGTACTCACCAAGTCTCTTGAGCTGTGCTCCTGTTCTGTAGAAACCTGTATTTACAAAAAATGGTGTCTTTCTGCCACTCTTGGTAACGAAATCTCCAAACTTGAGCACGTTACAATCGATCATAAACTCAATAAATTCCTTCTTATACTGTTCCATAGTTCTCTGATCCTCCTTTTATTTAACACATCCAATCAACTCATGTATATCGCTGATGGAATTCTTCTTCATATACTCCTCTATGCCTTTGATTATCTCAACTGTCGCATATGGGTTGTGGAAATTCGCTGTACCAACAGCAACCGCACTTGCTCCAACCATGATCATCTCAAGGGCATCCTCAGTTGTTGCAACACCGCCCATTCCGATGATCGGAAGCTTTATCGCATTTGCTACCTGATATACCATACGCACTGCTATCGGGTGGATCGCAGGGCCTGACACACCAGCTGTCTTATTTGCCACAGCAAATGTTCTTCTGTTCACATCTATCTTCATACCTGTCAGTGTGTTGATAAGTGATACCGCATCAGCACCGCCTGCCTCAGCCGCCCTTGCCATCTCGGTTATATCTGTGACATTTGGGCTGAGCTTCATGATGATAGGCTGCTTTGCCGCTGCCTTAACCGCCTTTGTTATATCATAGAGAGCATCCGGCTGCTGACCAAATGCGATTCCGCCCTCTTTGACATTCGGACATGACACGTTGATCTCAAGCAGATCCACGTCACAGTCGCCAAGCTTTTCCACGCAGTCCACGTAGTCTTCCTTGGACTTTCCACACACATTGACGATTATCTTCGTATCATAATCTCTGAGGAATAGAATATCCCTCTTCTTGAACACATCTATTCCTGGGTTCTGAAGTCCTATGGCATTCATCATTCCGCCGTATGTCTCCGCTATACGAGGTGTAGGATTGCCCGGCCAAGGCACATTTGCCACACCCTTGGTGGTCACTGCACCGAGCTGTGAAAGATCCACAAACTCACTGTACTCCATACCTGAGCCAAATGTTCCTGATGCAACTGTTATCGGGTTCTTGAGAGTAACACCTGCTATATCCACTGACATATTGATCTTATCTGACATTACAGCTCCACCTCCTCTGCATAGAATACAGGACCGTCCTTGCATATCCTTCTGTTATGCACCTGTGAGTGCTCGTCTATATCCTTAGTCTTGCATACACAGGCAAGACATGCGCCCACACCGCACGCCATCTTCTCCTCCATGGATATCTGACACTCAATGCCCTTCTCCATGGCGTAAGCCTTGATTCCACGAAGCATAGGAGTCGGACCACACGCATATATGACAGCACCGTCCACGCCGTATTCCTTTATGGCATCTATTACATTGCCCTTCACACCGTGCTGTCCATCCTCGGATGACATGTACACGTGTGCGTACGGCTCAAACTCTTCGTTAAGAAAGATTTCGTCCCTGTATCCGAGTACAACCGACTTCTCGCAATCAAGCTCCTTTGCAAGCTGAAGCATAGGTGGGATTCCTATACCACCACCTATCAGGATCGCCTTCTTGTCTGACTTCATGAAACCATTTCCAAGAGGTCCCAATATATCCACGGTATCGCCTGCCACAAGCTGTGAGAACTCCTTTGTTCCAAATCCAACCACTCTGTACACAAGACGGAGTGTTCCCACCTCTCTGTCTATTCCGCAGAGGCTGATAGGTCTCGGGAGCATCTTACTGCCATCATGAGTGTACACAGACACAAACTGTCCCGCTATAGCCTGTGCAGCTATATCAGGCGCTTCTAGTACCAGGCTGTATACGTCAGTGGCAAGTGTCTCCTGGCTGACCACCTTTGCTGTCATCTTAAGTTTGCCCATAGTCTTCCTCCATCATCTCTTTATTATCAGTGTACGGCGGACTACATTGATCCGCCAAACACATTCTGCTTTTTACGCGTCAAGTGCGCCGTTGATATCCTCTATCATGTCAACTACTGCCTGTCTTGAAGCATCAGCGTAGTTCTCTGCACCAAACTGTGCATACTTGTCCTGCTTATAAGCTGCAATGATTCCTCTTGATGAATTGACGATCGCACCAAGTCTGTCTTCATTGAAGTAGTGTACAAGGTCTGCAGCCTTACCGCCCTGTGCTCCATAACCAGGTACAAGGATAAATGACTTTGGCATAACCTTTCTGAGCACCTTGCCCATCTCAGGGTATGTTGCACCGACAACAGCTCCAACTGCTGAGTAACCGGACTCGCCTATGACATCACTGCCCCACTTGTCAACCATCTCTCCGACTATCTCATAGAGTGGACGTCCATCAACAAGTCTGTCCTGGAACTCACCTGATGATGGATTGGATGTCTTGACGAGAACAAATATACCCTTGTTCTCCTCCTTGCACACATCCACAAATGGCTTGATTCCGTCTGTTCCAAGATATGGATTTACTGTGATGAAATCCTCATCAAATCCGGCGTATGTCTTGCTTCCAACCTGTACCTTGCCGATATGTCCAACCGCATATGCTGTTGATGTTGAACCTATATCGCCTCTCTTTATATCTCCGATAACGACAAGTCCCTTCTCCTTGCAGTAATCAACTGTCTTCTTGAAAGCCTTGAGTCCTTCGATTCCGAACTGCTCGTACATAGCTATCTGTGGCTTAACCGCAGGAATGAGGTCATATGTTGCATCAACTATTCCCTTGTTGAACTGCCATATAGCCTCAGCAGCACCCTCGAGTGTCTCTCCATACTCTGCAAATGCAGCCTTCTGGATATGCTCTGGAACATAATTCAGCATTGGATCAAGTCCAACTACTATAGGTGCATTTGTCTTCTGAATGTTTTTCACTAACTTGTCTATCATGATATTTTCTCCTTAAAATGTATTTTTTATTAAAACTGTTCCTCATCACAGGCATAACTGCCAAGTATCGTAAATTCTTCTGTCTCGTTCATAAGCTGGAATACTAAAGCCTGTATGTCTTTTCTAAGGAAATTGGCAGACAGCTCCACATAGAATCTGTAATTCCAATGCTCCTGCCTGTTCGGCGCCGAATGTATCTCTGTGAGGTTCACACCATAATCAGATATCATGGACAGTACACTACTGAGACTTCCGCTTTTATTCTTGCACACGAACATGACCTTCAGCCTGTTGTGGTTCTCCTCCACAATGAGGTGGTCGGCAAATGTGACGACCTTCTTGTTGTGTCCATTCTCCTTCACCACATTACATCTGTATATGTATAACTTGTTGTTTGTCAGAACCTCGTGAAGCGCATCTGACACACCATAACTGATGTCCTCCAGGATCCCCATTCCGGCATCAACACGTCCTGACTTTATAAGCTCGTACACTTCGTCATATGAATCGACCGCAACTACCTTATCCCTTGAACATCCCTGGCATATATACAGCTCCGGCTTTATCATTGCCACGGCATCTATATCCGGCTCATTCACATCATAATTGACGTTCAGGCAGTTCCTAAGCTCCAAAGTTCTTCCATACTGATACTTTCTGCTTATCTCCATGATTCTCTTGATAAGCGCAGTATATTCCATCTTGATATTATCATCCACATCCCCTGTCAGATTGGATATGATGATCTCCTCACGGTCAGGCTTGTATATGTCGTCCTCAGTCTCTGCCTTGACCTGGGCCACCTGATCAGCCAGCTCCATCCTCTCACGGAACAGCTTCTTGATCTCCTTGTCAACCCTGTCTATGTTTTTCCTGACATCTGCTAAAGTCATTATTTGTCCTCCAGTCGGGCATCTGGCATCTCCTGATGCTCATAGTCTTTATTAATATACCATCTGCAACAATCTAATTCAAGCTTACCCATGACTAAATCCCCATTAAAACGGCCACAAAAGCAGAAACATCGCCGCAGCCACCAATACTATACCTATCAGGAATCCTGTAACTACTCTTCCCCTTGTACTTTTCATACCTGATATGATGAGCAAAGCTATCACCGCTCCACACATATCTATAAGCACATCTGATCCCTTGCCTGCCCTGTCGGCAACAAACAACTGATGTATCTCGTCTGAACACGCATAGGCAAATGTTATAGCCGTAGACCACACATATGTCCATCCTGCAGATATCTTTCCACAGTTTTTCTTAACCGCAAGGACTAGCAACGCCATAAGAATTCCATACTCTGTCATATGGGCACCTTTTCTGACCATCACCTCGACCACACCTGTCATACGGTCGACTGCCGGTGCTGTATCGTGTCTCGCTCTCTGAAATATATCCACTATCAGATCAGTTATCGGATTGCTGACAGCAGATGAACCCTCTCCTGTTTTGGCTGACATATAGAATATAAATGTCATCCACAGAATGACCGGTATTATATATATGTATTTTTTTTCTTTCTTCTTAGAGCTTCTTGCCATAATTCTCGCACCTCCTGCATGAGTATAGCATAAAAAAGATTATTTTACATAAATTACTTTTTTTAGCTTGAAATATCACTTTTTTACCTGTAATGTAAAAATGAGGTAATTGGAAGGGGCTAAACACATGAAAAAGAGAGGTAAATTATCATGGCAAGACAAAGGAAAAAGGGAAATCCAATTGTAACTGCAGTCATATTCGGAATCTTTGGAATAGTTCTGTTATTTCTGGGTATACGTACTTTTATCGGTTTACACGGCACACTGCTCAATGTAACAACCTGTGATCCGTCAGAGATCAAACCGGGTATATATGTAGAGGGAACCATATCATATGGTTACGGTGCATATATCGAAAAAACTACTACATATAACCACATTGTCACCAAGACAGACGGCTACTATTATCTTGTAGATATATGTGACAAGAATGCAGACGGATCAGACAATGACACTGCAAGATGGATCGGAATATCCATATCCAAGAGCGATAACGATAAGTTCGATGCAATCTCCACACAGGATGACGCACCACCTATCGAGATAACCGGAGTTATCCGCAAGAACAGCAGCAAGGTTCAAGGCTTCCTCGATGATTATATAACAAGCTACGTTGACATGTACGCAAGCTACTATGACTATACAGCAACCAGCGAGGATTATGCCAACGCCAAGGCCGAGGCCTTCCCTTATTATATAGAGATGGTCGATTCATCAGACTACATATTCAACCTTGTGCTCGGGCTTATATTCGTCCTCGTCGCAGTGTTCATGGTATTCAAGGCAACAAGAAGCAAGAACCATATCAGCGCTCCTGCCCAGCCGGCCGGAACAGCATACTACGATGGCAGTGGTGATTTCAATGGTATCAACGCAACAGGTTATGTGTATCAGCCAGGCAATACATCCGGCATGTATACTCCTGGCATGAGCAATATGGATAACACCAGTTACCTGCAGCATCAGACCACAACACCACAAACCCCTTACAATGATCCTTTCTATTCACAGCAGCCAACTGCAGATGAGCTGCAGGCCACTGATTCAACAACATATGGAGCTACAGACACAGCAACCCTATCATCCTCGTTCACTCTCAAAAGCGACGACTAGGACGATGATATAGACAATACAAAAAGAAGGCATATACAGATCATAATCAATCTGATCCGCATATGTCTTCTTTTATACTTCTATATCCTACTTTTTATACTTCTATATCCTACTTTCCAAAGTATCTGTCAAGAAGTCCCTTGAGTGCCTTGCCATGTCTTGCTTCGTCACGAGCCATCTCATGAACTGTATCATGAATAGCATCCAGATTGTTCTTCTTTGCACACTTTGCAAGATCAACCTTTCCTGCTGTTGCTCCAAACTCGCAATCTACTCTCCATGCAAGGTTCTTCTCTGTTGAATCAGTCATGTTATTCTCAAGATCTGATCCGAGCATCTCTGCAAACTTTGCAGCATGCTCAGCCTCTTCATACGCTGCCTTCTCCCAGTACAGACCAATCTCTGGATATCCTTCACGATGAGCTACACGAGCCATGCACAGATACATTCCAACCTCTGAGCACTCTCCCTCGAAGTTTGCCTTGAGCTGATCAAAGATATACTTCTTATCCTCATCACTGATCTCTGAATTGTTCTTTACTGTTGAAGCGTATACACCAAACTCATGCTCTGCTGCAAGTGTGAGTTCACCCTCAACCTTCTTAAACTTATCTGCTCCTGCATGGCAGATTGGACACTCAGCTGGTGCCTGCTCTCCTTCATAAATATAACCACATACTGTACATACAAACTTTGACATAATCTTAAATCTCCTTTTCTTAATTAAATAATATTGTGTAGTATCTGCGGAACTCTATTCCGCATTTTTTGTTTCTTTTGTTGTTGTTGATATTTTGTCATCAACTATATCCTATTATAGCAATAAAAATCTCATTGTCAACCCTTATTGGGAATAATTCTTAATTATCTTTTTTCTATATTATATAATATGTATATTTTCATTGTATATTATCCACTAAACTTTTTGTAGAAGTGGGGACGGAGGTACCTGGCCCCTCCGTCCCCATTGTACGCCCACATAAAAAGGGACCAAAAATAATTTCTGGTCCCTAAAAATAATATCTTATATATTGTCAATTCTGACCTAGCACAATCTTCTTTAGAAGATATTCATATCCGGAAATAGGTATCGGCTTGCTGTAGTAATAACCTTGAATATAATGGCATCCCCATTCTCTGAGGTATTCCTTCTGCTCAAATGTCTCAACGCCCTCTGCAAGGCTCTTGATTCCAAGGTGTCTAGCCATTGTCAGGATATCCTGTGTCATGAGCATGTCTTTGTTATTCAGCTCTCCTGTTGCTATACCATCTATAAAGCTCTTATCTATCTTGATAATGTCAAGTGGCATATCCTTAAGCAGCGCCATACTGGAATATCCAGTTCCAAAATCATCCATAGAGATCTTAAATCCCTTATCCTTCAGCTGGTTCAGTACCTCTATGAGATACTGTACATCTGCAAAATCAGCACTCTCTGTAATCTCAAAATCTATAAGCGAGTGGTCAACTCCATACTCATCCACTATATCACACAAAATATATATCAGATCCGGTCTCGATATCTGATGCCTTGAGAGGTTACAAGATATCGGATACAATGGATATCCCAGTTCTTTCCACTCCTTGAACTTTTTGCACACCTTTCTGAGTACATATCTGTCTATGATATCTATTGTTCCGTCTGCCTCAAACTGTGGAACAAAATACTTAGGTGACAGGATATCTCCACCTTTATAAAACCATCTTATCAAAGCCTCAGCACCAGTAAGTGTGTCATTCTGAGGATTATATTTAGGCTGTAGATATACCATGAGATCTTCATTCTCAATGGCATCTGGCAGTTCAAGCTTATACTGCTGAGCCATTACATACTCCCTCTTCATCTCTGACGTATATATCTTTATCTCATTAACATTTGTCTTGATACATTGTAAATGAGCCATCTGTGCCATATCCTCTATGCGCATGGACATGTTAATCTTCTCAAACTCATCATAGAATACCAACCCACAGCTATAGAATATCTTGTACTTTTTATTCGTAGGAAGCTGTCCAATCTCCTCAAAGAATGTATATAGCCTGTTGACTATCTCATCCTCAGGCATATATTTGATTATCATGGCAAAATCGTCGCTTGTACACTTTGCTGAATACAGAATCCAATCCTGTTTCGACATCGCATCACACACATATCTAAACAATTCCTTTGCAACATCTCTTCCCATGACATTGTTGATAAGTCTAAACCCCTTTATATCAAACCTTGCAAATATAAACTGATCAAGACCTATATATTCACACTGTTCCAGCTTCTCTTTAAGCCATGTCCAGTTATAGTATCCTGTCGCTGGCTCTCTGTAGGCAATTTCATACAAATCCCTCTTGCTCATATTGTCTAGTGTAAGCATCTCTTCCGTCTTCGTCTTTTTCGACCACACAGGTATCTCAACGCATAGACTGTCCGAACTCTCCATATAACATATATATGGAAGTTTATGATTGGAAACTATATGAAGTTTCTCTGTCTCTATATACAGCTTGGCATATGAATAAGCCATAGTCATAAGCCTTGGTATATCCTCTATAAGAGATATATCAAAGCCTTTTATATCCACCACATCAAACCCCGGTATAGTCACACTGACGCAGCCCTGTGGAATCTGTTCCATGTCGCTGTAACCTATCTCAACACCACCACAAAGTCTTGAGTATCCGGCATCCATCATCTTATCAGGCATATAAAATAAGGCCCTGTTTGCCAGTGGCCTATACACATTGCTGAATATCTTATACCAATCATATCCGTTTTCTTGACAAAAATTGTCAAATCCTTCCGCCTCCCGAGATCTCAATACATAGAGTTTTCTCTTCGGCTTATATGCCTTTGACCATTGGTGTTCCATAATCTATCTACTACCTCTTATCCTGCCCGACGGCAATATTACAATATTATTACAGCTTTTATTATTCTATCACATAATCCGTCTTCAAGCCACACTTAATATATTTTTGTTTTGGAAAATAAATAGCAAAGTTTCGTTATTTTTCGTTGAATTTTTACCATATATTTGTTAGCATAGATAAGGTTTTTCAATTATAATTAAATAGGAGGCAAAAACAATGAAAAACAAGTTATTTCTAGGTCTTGGCACATTTATCTCACTCATTGGTCTTTCACAGATAAATGTTCTGGCGGCAAGCAGCGAATCCGGTTCTAAGTCTCTTGGTGCCGAGCTTCCCCTTACATGGTGCATCCCTTTCGTATGTATGCTTCTATGTATAGCGGTTATGCCACTTATCGCCGGTGAATGGTGGGATAAGCACAAGCAGTGGGCCGTTGCCGGCTGGTCTCTTTTATTTTTAATACCATTTGCCATATTCCATGGTTTTGGAACCATGGGCGAGCAGTTGCTGGAAGTAATGATAGGCGACTACCTCACTTTCATAGTATTGCTCTTCGCGCTCTTCTGTGTTGCAGGCAATATATCACTTGAAGGCGATCTGGCCGGAACTCCAAAACTTAATGTGATTCTTCTGCTGATAGGAACACTTCTTTCAAGCTGGATCGGTACCACAGGTGCCAGTATGCTCATGATCCGCCCTATCATCAAGGCAAATAAATGGAGACGAAGAAAAGTACAGATCATCGTTTTCTTCATCTTCCTCGTATCAAATATCGGTGGATGTCTCACACCTGTTGGTGATCCTCCACTCCTGATGGGATTTATGAATGGAGTTGACTTCTTCTGGAGTCTGCGTCTGGCAAAGGTTATGGGGGTAAACCTTATCATACTCCTTACAGTATTCTTCTTTCTCGACACCAGAGCATACAAGAAGGATATTGCTGACGGACGTGTGCAGCCTGTATTTGACAAGGATACAAAGAAGCCCGTCAGACTCAAAGGCGCGCACAATATCATATTCCTTGTCATGATAGTCGGCGCAGTTATACTCAGCGGCGTTCTTCCTATGAAGTTCCCTGTATTTGCAAAGGGCATCAACTTCTGTGAAGGTGTGACTCTCTCATGGGCTTCAATCATCGAGATCGTCATCATGCTCGCTGCTGCACTCCTGTCATTCAAGACAACAAGCAAAAAAGTCCGCAAGGCAAATAACTTCACATGGGGGGCTATCGAAGAAGTTGCCATACTGTTCATCGGTATATTCATAACCATGATCCCGGCTCTTCTCATCCTCAAGGCGAGAGGCTCAGAGCTCGGACTCACACACCCGGCACAGTTCTTCTGGATGACCGGATTGTTATCAAGTTTCCTTGATAACACACCTACATATCTTGTATTCTTCACGACCGCTGCTTCCAGTGGATTTACTGAGGGTATAAGTACAGCTATGGGTATCGTACCTCAGGTTATGCTGATGGCTATATCATGTGGTGCCGTATTCATGGGTGCAAACACTTACATTGGAAATGCGCCAAACTTTATGGTGCGCTCAATAGCTGAAGAAAATGGTATCAAGATGCCTTCATTTGTTGGATATCTTGCATGGTCAGTTTCAATTCTTGTACCTACTTTCTTTATTGATACACTGTTATTCTTCTTACACTAGGGGGGTATTTTTATGAATGAATTTGTTGTAAAAGATGATAACAAACTAACAGTCGGCATAGGCTGGGATGCCAAAAAAGTCGATCTCAAGAAAAAAATAAAAATAGCTATAGACAGCATTATGAATGCCACCTCAGAAGATACCTACGATCTCAATCTTGCTGCCATCGTTGAACATAACGACGGCTCGGATC
The DNA here is from genome assembly GCF_025149915.1 of Coprococcus eutactus. Taxonomy (NCBI): domain Bacteria; kingdom Bacillati; phylum Bacillota; class Clostridia; order Lachnospirales; family Lachnospiraceae; genus Coprococcus; species Coprococcus eutactus. The sequence continues at coordinate 1,858,182 of NZ_CP102278.1, forward strand.
CTGAGCTGGTATTCTGGGGTCACAAATACAGCCGCAGCGATTCTGTTGTCCTCAAGGGCGATGAAAGGACCGGTGAAAAAGAAGGAATTGATGAGGAGATGCGTATCTACCTTGACAGAGGTGAAAATGTCGGACGTATCATACTCTTCCTCTACATATACAATGGCAATCTCCACAAGCAGTGTCTTGCCGAGGTTGATAATGTATTTGCACTCATAAAATGTAAGCACACTGAAAAGGTTTATGTCAGAGAGGATGCTATCTTCAAGGCATGTGAAGACGCAAAGCATAACAACTGCTATGTATTTGGCGAAGTAATTCACAACGGCGATGAATGGATCGTGAGGGAGCGCTCACAGTTCCTTCCATACGACAAATCAGAAGATATATTTGAGTATTACACCTCAAGACATTATGTTCCTGAAGAGGACGACTAATACACGACGACTAATACACAAGGAAAGCCCCCGGTTTCCGGTTTTTAAACCAGGAGCCGGGGGTTTTTGTATATATTGATCTATGATTTCTCATTCCACTACTTTATATAATTCTCTATAGCCTTTGAAGCTCTGTATCTGGAGACGTTAAAGCCTCTGATATATCCCTTGTCATCATTCTCCTCAAGTATCTTTTCAAATCTATCTTCCACCGTGTCGTCTCTCCAGTAGTATTTGTCCTCGCTATACTTCGAAACTGTCTCCTCCATGGTCATTTCAGGCGTGATGTCTTTGGTTCTGAAATAATCGATCAAATATGGAACTCCATCACTACCTATATCCATCACATACTCAATATCCACTTTCTTTCCATTGTGTGCCTGACTGATATTGTACTTCGATATCACTGCACCAGGTCTGACAAATGCATATAGTGTAAACATAACCATAACCGTCAAAAATATGTATCTGAACAGCGGCATATTTCTCCAGAACAGGCTTATGATAACACCTAGCATCACAATAGACGTGACTATCAGTGCCCATATCGTATTAATCCTCAGATATGTGAGAGCATATTCCTTTATGTACATCGAAAGTCTCACCGCTGAAGACGCAATCATGATATAGGTGCATATACACATAACTACCAACACAGTCTTCAGCACTACGCTTTTTCTAAATATAGCATCGAATATCAATACAATACATACATTTACGACTGCCACAAATAGAAGCTGGAAAAATCCACGTCTGGCATACTCTGCATAAGTCATATCATCAGGAAGTCCTGCACTGTTCATGAAAAGATATACGATCTGAACAACTGCAAATATGAGATAAAACGCAGTAAGCACAACCGTTATCGTTATTCCGATCACCGGTTCATAGCTTCCTTCCTTAGGTGCATTTGCCCCTAGATCTCTTCTGCCTGTCTTTACAATAAAACCATACACAAAGAAGAATATCACAGCTGCAAAGATCACGATCTTGACAACATCCCACGAATAGAACAGCTTGCCAAATATATCCTTTATAACCTTGGCAAATACCGGATCAGCCGATGACAGCAGATTCAGTATAATGACAAGAAGTGGAAGCGCTATTGCACAGCCGAGAAGAACATACATAAGCTTGGAATTGCGCTTTCGTCCCGTCTCTTCACGCTCTGCTCTTCTATCTGCAAAAGGCATATTTATATATCCAATAGCTCCGAAGAACATCTCTAGGAAGGATATGATCCCTTTAATAATGCCGTGATTTTCTGTATCATTGTAATATGACATCACTGCGTACATTTCCGTCAATATTATTCCAACATTACAGCCAAATATCATACATGACTCATCTGTAAGACTAACCGCTATCGATAAAAGCATTATGATAATAAAGTACGGTACAAGTTTCATCTGGCTTTTCGATACAGAACCTGTATCTGATCCCGAGTCAGAAGAACGCCTCTTTTCCCCACGAGAAATATTCACGCTTATAAATGCTATCGATACCACAGCCATAACTGCAGACAAAATGCTTGACCAGTTATTATATAGACACGCTGCACTCACTATGGCATATATGAGTACCGGTATTCCAAACATCTTAAACCGTTCTGCAGATATTGCAGGATTTCTCCTCTGCGGTGGTCTCGTGGCTCTATACCCCTGTGGTGGAACTCCCATTCCTCCGTTCATATATCCCGGCGGTGGTGGCGTGCCCGGTCCCATTCCATTCGTATATCCCGGCGGTGGTGGCGTGCCCGGTCCCATTCCATTCGTATACCCCGGCGGTGGTGGCGTGCCCGGCCCCATTCCATTCGTATACCCCGGCGGCGGTGGCGTGCACGATCCCATTCCATTCGTATATCCCGGCGGTGGTGGCGTGCCCGGTCCCATTCCATTCGTATACCCCGGCGGCGGTGGCGTGCACGGCCCCATTCCATTCGTATATCCCGGCGGTGGTGGCGTGCCCGGTCCCATTCCATTCGTATATCCCAGTGATGCTGATCCCGTATTAGCATTACCCATATTATCTGCTATTGCCTCAGATGAATGTTCTCCATCCTTATTTAATTCTTCTCCCATAAAATATCCTCCACTCCTTGTAAATTCCCAAATCCATATACAATACATTGTACATTTTATCACACATATCTATTACCTTCTCTGCACTAGAGCAGATTCGTCAAGGCTCACAACTCTATCCATACACACAGGGGCTGTCAGCCTGTATGCAAAGCTTCCTGACTCAAATAAACAATACAATCTGCCATTGTATGAATATATCTGTTCCAATTTCTGCGGAAGCTTAAGTTCCTGCTTCGGCGTTTCGCTGCTATAGTTTGACCCGGATATTTTTCCTGATTTGATGTCATACACCTCTACTTTAGATTCATCTATACCGTATGATATCGAAAATATGATCTCATTTCTGTAAACCTGAAGCCCCTGAACTCTTCCGGGGATGTAAAACGCCTCTTCCGGATCATCGGCAATTGCCGTCCCCCCATTCACTATCTTGTAACTGGCAGCCATACTATAGCCATTTTTCTCCTTTTTCCAATATCCCGCATATATGAGCCCATCATAATATGTTATAAATGATGTAGCAGGGAACATGACTGGACAAGTATTTCTATACGCTATAGCTGTATTCTGGTTATCGAAATTATACGCAACCATAGACTGAAGCGTCAGACAAGATATAGATGCATATTTCGTTCTGGTATCCTCCTCTTCCACTGACAAATATGAAGAGAACCACAAAACATCATTCTTATCATCATAGGCCAGCCCGCCAGCATGAGTTGTATCCTTAAGAACGATCGTCTTGAGATATGCTCCAGTCTTTGAATCAAGCATGAATATAACTGATCTATGCGCCTTGGTCCTGCAATATGCGCTTATAAATGTATATTTATCAGTGACAGCGATCCCCTGCGGTGTCATGGAAGTGCAGCTATCCGGCTCTTTTGTCTCGCAATTGAGAGTCATCGCATAGTCAAGTCCCGGAATAGTCATCATATCATATGACCTCGTCATATCTGTATTGTACATACCCATATTGTAGAATTCTGACTCTGTTGACATCTCCCACATCTGTGCCAGGAAAGAACCATTGCTTACAGCATGTGTACTCGTGCTATCCGAAACACCTGGCAACTCATAATTTCTGCAAAACACAACGCTATATAAGGCAATTACTCCTATAGATCCGAAATATAACACCGCAAATGTCTTTATCAGCCGTCTTGGTATCTCCTTCGTTGACAGTAGGATCGCCATTCCCATATGGCATATAATGGTGACCAGCATCAGTGCATTTGTCAGCACATCCCCGTAACTTAGGAGCTGCAGTGGTATGCCGACAAACATTAACCAGTATGACTTTTTCTTAACAGATAGCCTCAATATGCCAAGCCAGCCCTTTTTCTTCATAAACCACACCTGTATCGACTGCCATATAACGCACAATCCATACCCGATACACGCCACTCTCAAAAGCTGTCTACACACGGCGACCATGATAGCTTCCAATGGCTGCCCGGCAGCATACATTGCCTGATAATACACTCCATATGACAACTGCCTGAGTCTCCATAGTATCATCATGATCATGGCTGCAAATGACACAAGGGCAAATATATTGGTGACCGTCTTTCTCCTGACTCCATCGCGATGTTCCTTCATATCCCGGTGCAGTTTTTTCTTTGTCTTTGTGAGGTCGCGAACATGTCTTTTTATCCTGCGCACTCTCTTGTATTCTGCACTAAGATACTTTAACGGAGCGTGCCGTTCTTTCATCTCATGATAATCTGCCTTTACACGTTCCAATTTTTTTTCTTCATCCACCAGCTCCTGCCTTACCGCCCTAAGTGCTGATCTACATGTAACGTATCCCTCCAGATCGATCTGTGCCTGTTCCTGCAGCTCCTCGACTTGTTTTTTCAACTTCTGTTCTTTATTCAATTTAGGCCTTTTTCTGTCTTTTTTATTATCTTTTCCGTCATCCCTCATGAATAAACTCCCGGCATATCTATTCTTCAAAGTATTGTTTTATTTTATCTTCCATAAGATCAGAGCCGATAATTATGATTATTTTCTGTCCTTTATCAATGGGTTTTATCTCTGTCTTATGGACTGTGGCATTAAGCTCCAGCCAGCTGTCCTGTTCTACGCTAAAAAATCCCTTTATCCTGAACACATCTCCGCAATCTTTATCCGAAAATACCCGATTCACTATATCGACAAGTTGTTCTCTGGTAAAATTCCTGTTCATTATATATACAGAGCTATAGACATCGCTTTGTTTGAACCAAAGCTTCGTAAAATCATTGAGCTTATATCCGACTGACATAAATCTCTCATAGTCTTCACTGCCAAACAATTCCCAAGCCTTTGTGATCACATCTCCGTCAAACCGGCGTCTGCACTGAAATTCCTCCAGAGTTTTATTCACAAATTCCTTTGTATGCGATATTTCATCTTCCGAAACTCCGCTCGTCTTACTCATGACCAAAGCTCCGCAGTTGGCGATTTCAGATGCAAGAACATACCTTGACTGTCTGGACATATCTGTATCAAGCTTTGCATCGACTATTGCAATAATGCTTCCAACCTCATACCACCTGTCAAGCGGTTCCTCATGAAGAGTATCAAAGAATTCATCTACATCAAATATTCCAGAAGGTTCCACAATAACCCTGTCATATCCGCTCATCCCCATTGCTATGAGTTTTGTCTTGAATCTTCTCTTATGGCAATCCTCTCCACAGCCTCCTGCCACCATCTCGGCATGACAATTAGGACCCATCAAATCCTGCAGCAGCATCATATCCACATTCACTGCACCATAATCGTTCTCCAATATTCCAACGTTGTATCCCTTATCAACCAAATATTTCACATATTTTCTGATAAATGTAGTCTTGCCTGATCCCAGAAATCCGGTTATCAAATCTATCTTTACCACAATGTATGCCTCTCTTTCTCTGCGACCTTTGCAGTACATCTTTACCAGCCAGACCTCACATGGAATCCCCTGTCATCTTCCAAAGGAATATTCTTCACATCCATATCCTCGATAAAAATATACCTGTCCTGTCTAAGAACCGACACAACCTTATCAAGTGCCTCTGGGATTCCTTCGGCCTCCATCTCAACCGATCCGTCATACATGTTGCGAACCCATCCTGTGACACCGAATCTGGAAGCAGCGTACTCCGCCTTGTATCTAAATCCCACGCCCTGAACACGACCTTTAAACACATAATGTCTTCTAATTTTCTCCATGTAATCTATCTCACCGCGTTATCATACTTATCTGCGTCAAATACTATTTTTCCGCCACACATTGTATAGTGTACCCTTCCCGGCAATGTCCATCCAGCAAACGGGCTGTTCTCCGCCTTTGATGCAAAATTGCCAACTGTCCACTGCTCATTTTCACCAAATATGACCAGGTCTGCCGGTGCACCCTCTGCTATCTTCCCCGGCTCCATGCGGTAAAATTCCGCCGGATTCTTACTCATAAGCTCCATAAGCTTCATAAGTGATATATAGCCCGGCTGTACAAGAGAATAAATACCTAATGCCAGCGATGTCTCAAGACCGGTTATGCCACTTGGTGCTTTGTCCAGAGCTCTTGCCTTCTCCTCACTGCTATGTGGCGCATGATCCGTAACGATCATATCTATAGTTCCATCCTGAATGCCTTCTATGATCTGTCTTCTATCCTTCTCCGTTCTGAGTGGTGGATTCATCCTTGCCAGTGTGCCATATTTCAACACAGCATCCTCTATAAGGGTAAAATGGTGTGGTGTTGCCTCTGCATGAACATCCGCACCAAGTTTCTTTGCCGTCCTTACTATATCCACCGAATTTCCTGAACTGATATGCTGTATACACACAGAGGCTCCGGTGTGGAGAGCCAGAACACAATCCCTTGCGACCATTATATCCTCGGCTGTCCTCGACGCGCCTCCATACCCAAGCTTTTCTGAGACTTTGCCCTGATTTACCCCCGGCTGTACTATAAACAGTGGATCTTCTTCATGAAGGCTTATAGGAAGATCAAGCTCTCTGGCCTTTTCCATGGCTTCAAGCAAAAGTTTCTCGTCCATAATAGGGATTCCATCATCCGTGAATCCTGCCGCACCAGCCGCTGCAAGACCATCCATGTCCACAAGTTCCTTGCCTGCGAGCTCTTTTGTCACTGTGGCAGTCTGAACAACGTGAATACCAGTCTTGGCGCCTTTCTCCTGTATATACTTCAGAGTATCCAGATTATCCACTGCAGGCTTTGTATTCGCCATACATACAACCATGGTAAATCCGCCCCTGGCTGCAGCCGCAGCTCCTGTATTTATATCTTCTTTATATGTGAATCCTGGATCACGAAAATGCACATGTGTATCCACAAGTCCCGGCGCGATCACAAGTCCCGTGGCATCAATCACCTCAGCACAATCCACATCCAAGTCCTTTCCGGTCTTTGCTATAGTATTTCCGTCAACCAACACATCCATAATCTCATCTGTACCTGTTACAGGGTCAACGACTCGTCCGTTTTTTATCAATATCATTCTTTATTCACCTCATCACAATATTTAGTATTATCTTCTATTATCTGGCTGTGTGCCATAATTTCCTGTCTGACCATATGTATCCGTATGCCCGAACTGTCCATATATATTCAGCTGTGCTCCGTAGCCGCCCGGCTGACCGTATGTATTCGACTGTGCTCCGTAGCCGCCCGGCTGACCGTATGTGTTCGGATGCGCTCCATAGCTGCCCGGCTGACCATATGTGTTCGGCTGCGTGCCGTAGCTGCCCGGCTGACCGTATGTGTTCGGTTGCGCTCCGTAGCCGCCTGGCTGACCGTATGTGTTCGGCTGCGCTCTGTAGCCGCCCGGCTGACCGTATGTATTCGGTTGCGCTCCATAGCCGCCTGGCTGACCGTATGTGTTCGGCTGCGTGCCATAGCCGCCTGGCTGGTTATAATGATTTGACTGACAGCCTCTCATAGGCATATATCTGAAATTGTATGGTGCTGTCCATATAGGCTGTACAGCTATAATATGATCCTCCTTTGCCGCATGTGTTATAAGAAGGAACATCAGAATTATCACTAGCGCAAGTACCGCTATACAGAGCAGAACACTGGTGTCCTCAACCGACAGAACGAAGTCATACAGACCATGTATTCCAAGAGGACACACATACGCAAGCAGAAGATTGCCAAATGCACTCTCACCATTATTGGCATCTTCTCTCGCTTTGGCATATAAAAATCCCATAACAACACCACACGCACAGTGAAGCGGAACCGCAGATACGGCGCGCATGATTCCGGTACCTATTCCTCCCTGAAACACATATATTACATTCTCAAGAGTTGCAAATCCGAGGGATGAGCAAACTCCATATATCACTCCGTCATAGCTGTGATCAAAATTCTTGTTCTTCCATGTCATCAAAAGCATTCCAAGGAATTTTCCAAGCTCCTCTATCATCGCAACTATGAAAAAACACTCCACAAAATTATACATTGCAGAGCTGGGATCCAATCCAAGCATATACAATAATCCCGAACCCAAAATTTCAACAATGACCGCAGGTATGGCACTCACCGCGCCAAGAACCGCCAGCCACACAAGGAGACTGGTTGGATTTCTTCTCTGTTTATTTTTCCCCACCACAAACAACAAAAGTAAAATCGATGGCAGTATCGCCAGCCTCAACGCAAATGCACTCATGTAACACTCTCCCTTTATCTTATGCTAATAGACATATATATTCTAAGATACCATTTTTGATTGAAATTCACAATAAGCAGTGACCTTACATGATATTATTTTTCACAAATACGCAAAGAGCGGACATCCCTCAAATGGAAAAGCCCGCTCTCTGTCATACTATAAAATTGCTCTGTATACATGTATTATATATTCTATGATTTTACATGTACTATATACCTGCCTTATATACGCATTTAATCCCTCTTCGTCACATCTATATCACCGCTGCTCGTAATGATCTCACAGCTGCCCTCTGCATCAACATAAGAATCCGGAACATCTACATCGCCACTGCTTGTCTTTGTCTTATAATTGAATCTCTTATTTGAAGTTATATCCACTGATACATCACCACTTGAAGTTTCTATGGTGAATACTGCCGCATCACTGTCCGAGAGTGTTATATCACCACTTGACGCATTGCATACTACCCTCTCTGATTTCATATTTGTTGAACTGATATCACCACTCTTCGTTGTGAATTCAGCCTTATCTGCAGCTACAGTGTCGCTGAGTGTGAGATCTCCGCTATTTGCGGAAAGATTCAGCTCCTCTGTCGCAACACTGTCAAGCTTTATACAACCGCTACTTGCTTTTACTGTGATGCTGTCTGCATTTGCACCTGTTATACCGGTGTCTCCGCTCGAAGTAACAATGTCTATATCCTTCACCGCAAGATAATATTCCACATCCACATCGCCGCTGCCTGTGACTATCTTTATATCCTCATATTCAGTCCCAGCGAGATATACTGTAACCGACGGCCATGCAACTGTACTCACACCCAGTGATATATTAAATGCTCTATTTCTCGTATCATCGGCTGTTATCTTCAAAACCCCATCCTTCACATCAACATGATGTGTAAGACCTGTGCAATCATAATACTCAACGTAGTCTGCATCTCCCTCGGCCTTCTTCACCATGACATCTATATCCGATGAGCTCTCTATGTCTATGCTCTTGAATCCATCTTTTACATACTCTGTCTTTTTCTCATATTGTATATTCTCTGACTTCATATCCTTGAGATTGATCTGCACATTCGGCCAGCTGAAACCATTTGCCGCAAATGCAGATATTATAGTTATTATTCCGGCAACTATCATAACCGATGCCGCTATAACCGCTTTCTTTGTCCTGCTCATATCCTATTTCTCCTTTACAAACATTCTCTTGATACCGTTCACACTGGCCTTGCACACCTTGAATATGCCCACTGTAACAGGTTTTACCGACACAATGAAAAGTATCGCAATTCCTGTACCGATAAGCGCTGCTCCAAGCATGAGAAAAGCTGCATATGGGCAATGGGCTATGAACAGTGGGATTACACTCACTATTCCGCATATCCCTGCCACTACAAAACTGAGCACGACCACATAAAATGACACAAGCAGTGTAAATGCTACTATCCAAAGTGTTAATAAAAGCACCGCTGCGGTTATGAGAAGCGGTATCCATACCGGCGATCCGAGAATTATAAGGATAACCTCCCAAGCTTTGAGCTCATGCTTTGGCTTTATCTTCTCTTTGACGATCTTTGCAAGAGGCATCTCCGAGAGTATCTGTTCTACCGCATCATCCGGCGACACCATATCCGCAACAGCATCATCCTCGGAAAGTCCATCCTCGATCCTGTCATCGATCATCTCACTATAATAATCTGTAAATCTCTCTATATCCTCAGCCGGCATGGCCTTGATCTTCTCCCTTATGGCCGTCAGATATTCCTGCTTATTCATCTGCTTCATCCTCCTTCACTATGAACTGATATATAGATTCCAATTCCTTCCACTCTTCTTTGAACTCTTCTATCCTCGCCCTTCCGGCATCTGTTATATGGTAATACTTTCTTAGTCTGCCATTATGCTCCACAGAATACACATTCAGGAAAGCGCCAGCTTCAAGTCTCCTGAGTATGGGATAAAGTGTTGATTCAGATATGGTCACATATGGTTTCATATCTTTGATGATCTGGTATCCATATGAATCCTCGTCCTTTATGGCTGCCAGCACACATACATCCAACATTCCTCTTTTTAATTGTGTGTCCATCGCTATACCTCCTAACGTGGTATACTATACAACGCATAGTATTATGTGTCAAGTGGTATTTTCTATAATATCTCCACTTCGACAAAGGGGACAGGTACCTCCGTCCCCCAATGGAGTATATAAAAAGTGCGGGATATCTCTGTTTTAGAGGCTCCCGCACTTTCGATTTCTTTTATATATGCAATTCTAAATTTTCGGCACTTTTATTATAAAACTTCTATAACGTACTCTTTGTTGAATGAATGTCCACTCTCAAGGCTGTTTGAATACTCACGGTCTTCTAGTTCACCGGCATAGCCCTCTCTGTCGCATCTGCCAAACCAAGGCTCTATGCAGACAAATGGTGCATGCTTCTTGGCAGGCGACCATATACCAATCTGTGGCACGTCAAATTCCAGCTGAAGAACCGGCTTATCCGATACGTCCTTGAGTGTCACGGTATTTATGCCCTTCCCGTCTATGATAAGGGCATCCTCGTCAAACATCTCATCGGTAAGCTTCAGCACACCAGCCGTGAGGCTATGGGTAACTGTCCTGCTGCCAAGAACACCACTTTCTGTAAGCAGACCACATTCAACCTCGGACTTATTGGTATGCATATCAAGTGAATAACCATTTACGCCGCCATCGCAGGCAAACGCAGGATGTGCACCGATTGAGAAATGAAGCTTTCCGGCGCCTGTGTTGACCACTGTCCACATCACATGAACACCTGCGCCCTCAAGCCTGTAGCCAATGCGGAGAGTAAAATCAAATGGATAGTTCTTCTGCCACTTCTCGTCCTTCACCAACTCAAACCACACTGTATCCTCTGTCTGCTCTGCCACCACAAACTCGCTGTCCCTTGCAAAACCATGCTGCGGAATACCCTCATATGTAACTCCATCATGTCTATATGTCTGATTCTCAAGCTTTCCGACAAATGGAAACAGCACCGGAGAAACTCTTCCCCAATATGCTGCATCTCCGCACCACATATACTCTCTATCCGTCTCGTTACTCTTCAGACTCACAAGCTCTGCACCGTGAGTATTTACTCCGATAGCAATTCTGTCATTTTTTAATTCAACAATACCCATCATGTCCTCCTATACTCCAGCCAGTCTGGCTGATCATAATTTACAAATAATATTATACACATTTACAACATTATAGCACAGGTAAAAAAAATACGGTCACTTAATGAACTAATAAGCAACCGTATTTTATATAATTAAGCAATAGTCGCTGTCGGGGTCCCAAGTATCACATGAAGCCTTGAAAGTAAAGGTTTATTACAAAACTTTGTTTATATACTGTTTCCCGGCATCCGCAAATCGTTATCCAAGCGCGATCATTCTGTTGATGCATCGGGAAGCTCCCTCCATCACCTCATCAGAAAGGACTATCTCTTCGCCACCTGTGCCCTTTAATACATTCAATATGTCAACCAGGGTAGTAAGTTTCATATTATGGCACATCAGTTTTGAAGAAATTGGATAGAACATTTTGTCAGGGCACTCATACTGAAGATGCTCCACAATACTGTGCTCTGTACCGATGATAAATTCTTTTTTCTCTGACTTTCTGGCATATGCCATGATTCCTGTGGTTGAACCTACATAATCAGCTTCTGCTACTACATCCGGTCTGCACTCAGGATGGACAAGAAGTTCCGCATGTGGATGTAGCTCTTTTGCCTTCAAAGCATCATCTAGGGTAACCGCAAGATGTCTAGGACATCCGCCGTTAAAAAATGCAAATTCCTTTTCCGGCATCTGCTTTTGAACATAGCTTCCAAGATTCGGATCTGGAATAAAAAGAATCTTGTCGTTATCAAGCTTGCTGCAGATCTGCACTGCTGATGAGGATGTCACACATACGTCACAGGCAGTTTTTAATTCAGATGTCGTATTTATATAGGCGACAACCGCATATCCCGGATACTTCTTCTTCATCTCATTCAGCGTTTCAAGGTTCATCTGCTCAGCCATCGGACATCCGGCCTCAGGGTTAGGCAGGTACACATTCTTATCAGGGGACAATATCTTACATGTCTCCGCCATAAAACGCACACCACACATTATTATATTTTTGCGGGAATCCTTGCTCGCCTCCACGCTAAGTCCATATGAATCTCCCATATAATCTGCAACTTCAAGAATCTCATGTCCCTGATAAGCATGTGCCAGTATGCAGAAATCTTTCTCTTTCTTCAGTCTGATTATCTCTTCCTGTATCTCTTTTATCGTCATTTTATTCTCTCCAAATCATTTTATGTTATTTCTCCCACTCCTGCCACGGAACAAGGAAGCCTGTCTCATCAAGTTTCTGCTCTATGTTGTCCAGGATCTCTTCACTTGGAGCCTCTATCAGATGGTAATGATATCCGTTCGTAGCATTTCCAAGCAGGGACGACTGGCTGTTTTCCAATTTTTTCATAAATTTTGCCACGTCGTATCTGGAAGCAATATTCATCTTTGCAGTAACACGATTGTACACCGTATGACTTATACTTACATTCTTTACAACACCGCCATAATCAACTATGATCGTGAGTTCTTCCTCAGTCCTGTCATAACCGTGTTTTACTTTAAACTCTCTCTGACATTTTGATTCATTCTTGTATATATAACCCCTGTTAGTTGCAATTATGCCATCATCAGCCGCCCTGATCACTGCAATATCCTGCACTATTATCTGTCTACTGACATCGAATTCTGACGCAAGCTTATTTGCCGGAACAGGGACATCTGAATTCTTCACAATGTCAAGTATCCTTTCTCTTCTCTCTTTTGCCTTCACTTTATTCCTCCGCATGAAGATTTTTCATCGATATATCCATTATAGGTGAGCTGTGTGTAAGCGCACCGCTTGATATATAATCCACTCCCAATGATATCAGTCTCTCTATGTTCTCTTTTGTAACATTGCCTGAACATTCTGTCTCCGCACGTCCATCGATCAAATCGATCGCAGCCCTCATCTGATCCGTTGTCATATTGTCAAGCATAATGATATCGGCTCCCGCTTCAACAGCCTCTTTTACCTGATCCAGTGTCTCAACTTCAACCTCTATCTTGCGGACAAATGGTGCATACTCCTTTGCCATTCTCACTGCATTGGTTATACTTCCCGCAGCGCCTATATGATTATCCTTAAGCAATACTCCATCCGACAAATTGTATCTATGATTGCTGCCTCCGCCGACTCTGACTGCATACTTCTCAAATATACGGCAATTAGGCGTAGTCTTTCTGGTATCCAGCAGAGTAGTCTTGCTTCCTTTAAGAAGTTCTGCAACCTCATGGGTATACGTAGCTATACCACTCATACGCTGCAGGTAATTAAGCGCAACCCTCTCGCCAGAGAGAAGAACCCTGATATCACCAGTCACAATTCCCATAAGCTGTCCAGCCTTCACCTCATCGCCATCTTTGCAGAAGAACTCAACCTCAGTGCTGTCATCTAAGAGTGTAAATACTCTTGCATATACATCAAGTCCTGCAATGATTCCATCCTGCTTGCATATCAGGTCTACTTTTCCTTTCTGTGCCTTTGGCATCACCGCATTTGTGGATACATCCTCACTTGTGATATCCTCCTGTAAAGCCATCATTATAAGCTTGTCCGCATTCAATTTCATTGTTATCTGATTCATTCTCAGCCTCTTCTTTCCGTTTCTGTCAAAACTATATTCTTATATTCTCTAAACAAACCATCTATATCTTCATATTCAGACAGATCTATGTTGTCTTCTCCACAGCCTCTGTGCTCTCTGCTGAACATGATATCATCTGACGCCCTCTGTGCAAATACAAGCGACTCAAGTAACGAATTGCTTGCCAGTCTGTTTCTGCCATGCACTCCATTACATCCGGCTTCTCCTACCGCGTACAATCCTTCCATGGATGTCCTTCCGGCGAGATCTGCCTTCACTCCGCCCATGTGGTAATGCTGAGCCGGCACAACCGGTATTGGTTCAACAAGCACATCATACCCCTCATCCTTGCACTGCCTGTATATATGTGGAAAATGCTGCAGGATCACATCTCTTCCAAGCGGTCTCAGATCTTCCCATACATGCTCCGTTCCATCTAGCTCCATCTGTTTCCATATTGCATGGCTGACTACATCACGAGGCTGCAGTTCATCTGTAAACCTTTCGCCCGCCTTGTTTAGAAGCCATGCGCCTTCGCCTCTCACAGATTCAGATATCAGAAACCTTCTTCCTTTATTCCGGCTAAACAGTGTCGTCGGGTGGATCTGCACATAATTCAGATTCTCTACCTCTACACCATGTTTTAAGGCAATTGCTATGGCATCACCTGTTATATGGGCAAAATTCGTTGAGTTTTTATATATGCCTCCGATTCCACCACACGCCAATACAACGTTGTTGGATCTAAGTATGCTTATATTCTTCGCTTCATCAGCTATAACCACGCCACCACAGGCATTGTCATTGCAGACGATGTCGAGCATAGTCGTATACTCATATATCTCGATATTGGATTTCTTCTTTGCACACTCCAGCAAAGTGGATGTAATCTCTTTGCCGGTAATGTCCTCGTGGAACAATATTCTTGGCTGGCTATGAGCTCCCTCCTTGGTGAAGGCAAGCTTTCCGCTCTCATCTCTCTCAAATCTGACTCCAAGCCTTATCAATTCTCTGATAACAAGATTCGATGATCTGATCATCAGATCGACTGTCTTTTTATTGTTCTCATAATGACCGGCTCTCATGGTGTCTTCAAAATAATCTTCGTAATCTTCCTCACCCCGCAGCATACATATGCCGCCCTGGGCCAAAAAAGAGTCGGACTCATCAGCCCGCTTTTTTGTGATAATACAGACTTTTTTTGTCTCTGGAAAATTTAACGCACAGAATAAACCTGCAGCGCCAGTTCCAACGATAATAACATCATATACAGTGTTCATCATTTCTCCTCTTCAAGTAGGCATCATATTATTCTTTATAACCTGACTTGCATATAAACATAACATATGTAAACTCATATGTAAAGATATATGTAATGTTATGTGTAAACTTTTGATGTAAAGTTTTGAATTAGAGTTTTGAATTAATGTAAGTGCATGTAAACCTTAAGTCCATATAAATTTTATATAAAAGAATAAATATTTCATATAGAGTGACTACTATAGGAGTAATTGCTATGTCATCCAATTTATTTCATAAAAAACTGCACCAACATGACTATTTTCAATCGTATTGATGCAGTTTCCATACATATAAATATTTTCGTCATCTTGTCTGTATATCGTATCTACTTTAAGACTTTTTTTATCTGTTTCTCTGTGGCAATCGGGTAGATATCATCCATATGCTTCACTATCCTCTCCCACGATTCCTCAGGGCTCTCACCATATGCGGACGTCACATGATCATATCCCCACAGCTTTTCCGGCATGGAATACACAGCCACATTCCAGCCGTATTCCGCTCCCTTTTTGTTCACCCGCTTTCTAAAATCGCATGCACACAGATAGGTCTGCATCTGAAGCTGTGTCATCGTACCCTCAAAGCCCTTCTCGCCGTCCTTGCCAAATCCGGCAAGCTTCTTGATATCAAATGATAACAGCTCTGTATCATACAGGCTCTCCGGTTTTTCTGCTGCAAATTCCGCATCGCTTTCCTCATCTATCCGGTCATCCATGAACAGATCCATGATCTTCTTCTGTCTGAATGATGCAAGCTCATCATCCCATCTGGCATCGAAATCATATCCTGATCTTCTGTAATTTGCAAAATACGGGAACCATTTCTTTGAGATAAATCCCGCCTTATTGTGGAAAAATTTGCCATATGCGATATCGCCTCTTCTGGCTATGATCTCACGCCATACCCAAGGATCCATCTGTGCATCCTCACTCCACCAGTACTTCTCCGTGGTTCGCTCCTCCACTGAAAATCCAGGTATCTCATTGCGGAAAAGAGGCAGAAATCCCACTTCCTCTATATATCCGATAAGCTCATCCACCGTGTGCAGGCACTCCGGATCATCCTCCGAAACTCCATACATGATCCATGTTCCGTCTTTTGATTCCATAAACTCTCCTAAATTATTCGCCCCTCAAGGTGATCCATCTCATGGAGCACTATCTGGGCTATATATCCGTTGAACTTCATACGCTTTTTTGCAAATGATGCATCCTGAAACTCTACCTCTATGTCTCTATACCTTGTCACCTTTCTCGTGCCGTCCAGAGACAGACATCCCTCCTCTGTCTCGTAAGCCCCCGACTTTGACAGAAGAACCGGATTCAGCATGACAACATTGGCAAATCCCATGCTGACGATGATTATCCTCTTCTTATACCCGATCATGTTGCCCGCCATTCCGACGCACCTCGCCTGATTTGCCGCTAATGTGTCCTGCATATCTGCAATGATACCCGCATCCATAGGAGTCATCGGAGATGACTTCTGGCTGAGAAACATCTGGTCTCTTACTATCTGTTTTACCATGGTCTATTACCTTTCCTTATCTACTCACCATTCTTCACGTACAGGAATATTTTTGACTTGAGAAGCCTCTTCGGTGTTGCCGAGATCTCGCATATCTCCTCATATATACGGTTGCACACGATAAAATACGCTGCCATCGCCGTCAGCACATTCTTCTGATTTGCCCGCTGGAAATTATACATTCCAGTCTTCTCGTTCCTGTCACTTCTGGCATGTTTTACCAGATTATAGTCATTCCACCAATCTGCGATACGGTCACCCACAAACGCACTGAACGGCTTCAGCTCAATATCCTCAAAAGTATCTATCGTCCTCACCGCATCCAGCCGGATATCCGGGAATTTTCTAAGCACAGGAGTGAGCCTGTCATGTATGCTGTACTTCTTCCTGTAATCATCCTCCTCGACTATCTTGCAATATATCTCTATCAGAGAGTCTATATTGCTGCAGATATTCAGGAACATATTTATGTATCTGCTTGAAAATGTCGAGAAGTTGCTCTTGTGGATATCCACATACTCAGAACTGATCCGGACGTCCTTCTCAATGATCTGGTATTGCTTCCAGAAAATATTCAGGAACTCCTTCTCAGTTATGACAACTCTGGTCTTCTTTACCAGAACATTTACCCACAAATGCCCCTGACCTGTCCTGTCAGGTCTCACATCCTGACTCGTCCATACATCCTCAAGGGCCGCGCCAGAAACCGAATACACCATATCACAAACCTTTGTCTCAGTATAATTGGCAAATGTTCTTCCATCATCCCGCGTCTGCTCACCTTTTCCATACTTCCACGAAGCATAAAATACACCGCCAACCTTAAGCGCTTTCATAACCTTCGCAAAGATCCTGATCATATCACCCTTGTCAACATGGAGCATCGAGGCACACGCCCACACCGCATCAAATTCATTTTCGCAGTTTATATCCTCAATACGCATATTCAGAGCAGGTCTTCCCGTGAGCTCATATGTCTTCTTACACATTGTTTCAGACGCATCCAGAGATACGACATCATATCCCTTGTCCAGAAAATATTTGCTGTCGCGGCCACTGCCGCAGCCAAGATCAAGAATCCTGCTGCCTGGCTTTAGATGTTCCTCAAAGCGCTTGTAAATGTCCGACATGTCTGCATTTCTGGTTATCTCGGAATACCTGTCAGCATGTGTGTTGTAGTATTCTATTGTTCTGTTTGTATTTTTATCATCCATTAAAATCTGACCTCTTCCGGTTCATGTGTAGTAAGGGTGCGAATCCCCCTCCACTTTCATATGTATCTACAAATTATTTGCCTTTCGCAGCAGCTTCTCAAAAGACTCCGCAAATCTCTGGTCATCCTCGTCTGTCCTCTTCCTCGGCCCTTTGATATGATTCCTGCTCGATGCCCTTCTCGCTTTCTTGTTCAGATGCCTCTCCATAAGCATCTGATCGATATTCTCATTTGTATACCATTTACCCGATTGGTGTATCGCAAATGCACCTTTTCCCAGTGCCATCGCAGCCACGCCATAATCCTGAGTTACAACTATATCGCCTCTATGGCAAATGCTTATCAGCTTGTAATCCACCGCATCCGCTCCAGCACCGACTACTACAACCTCACTGTAATCAGATGTGAGGACATGGTTCGTATCGCATAGAAGCGTTACCGGGATGTTATATTTTGTTGCTATGTCTTCAACTATATCAACCACCGGACACGCGTCAGCATCAACAAATATCTTCATTGACCTAGTCCTTTCTCGTGCTGTCTCTACAGCAACGACTTTAATTTAGACGCCTCCTCTTCTGTAAGTGTCACACCCTTACCCATCTTCTCATGCTCCGGTGCCCACTCTCTGATATCATACTTCGGTGTGCCACCGTTCCACGATATCTTATTAAGTTCCTTAGTCCATCCCTTTGCACTTTCCGAGATTACTCCTATGTGCTCCACTATTTCGTATTTAAAATCTGCCATTTTCTATGTATCTCCTTTATCCTTTAAAGATAAAGCCCGTCACAACTCTTTGTTTGATGTGATGGGCCGTTGTTAATCATTATATCTGTTTTTATGAGGTTTTTCAATGATGCTATATCCTCAGAGACGTGGGATTGCAATTATTGGAGCAAAGAAAATAATTCTTGATCTATCATGTCCATTGACTTCATCTTTGACAACCACTCATCTGGTATACCTTCAAGTCCATACATGATTCCCGCAAGTCCCCCGGCTACCGCTGCGGTCGTATCCATATCGCTACCCAGATTCACAGCCTTGAGCACACAATCCCTGTAGTTATCCGTCGTAAGCAGGCACCACATAGTCGCCACAAACGTATCAACAACGTACCCCGAAGATCCTACGGATAAACTGTTAACCATATTCTCTATTCCAATAGCTGCCGATAGCTTTGAACCTTCCGGTACATGTTCCATTATTGCCTCTGCAAGCGGCACACCATTTACAAGAATATGCTCCTTCTTTTAGCCATCTGCGGAATCTATCTCTGATGTCGTCCACATCAACTCTGCCACACGCTTTGATACTGGCGCAAGTGGCAAGCGCCATACTGGTATCATCCGACCAGGTTCCCTCCGGCTGATTGTGCGTACCATAGCCTATCATATCTGTACACTCAAATGCGCCCCTGAATTTAAATTCATACGGAACTCCCAACGCATCGCCTACGGCAAGACCGTAGATGGCGGATTTTAAAGTATTTGTATTATCACGCCCACTTAAATCCTCCCTGTTTATCAATGATTTACTTGTCCAGCGGTCTTGTAAATTTGCACTTTAGATATGCACTACATCGCCTGTAATTCTCGGTGTCATGTGCACGTTGAACATACTTATTCATATTTTGTTAATATCTGGTTCATTTGCACCTGGCACCTCGTTTGTAAACGCAATCCACGCTCCGGCAAACGGAGCGACAGAAGACCAGCATCAAGCCACGGAAGTACATCCAATTTCAATCAACGCTCTGACAAACGGAGCAACTGCAATAAAGAACTTGCAGATGACCTTATCGACAAATTTCAATCCACGCTCCGGCGAACGGAGCGACGATCAAGCTTATGACTTATGAGAGAGACACAGAATTTCAATCCACGCTCCGGCGAACGGAGCGACACCAACCATTCCTGCCATCTGTGCAGCAATCTGATGATTTCAATCCACGCTCCGGCGAACGGAGCGACATTGTATGACGTGCTTATTAAGATAAGACCAAACATTTCAATCCACGCTCCGGCGAACGGAGCGACCTGCACAAACCGAGAGCCACGGAGCAAGAACGCAATTTCAATCCACGCTCCGGCGAACGGAGCGACAGCGTGGACTTACACTAAAGACGGTAAGAATACAGATTTCAATCCACGCTCCGGCGAACGGGGCGACCAGCATCCCATGTGTTAAGAAATCCAGTTATTGAAATTTCAATCCACGCTCCGGCGAACGGAGCGACGACTTTTATGCTTTTTCGTGGGTTTATGCTAATATTTCAATCCACGCTCCGGCGAACGGAGCAACGATATTTACCATTACAACAAACAGGATCTTCTAAAATTTCAATCCACGCTCCGGCGAACGGAGCGACTCGTTATAGTTTCAGTGTCAGAACGTTTAGGAAAATTTCAATCCACGCTCCGGCGAACGGAGCGACGTGCAGAGTAAAGCTATTTTTGGTGACTGTTATGTATTTCAATCCACGCTCCGGCGAACGGAGCGACCATACACAATCTTGGATGGAGCTGGTGTGACATGGGTATTTCAATCCACGCTCCGGCGAACGGAGCGACACAACATCCATTAAACAATTCTCAAGTGCATCTTATTTCAATCCACGCTCCGGCGAACGGAGCGACTAGCTGTGCCATAGTTCTGTGATGCCGCATTAGCATTTCAATCCACGCTCCGGCGAACGGAGCGACATCATGCCGGTGATAATCTCTATAGATATGAATATTTCAATCCACGCTCCGGCGAACAGAGCGACTGGAAATACTCATCAGCCGTGTACCCGGCCTCAGCATTTCAATCCACGCTCCGGCGAACGGAGCGACCGTCTTCCGTCGTCTTAACTGTTGGAATATTTGTATTTCAATCCACGCTCCGGCGAACGGAGCGACTATGCCTTGTATTTTATATTCTCATCCTCATCAAATTTCAATCCACGCTCCGGCGAACGGAGCGACTAACTCAAGAAAATCATAGCAGAAAAGGGGAAGAATTTCAATCCACGCTCCGGCGAACGGAGCGACTACATGTGATTTCTACTATCAGCGCATTGAAACATTTCAATCCACGCTCCGGCGAACGGAGCGACTGTGGTATACCATTTATTTCCTCCTACAAAAAAATTTCAATCCACGCTCCGGCGAACGGAGCGACGTGTCCACTTGGGCGGTTCATTCGCTTTGCCATATTTCAATCCACGCTCCGGCGAACGGAGCGACCTCCAGCTTATCAAAGAGTATAGAGAATTTAACATTTCAATCCACGCTCCGGCGAACGGAGCGACTTTAATAAATATGACGGTCTCCCGGTCTGGAACATTTCAATCCACGCTCCGGCGAACGGAGCGACTTATTCAGGCAGGTGAAAGCGGGCTTACAATTAAAATTTCAATCCACGCTCCGGCGAACGGAGCGACCCATAATCATGATCACAGTAATCAATTAAAGATATTTCAATCCACGCTCCGGCGAACGGAGCGACATTATGCAGGAAGTGCTTGACGGCACTAATGTGCGAAATTTCAATCCACGCTCCGGCGAACGGAGCGACCACATGAATATGGTCATTATTTCGATACTAAAGCAATTTCAATCCACGCTCCGGCGAACGGAGCGACGACGTACACAGATTACTATTATGCGGATGAATTTAAATTTCAATCCACGCTCCGGCGAACGGAGCGACTTCTTCCAGTTACGACCTTTTTCCTGAGTTGGAGATTTCAATCCACGCTCCGGCGAACGGAGCGACACGTTGATTTTCCGTTATTTCCCATTCCGTACAAATTTCAATCCACGCTCCGGCGAACGGAGCGACTGCCTGTATTGCCATTCTATAAGCACTTTCAAAAATTTCAATCCACGCTCCGGCGAACGGAGCGACCTTTTTGCTGTGCCCTAGTGTGGACAAGCACACAATTTCAATCCACGCTCCGGCGAACGGAGCGACACAAGTTTTATTTCATCCCTGAATAATTCCTCCATTTCAATCCACGCTCCGGCGAACGGAGCGACGATTAACGCCATCTGCTGTGCTGAAATCAATATTGGAATTTCAATCCACGCTCCGGCGAACGGAGCGACGCTAGAGAAGTATCAGCATCTCCTATTATAATTATTTCAATCCACGCTCCGGCGAACGGAGCGACAAAAATGTGTAAATTACCTTACAATGTATATCAGTATTTCAATCCACGCTCCGGCGAACGGAGCGACTGTATAATTCCGGATGATGTAAAAGCTCTGCTTTATTTCAATCCACGCTCCGGCGAACGGAGCGACATTCTTTATACAAAATATCAAGCTGTTCAATAAATTTCAATCCACGCTCCGGCGAACGGAGCGACCTACCCTTTTCGATATCTCCGCCCATCTTGATAGAATTTCAATCCACGCTCCGGCGAACGGAGCGACCGGGCGTACGCTGTGGCTCACACATACACAAATTTCAATCCACGCTCCGGCGAACGGAGCGACCATTTCTCGCCTCCTTCACCCTGCAGATGTGCTATTTCAATCCACGCTCCGGCGAACGGAGCGACAATTGTTACAAGCTCGGCCTTATTGTCCTTAAAATTTCAATCCACGCTCCGGCGAACGGAGCGACTTCTTGATCTTAAGCGCATTCTCATGCATCATCAGATTTCAATCCACGCTCCGGCGAACGGAGCGACTTAATTCTCCGTCCTTATTTTCATCTTTATCATGCAATTTCAATCCACGCTCCGGCGAACGGAGCGACTTTTTAAAATCTGTCAATATCCTTGATACTGTACATTTCAATCCACGCTCCGGCGAACGGAGCGACTCCAGAAGATGTACTATCACCATTACCACCAGACATTTCAATCCACGCTCCGGCGAACGGAGCGACAATTTCCTTTGTCAAACGGACTCTCTTCATCAATATTTCAATCCACGCTCCGGCGAACGGAGCGACTAGCATAATCCCACTTAAAAGTTCTAACATCTGACATTTCAATCCACGCTCCGGCGAACGGAGCGACGCATTTCTGCCTCACCTATGGTCATTCCCTCACGATTTCAATCCACGCTCCGGCGAACGGAGCGACAGGCTATCAATGCTGACACTGTAGCTGGTATGCAATTTCAATCCACGCTCCGGCGAACGGAGCGACAGCCAAACACCGTTATATTGTCCCCTAAATCGGGATTTCAATCCACGCTCCGGCGAACGGAGCGACGTAGGTGAGGGTGATGAAGGTATCACCCGGACTATTTCAATCCACGCTCCGGCGAACGGAGCGACGGATTCAATCTGTAAGTGGTTCGGTATCACATCATTTCAATCCACGCTCCGGCGAACGGAGCGACCAAAGGAACCCACTTTGGCATGGATTGTTTGAAAATTTCAATCCACGCTCCGGCGAACGGAGCGACAGGAATTTGTTAGGGTAAATGCTACAGATAACCTACAATTTCAATCCACGCTCCGGCGAACGGAGCGACCTTTGTCACAGTCAAAGCCAAGATCTTTAATGTATTTCAATCCACGCTCCGGCGAACGGAGCGACGTTGAAAGATATAGTCGATTACTATTTTGATGACATTTCAATCCACGCTCCGGCGAACGGAGCGACGGTCACAATGTTGAATGGACCTTATTATTCATTCATTTCAATCCACGCTCCGGCGAACGGAGCGACGCGGAATTAAATGACGCGATGGCGCAAGTGGGCATTTCAATCCACGCTCCGGCGAACGGAGCGACTTATTGCTCGGCCTGCTGCAAAAAACACACTGATATTTCAATCCACGCTCCGGCGAACGGAGCGACGATAATATCTCATGTTTTTATACCTCCTTAACAATATTTCAATCCACGCTCCGGCGAACGGAGCGACCCTCAGTTGCTTTGACAATACAAAAATCAAAAGATTTCAATCCACGCTCCGGCGAACGGAGCGACACATGCAGATGGGGCAAGACGCATATATGCAGAGCATTTCAATCCACGCTCCGGCGAACGGAGCGACATATCAGACAAAGCTAACCCGGTTTGAACTGCTAATTTCAATCCACGCTCCGGCGAACGGAGCGACGCAAAATCGGGTTATTTAGCAGTGCGCAATTATATTTCAATCCACGCTCCGGCGAACGGAGCGACGGTAAACACTCTATAAACCGTCCTTATTACATTCCAATTTCAATCCACGCTCCGGCGAACGGAGCGACGCAAGCTCTATATAAAAATGACACCGCTTACAATATTTCAATCCACGCTCCGGCGAACGGAGCGACTTATTAACACAATAAAGACTTCCAGTGATCTGACATTTCAATCCACGCTCCGGCGAACGGAGCGACACCTGCACTTGCACGCTTTTGCACTCTCACCTTATTTCAATCCACGCTCCGGCGAACGGAGCGACTATCATAACAAGTTGTAAGCCTTTTTAATCCATAATTTCAATCCACGCTCCGGCGAACGGAGCGACGTAAAATCCGGGGAGATCACAATTGATGAGCTTGGCATTTCAATCCACGCTCCGGCGAACGGAGCGACAGCAATTTTGCACAAAAAAATTTAAAAAACTATACAAAACCGCTTAATAATATTATTGCTTTTTACAATTAAATCTGTTTCTTATGCATATATAGATAGATACGCTTCTCAGCTGTATATTTTTCATGGTGCGAATGACCTTGTAATTCTATGTTCACTATCATTACGCACAACATCAAAAAATTAATGGCTGATCAACATCTATCCCCTTATCACATCCTATATGATCAACTTTAGTTTGATATTTACTTCCCAAATAATAAAACCTGAGACTGTCCACTGTATCATCAATTATTTCAGACAACAAGGCTTTCAATTTAACGCTCTGTGCTTGGTCCACTATACATTCGAAAACTGAATTCTGTACTCGTCGGCCATAATTTTCACATTGTTTTGCAACCTTTCTCAATCTATTTTTTCCTGCAGATGTTTCCGTATTAACATCATAGGTTATCAATAATAACATTCTTATCACCTCATTTCCACAAAAAAACAGGGTATCCATCAATATCCCCTCGGAGATATCTTGCCAAAAGCATTGTCTGAACATATGGCACTATTCCCCACTCAACCTTTTCCTTCAAATATGGATGTGTAATTACTTCTTTCTTTTTATTTTGCCACTCCACCAATACCTTTTTTCTTGCATTATCACTTAGTAATACTGCCCCATTTTCTTTTTTAGAAAAATCCTTTCCTGTTATTATCCTTTTATTTATAAGTGACAGAACAAACCTATCTGCATAAACCGCTCTAAATTCCTCAATTAAATCTAACGCCAACGAAGCCCTGCCAGGTCTATCCGTATGTAAATACCCTATATACGGATCCAACCCTACAACTTCCAAGGCCGATGCAATCTGATTGGTCAATAATGTATAAACAAATGACAGCATAGCATTTATATTATCTTGAGGAGGTCGTTTATTTCTTACTTGAAACACAAAATCTCTTTTTTGCTGTAATATAAGCTCATTGAACACCCCAAAATAAATACTTGCCGCCTCTCCCTCATATCCTCTTAATTCATCATTTGACTTAGCACCTCTTATTAATTCCAAGGAATTTTTTAAATGTAATGATGCGCGTTTCACCCGTTCCGCATCTATCTGCATCGCATGATCCCTAATAGCCCTCTCCAAAACCCATCGTGCATTATATACTTTACCCAATATACAACTTTTGGAAATCTCTAGGCTTTTTTCTGCATCTAATGAGCTATCATATTGTTGTCTCCGCAAAATAACATTTCCCTTTACTTTTCCCGTTATACGAGCTAGAAATTTTCCTTGAGGAGTTACATAACATAATGAAATATTCCGATCTGCACATGCGCCCATAAGTGCCGGACTTGTTCCTTTATACCCAAACACAACTATCCCATCCAAATTATGCAAAGGCAATCGGCCAATCTCTAGGCTATCTTGATATACTACAACAGTTTCTCCTTCTAACCCCAAATAACCATTTTCAGATGTTACATAAAGTGTATTTAATAATTTTTTCATTCAACATTATCTCCTAACATCTGTGATATATAATTTTTTACTGATCCAGCTTTATTTAATCTTGGCAAACAAATGTCTTTCAATGAGCAAGAATTACATGATTTGCTTTGTTTTACCTTGGGAGTATACCCTCTCTTAAAATAATCATGCATCTCTTCAAACATTTTAGTTGCCATATCTCTTAGCTCCTGAGAAACCTGCACAACTTCTCTTCTTCTTGTTTCTCCATAATATATTGCGCCCTCTTCTATTTGTGTAGAAAACATCTCCTCTAGGGCCATTGTCTGTACTACTAATTGAAGTTTATCCTCCTCCGACACCTTGGGCTTTCCTTTTTTATACTCAATTGGATATATGCTATATAATCCACGATGCCCACGTAGAGAAACTCCATCATCACACTTATGGAACTCAACAATATCACACTCCCCTACTGCACCCAGTTTCCTGGATGCAATTGGAAGTGCTCTCACTATAAGTACATCTTTTCTCTTCTCCGTAATATATGGATCATGAGCTTTCTTATGCATAAGCTCACCTACTGCAGTATGATAATTTTCAGACCACTGCTGCTCTATATGTATGAGTGCCCATTGGCGTCTGCAAAACTTAAAATGCTGTATACCAGATATCATCAAATACTCTTCTTCTGCGTACTCCATTAAACCATCCTTTTTACCTCTACTGAGTCTGGAATATTATCATTATGTATCTCTACAATATAATCCTGATATCTTCTTGGATATTCAATACCATCCATCTTCTTAACTTCAACAGAATCAAACAACTTATATGCTGGACAATCACCAAGTTCTTTACTGTGCTTAAATACTATCAACTCACGCACAGCCATCTTGCCTCTAGCGGCAGAATGATCATTTTCAAACATATTGATAAGTGCATCCCATAGTAAATCAAGATCCTCTTCTGAAAATCCCGTTACCTTTCTTGCAAGATTTGCTGATATATATCCCTCCAAACGATATAACCCATATGGTACAATACTTTTTCTTCCCATCTCTGTACTCTTGTTTTCAGCATCCTTTTCAGTTGTAATTGCAACTCTGGTAATTGTAACTTCCTGACTGATAATTGGATCTATGCTCCTAGCAAATCCTAACTGTACCGGTCCCCTGACCTGTCCGCAATTCAATGAGGCTTTAACAAACGTAGTCATAACTGCTCCAAATGTCCTAATATCATAAAAATTCTCGCACATATAATCTCTCAATTTTCTATCAACATCTGGATCTGACTTTTTTAATTTCTTTATTTCTTCCGTAAGTTTTTTGTCTTCAGTCTCCTCAACCCCTAAACTTTTACAAGCATTTCTGTCACTCTTATTTAATGGCACATCCTCTTTTATATATATTCCATATCCCTTTTCATCTTCTTTAACAGTTTCAACATAATTACGTATTTTCCGTTTTATACAAACATCTGTAACCAAACCCAATCCACTCTCAGGATCAATTCTTGGCATATTGCCAGCATCAGGATCTCCATTTGGATTTCCATTCTCAACATCAAATAACACTACAAATTCATATCTGTTTTTTATTACATCACCCATTTATTTATCCTCCTTTTTTTCGTACCTTTTCTGAACCTGATGGTAATATCCAAGCATGAATTTTCCCTGTTCTTCAAGAGATAATCGTCTTGGAAATCCTATCTGTGTTTCAGCCATGTTTAATTTTCCCATTAACTCTGTTATCGTTTTCTCATACTGAATTTTTAATCCTGTTGAACCTCTTTCAATTTTCTTCATATGACTATTTTTTAACTTAATCAAAATTGGAAAAACTGACGCTGGTGTTGCACATGCTGAATTAAAATATCGATCTTTGATAGTTGAATTAATTCCTGGATTTGCATCCTTTTGAATCAATTCAAGTACCGCGAACAACCTTCCAAGTACATATGCCTGTTCATTACAATTTTCATTCAATCCCATGTACTTTTCTCCCTCCTTCATATTATAATTTTTTATTAAATACGCTTTTACAATAGCTGCCCTTCCGTAAGTTATACCACCTTGCTCTGCACGTATTCTTGCCAGCACTTCGGTATATAAACCTGTAGGATACCTGTCATCCATCAATATATCCCTTAATACCAATGATGCCATGTTTGATACAAGTTTTTTATCTTTCAATTTATTGTTTCCAGTTTCCATCAGCATCTCTTGAATACTCAAATACTCTTTTTCCCACTCAGGTTTAACTATTGCCATTCTTTCATAATGATCTGATAAATTCTTCAATATATTACCAAATGAATTCTCGTAGAAAAATCGAATAGACAATCTCGCAGCATTAGGCGCAAGACACAAAATATAAAACCTTTGATTTAAATCAATTTTTACATCATCTATATCCACTGCTAGTCCATTCTTCAAATTTCCAAAAATCTTTTCCAATTCCTTTTGATTATCTATGTTAGAGTTAAAAAAGTTTTTAAGCATATCCTGATACTGGGTTTGTGCCGATTCAGCCCAGTATACAACCATTGAATCTCCCAATTGAAAAGTATATTTCTTTTCAGAAAGAAGATAATTCAGCGCTGTTGTATAAGCAAATTCTGCATACTTACCTACTGGCGCATTATAACTCTGTTCCTTTCCATAGGATTCAAATGCTGGAGCATTAAACGAAACCAAAGCTGCGCCACTGGACTGAGCTCCTGGCACTCCTTTTATACCTCTATGAATTCTTGATATTTCTGATTTTTCCCCTGTTACAAGGCATATACCATCAACTAAACCTGAATTATTTTCTTGATATATATGCCATATCTTTTTGATTTCTTCATCTTCCTGGGCATACTCACTTTCCAAGCAAAATATCAAGTTTCCACCATCAGTCAACTCTTCCCAATGTGCTTTAATAACCGGATTAACATCTGCATTATCTGGATTCCATGTTTCAAAATACCTGATAATTGCTTTTGCCATTCTTCCCTCTGAATCCTGCAATATGCTACAATGTTTATCTCTCGCAGCCATAAAACATTCTTTTATTCTTTGACTTGTACCTTTACTGTCTATCCCCAACATATATTTTGAATTGTCACACAAAAAATTTGCCGATATGCCTGAAGATCTTACCACCATCTGTGGGACATGCATCTGTTTGGGAACCCAAACTTCCTTTTTCCCAAACATTTCGGGTACTTTTAACGGAATAATGGCTTTTACTTGTCCATCTTCATTCAGATCTATAGCACAAGATACTTTTGCATAACACCACCCCATACGTGGCACTTTCCCTTTTTCTGCCAAACTCTCGTAGTATTGCATTAGAGACTGTAATATCATCTGATCACCTCACAATCCCTCAAATCTAATACTCCTCTTTTCATGATAGCCCTATAAAACATAGGCTGTATATTGTTTCTATCGCTATAATCAAGATCGTATAACATAAACCCTAAATCTTTCTCTGGAACCTCGTCATATATGGTATGTACTTCCTCCTCATCACAGATGCAAAAATTGACTGGAAATTCTCTGCATCCAAAATATGGCATATGATAGCATTCGCCTCTTTTTAATCGTCTCATTATAATATCTTTAAATTTACCCG
Source organism: Coprococcus eutactus (assembly GCF_025149915.1). Lineage (NCBI taxonomy): Bacteria > Bacillati > Bacillota > Clostridia > Lachnospirales > Lachnospiraceae > Coprococcus > Coprococcus eutactus. The sequence goes on from NZ_CP102278.1 coordinate 1,887,789, forward strand.
GATTATCAGAATCATTTGCATTTTCTGTAATCTCAAAATGTGCCTCTATCACATAACACACATCTCTTAAGATCAAAGAAGCTCTTTGCACTATATCCTCCTTTGTGCTAATGTATAAAGGCTTATCTGCTCCATTGTATGCTTGCAATACATTATTTGCAGATATTTTACTCTTTACTTCATTTCGTCTTACACTCGTAAATCTTATTGGATTCTTAACATATATCTTGTCTATTACCCATTTCATTCCGGGATGCCAATATATTGCTTCCAATATCCCTCTTGCAGCCGATGGTGTTATCACATCATATGAACACCTCTCAACTTTCATCTCAGGTCTGGAAAACAATGCATAATCTCCCCAAACCTTTACTTTTACTCCTTTCCCCATTTTCTCACCTCCATCATATTAAATATATTGTATTTCTATAATAACGCATTGTGATACGTATAGCAATACAATATTTAAAACATTATTGAAATTTATTATATTTTTATATATACTAAACGTGTCTGTTTTACAGTGGATTGAAATAATAAGGTTTTCAATATGATTACCTGATGCGGTGGATATTTATATACCCACCGCATTTCATTTATTTATAAAAATATCGCATCCCCCTCATCTACCAAGCAAACTAAACCACATTCTTCTGAGTAGTATTCCATTGATGTCAATTCATAAAAATCTCGCACATCATCTGAAACGAGGCGTATTATTCCTGCATCATACAATTTCTGAAATTCTGATTTTTCACCACAATAAACCTGAACACAAAACTGTCCTGCTTTTCGCATTCTTTCTTTTGATATGCCTTTTAGCTTTATCTCATCCATCAACTCTTTTGCCTCATCTGTATTACCGACAAAAATTGTTGCCATATCCTGCTCAATTATTTTAAACTCTTTTCCGACCTTTGCATAATTATACTCAGGATGAACAAACTCACCTAAAATTTTCTTCTTATCAAGGCCATCGCCCCTGAAATGATACAGTCTCTTAAAATAATCTGATATACACTCTGGACTATCTACTATTTCATAATCACATAATACAGACTTAGCAACCTCAATCTGTTGTTTTTGATTTAACGGAATCCTGCAATTCTCAATATCAAAAATATTAACTATACTCTCAGCTTGATTTCTTTTTCCCTCTCTATTGCATCTACCTGCAGCTTGTATAATAGAATCTATTCCTGCAATCTGACGATACACATGCTTAAAGTCTAAATCCACCCCTGCCTCGACTAAACTTGTTGATACTACGACACATTTTTCTCCATTCTGCAAACACTTTCTTATTTTTTTCAAAACAATTTTTCTATGCAATGGGTACATATTTGTTGATAGATGAAACACTCCTATTCCACATAGTTCCATATAAATATCTTGAGCCATTCTCTTCGTATTTACGATACACAAAGCACAATCTTCATCTTTTAGCATACTTGTCAATTTATCTCTCGATATTGTTCCGATGTTATTGTATTTAACTCTCTTAAAATATCCAAATTGTTCATGCATCCTTGGACATAGTTCCATAAATTGTGTGTTTTCTGGAAATAATGAACCTAACGCTGGCTGTGTCGCCGTGCATAATACTATACTTGATCTATATCTAATTACTAGTTCGCTAATCATATAAATACAAGGTTTCAGATAATCAGTCGGCAACATCTGTGCCTCATCAAATATAATGACACTATTTGCTATATTATGTAATTTCCTGCATTTTGAAGATTTATTTGAGAATAACGACTCAAAAAACTGAACATTCGTTGTAACTACAATGGGTTTATCCCAATTTTCACTAGCCAATTGCATTGGCTCAAAATCTTCTCGTCCATCATAATCTACATTACAATGATTTTCCAAAACGTTCTGTTCTCCAAGTATGTCCCTGAACACCTGCGCATTCTGCTCTATAATACTGGTATATGGAATTACATATATTACACGATCCATATCATTTTCTACTGCATGTTTTAGTGCAAATGCAAGTGATGCAATAGTCTTTCCTCCCCCAGTTGGAACTGTTAGTCTAAAATAGCCTTTTTCATTCTGCCCTTCATTTAAACAATGTTTTAATATTTCTGTTCTACGTCCATTTATCGATTCTGTATTATCATTTTTCAACCATCTACTAATATGTGTTTCAAGTTTGCTCAATAATATCTTTACATTTTCCCCTGAGTTTCTATTAACATCCCCATTTTTCATAAAATACTCAGTATCAAGGAAATCTGCATCAACCAAACACGAATAAATCATTCTAAGAAAAACGCTTAAAGGAAAATCTGCATCTGAAAGATTCTGTAATATAATTGGATCTGTTTTCAATTCAGGAATCTCTATTTCATATTTATACGAACTATAATCATATATCTTTTTCTTTTCACATCTATACCTTAAACTTGAATGAATAACTGTATTTCCATAATCTGGTAACCCAGCATGGTGTCCTGCTATACAATAGCTTAATAACTGATAATACCCCCCCAATTCCATACATAGTTTTGCACCTGCTGTGGAATGATCGACTTTATCATCTGTGTTATTAATTATTTTATTTTGAAACTGCTTTGAATATTTACCAATGTCATGCAATAATCCACAACAATATCCCCAGTCTGCTTTTCCAAACTTATCAGCAAATTGAGCTGTTAACCTTGCTGTTCCTATCAGATGATCCTTAACACTTTGTTCTGAAACACCATTTATATGTGCAATATATTTCACCTTATCCCCCTACTCGTATAAATTGACTTTTATATTATTATACACCATCCCCCCATCCCTGTCCTACCATTCACTCCCGATTTTCGACCACTCATTCCAGCACCCCCTCGAAATCTACAACATTTACCATCCCTTAACCGCGATTATTACCACCCACTTACTCTGTCATTCTCTCCCATCTATCCCATTCTTCCCAAGAAGGCTGCCTTCCGGCAGCCCCCTATCGTTCATCTCAAGCCCCAACTCCGTTCCACGCTGAGAAGTCTATCAAACTTCCTATGCTCGAGGTCAGTTCTTCATGATTGAATGCCTCCAGCACACTCTTCATTGTCTTGGCAAATCTTTTCTCGTCCTTTGTGAGTGCCAGAAGATATGCGGTGTTTCTGGCATCACAGCAAGCGTCATGCTTCTGACCTGCGAAGTCTATACCTGCATAATCCACCGCCTGGGATAAAGTAATGATCCTTCCAATGCCAACCAGATCGCTGAATTCCTTCTGGAAGTCATGCCACTGTCTGAATACCTTGTCTACATCTTCTTTCCACGGTATGTTCTTCAGCTTCATTTCTCTGCGAAGCTGAAGTTCATCAGAATCGCTCCAGCCATACATGACCACTTCTTCTCCGAAACTAATGCACCACTTTATGAAAGCGTCAAATGCGTCTGCAAACACAGGACTATCCTGAAGCTTATCCATGGTTATTCCCGTGAGCTTCTCAACCTTTTTTACCACCTTTTCGTTGAACTGCGGTTTTACATACATCTTAAATGCGCCTATTTCCTCGAATTTTTCATTCATGGTAACGGCTCCGATCTCTATCACCTCATTGGTGCTTATCTTTCTCTCATTTTCATATTTGAAGTCCAACCAGTTCATCTCAAGATCTACAACTATATGTACCATTTTTGCTCCTTTCCGACACCGTATCATATTTTTTCACAATCCTAACTTTTCTCTTATGCAATTCTACCTCATTCAGTGTACTATTTTTTTCACACCGGGGTAAAACAAAAAGGGCAGCCACCAATCCGGTAGTCTGTCCCTGTCTGTTTCATATATCATTGTTCGCTGCTTTCACTGACTAGTGTTTCCTACGCTATCGGCCAAACTTTTCAAGAGCCGTCCCAATCTTCAGATTTCTCTCAGTTGCCATCTTGTCAAACTTTATGACATAGCAGCCTATATCTGTCCGCATAGCTGTTATAGTGCCCTCTCCAAATACTTTATGCATCACACGGTCACCCACTGAAAGTTCCGTATCCGAAGGGCATATCCTGGATTCATTTGCCGCTATGTAGCTCATAGCATCGTCCACCAGTCTTTTAGGGAGATCATGTGCATAGTCTATCACGTCACGGTCTATATTGAAGATGAATCTGGATGGATACCGGAAAGACTCATCATAGTTCAACCCCTCGGCATCACTGATATACAGAGCCTTCTCCGCTCTAGTGAATGCCACATACGCCATTCGTCTTTCTTCCTCTAGGCGTTCCTCTGTATCCACATGCTTACTTGGAAATATCCCCTCATTCATCCCGCACACGAACACATAAGGGAATTCCAATCCCTTTGCCGTGTGAACTGTCATCATGGACACTGTCTCTTTGTCTTTTTCACGGTCATTGTTCGTGTAGAGCGCGATGCTCTGGAGATATTCCTCCAGGGTATTCTCTTCACCTGATGTCTTCTCGTATTCATCTACAGACTGCTTGAATTCCGCCAGATTATCCAGACGCTCCTGCTCACCCGACTGTCTGAGCATCGCCTCATACCCGGTCTGATCCAGTACCTCCGTCACCAGATCTGACAGACTCTTTTCCTTATAGGTCTTCTTGAACGCCTCTATGGTATCCACAAATGCTGCAGCCCCAGTTGACTTGATCGTTTTATCCTCCAGAATGTCCAGGAGGCCGTTATACAGTGAACATCTGTGACTCTCCGCGTATGCCTTTACGAGAGCCATTCGTTTCTTGCCGAAGTTGCGCTTTGGCTCATTGATCACGCGGCGAAATGACAGATCGTCCGAATAGACTATCATTCTGAGATATGCAAGTACATCCTTTATCTCTTTTCTTTTATAAAACTCCATTCCACTGTACAGTGTATACGGAATCTTTGCCTTGATGAACGACTCCTCTATATTTCTCGATACAAAATGAGATCTGTACAGCACCGCCATCTCGTTGTACGATGCACCTTCTGAAACCAGTCTCTGTATCTCCGAGGTCATCCACTGAGCCTCATCCCCGGTCGTCCTGGAATGTATATATATAGGTCTTCTGCCCGACTCCTTATACGCCTCAAGCCTGTGCGGAAGCCTCTTCTTGTTCTTCTCTATGAGCGAGTTGGACACAGCAAGTATCTCTGGTGTTGATCTGTAATTCATATCAAGGAATATGGTTCTGGTATTCTCATGTGTCTCGTCAAATTCAAGTATGTATTCTATCTGTGCCCCGCGCCATGTATATATGGTCTGATCCGGATCTCCCACTATGAACAGATTCCTGTGATATCCACTGAGAATCTCTGCCAGCGCATACTGACTGTTGCTCACATCCTGAAATTCATCCACCATGACATACATCATCCGCTCCTGCCATTTGATCCGCTTCGTTTCATCTGTCTGAAGTATATACAATGCAATCGTTATGAGATCGTCATAGTCAAGCCCATACACCTTCTTCTGCTCATACAGATATCCTAGGAATACCTTATCCTCCACCTTCTCTGCCTTCTCATAGTCTGCAAGAAGTTTTTCGTTCCCTATCTCCGCAAGATACGGTATATGCAGCATCTGACTTTTCAGGGCTGTTATATGATCTCTCGCAGAGTCAAATGTATATGTTCTCGACTGTATATGTGCATTCTCATACACAGTCTTGAGTATCTCCTCTGTATCTTCGTCATCCATAACAACGAAGTTCTGTGGGAAGTTGATCGCATGTATGTCTTCCCTCAGCAGCTTCACACAGAATCCATGAAATGTACAGATATAGCCAGTATCACTGTCACCTATCATCTGTCTTATCCTCTTGCTCATCTCCCTGGCTGCCTTGTTCGTAAATGTGACACACAATATATTCGAAGTTGATATTCCCAGCTCATTGACAAGGTATGCATACCTATGAGTAAGCGCCTTCGTCTTGCCGGTCCCCGCACCTGCAATGATCCTCACGTATCCTTCTGTGGTTGTAACAGCATCAAGCTGCCTCTCATTGAGTGTGCTCAGATAATTCTCTTTATCTTCCATTCTGTTATCTTTCATCCCGTTATCTTCCATCCTGTTATCTTGAATCCTGTTATCTTGAATCCTGTTATCTTCCATCCCACTATCTCCCATCCTGTTATCTATCATAAAATCTTTAATATTATCTTTCTTATAATCTTCTCTAAAATCCAAATTAAATAGAATCCCAATTAAATCTCCATCAACGCCGCAAACATATGTTCAGTATAACAAATATATCCTGTACTGTCATCACCCTTTTAGTTTGTAACAATTACAAAAAGCAGGGCACAACCAACCCGAAAGCTGATCATGCCCTGCCATAAATACTGCTATGTCTATTTCTTGTAACTTATGCTACTTTTTAATACTTTTTATATATCGCATTCTTTGGCGCTGCCACACCCTTTGCCTTAATCTTAGCCATATATGACTTATAGTATTTCTTTGGTATCTTGAATGTTATCTTTGACTTTGTACCCTTGAATGCATTCTTTGATACAGTCTTGAGTTTTGCCGAACCAACTTTGACAGTGGCAAGGCTCTTGCAGCCGCTGAATGCTGATGCACCTATAGTCTTAACATTTGCGCCAATTGAGACTGCTGTCATCTTGCTGCATCCGCCGAATGCACTCTCTCCTATGGTTGTCACCTTTCCGCCAACAGTCAGTGTCTTAAGTGATGTGCAGCCATAGAAAGCGGCCTTGCCTATGGTTTTAAGCTTATTATTTACCGGCATTGCTGTGAGCGACTTACATTTATAGAATGCATAACCACCTATGGCTGTAACATTCTTGAATGCCGGAATAGTCTTGAGTGCTGTACATCCGCTGAATGCATATGTTCCTACAGAGACAACATTTGCACCTCCAGCAACCTTGACAATACTCTTGTAGTCCTTGAATGCTTTGCTGCCTATAGCTGTAACTTTAAATTTCACTCCGTCTATAGTTACAGTATCACTGATCGTAAGTATCTTGAACTTTCCATTGGTCTTGGCAACTGTTGTGCCTATAAGTCCTACAGTTCCCTTGCCCTTCAGATCAGCATTTGTAATCTTGTACTTGTATACTATGTTAGTTCCTGGCTGCTTTACTGCAAATACAGAATTCCTTACTATCTTGATCTGGAATGTCTCTGTGATAGTTCCTCTGTATTTTCCGATACCATTTATTGTAACCGTTGCAGTGCCATGTTTTTTATTGTTCGAATATGCTACCGTGTAATCAGTACCCTTTCTTAGAACCGTTCTGCCCGATGTAACTTTCAGATTCTTTAGGGTAATTGTGCTTCCAGTATATTTCTGAGGATCAAGTCCGGATACCTTTATCTTGTATTTTGGATTAGTGATATCCCTGCCAAGTGCCGGGATCGGCACAGTCTTCACATATCCGCAGACCTTACACTTATATACCTTGCTTCCGGCTGCTGTATCAGTAGGACTTGTCTTTATGCTTCCTGAGTCGAATGTATGCCTTGCCTTATTCTGGATATCCTTGCAGCTGCATTCCTTCCAGTGATATGTAGCATTGCTCTTGTATGCATCGCCATAATCATGTACATGTTCTTTGATGATTTCAACCTGTACTGGGAATACCACACCTCTGTAAGCTCTGTTCCAACCCTCTACTCCTGACCAGTCATAGTTAGTTATATCAGCAGGCTTAAAGCACAGCTTGTATGTTCCGCCATCTTCAGCCTTTGTTGTTCTGTCTGTGTACCATGTGTAGATTCCATTCTCTGCCTCCGGAAGTACTATATCAGCCAGAGTGTCATTTTCTTTTGCTGTGAGCTTGTCTATAGCCTGTGTGAACTTAGCCTCAGCCGGCTTTATCTCAACTGTGATCTCTATATGCTCTGCTCTTTCATATACATCCTCATCAGATGGCACAAATGTTGCAAGGAACTTCTTTGTTCCAACGTCGCCGACTGACTCATCAGCATTTTCCCAGATGAACATTCCGCCTTCTGCTTCTGGAATAACAGCCTTTCCTACAGTTTCTCCATATATAGCTGTCACTCCCTCAGGTACAGTGTATACAGGATCCTGCTTTCTCACATATACCGCAAGCTTCACTGATATTCTGACACTGCCGTCCTCTAACTGCTCATACGTTCCTGAGGCAGTATCAAACTTGCTCCAGTCATAGTTGACTGTATCTTTCGGTACAAAGTATGCATCGTAATTGTCTTCGGATCCAGCCTTGCCAACCAACTGTGTGCTGTCTGCCCAGCTATATACACCAAGTACTGACTTTGGAAGTGCTACATCAGCAAGTGTTTTGCCTGCATATGCGGTTCCGGCCTTTGATGCAGCAAGTGTCGGGATACCCTTCTCTATCTTCTCTATGGTAAGCGTGAATTCAGCTGTGGTCTGGTTCTGTCCTCTCACAATGATATTCACTGTCTGAGCCTCAGCAGAAGCCTTGACCGGAGTACCGTATATCTTGCCGCCTGACATCGCAAGTCCATCAGGAAGGGTCTGCCCCTTAGCAAGTGAGTATGCGACATAGCCGTTTTCAACATTCTCATCATTCTGAACCTCGATCTTTGTGAGGTCATAGAGTGGATCAAACTTGCTAGTTGTCACTCCAACCTGTGCTGTAACCTTGTCCTCAGCCTTCGCAAGAGTTATATTGGTTGCTTCCTGCTTTGCCATATTGATCACAGCATGTGTCGGCTCATATGCCACTGTTCCGCGCCACTTGACATTGTTACTTGACGTTGCCTCATTCTGTGCTGAACCATATACCACAGAATCTATCTTCATTCCGTCTATCGGTTCGCCGTCAACTGTCACATAGAAATCCATATTTCCAGCTATGTATACATTTGTATCACCGTCAATGCCTGACGTCTTCTGATAGTTAGCATTTGTTGCCGCTATGCTTATCTTTGCATCCTCACCCTTGAAGCAGTATGCCGGATACTCTGCATCAACTTTATAGTACACACTGCTGTAATTTTTCAGCACATACTTAAGATTCGGAATCGTTGTTGTGAGTACCTTTCCAACATCCGAGAAGTTGTTATAATATGTCTCTTCCAGAGAACCATAATTTACTATGATTCCACTGTTGACCATATTTCCGAATGTAAATGTAGCAGCTTCACGGTTGATGAACATTGAAGAAGCATTGATCCTTGTACTGTATGACCTGTCAGAAACCGTTGTGACGGTTCCATAGTTGTCAACTTTACCGCTGATACTTGATGCGCTGCTGTCACCAACGTACATATACTTCTTTGTATTCCAGATTCCATTGTTGACAAATGTTCCCTCTACATAAACATTGCCCTCTGAGGTCCATGTTCCGTTATTCTCAATATCTCCTTCGATGACAGCATTTGCTGTATGCTTAATTGATGCACCCTCAGCAACTTTGATCTTTGAACCAGAAGTTACATTGAGGATATCAGTCTCAATGTTCTCATCAACAGTGTATGTACCGCCGAGGACAAGTTTATCATTGAGTTTTAAGAAGAGTGAGCCATTATGTGTCACCTGGAAATTCTCTGAAAGTCCTTTAACACTCGCAGTGGTATTGCCACTGACATCATTGAAATAAATATCATTTACCTCTCCGCTTGCAGCAAGAACGATCTTACCGCTCACGATACCTTCTGTAGCCGATCTTACATTTATATTGCGTATCTTATTGTTCGTATTGCCGTATACGAATGCTTTTGAACCATCATTTGAATTGGCGCAGCTTATATAACCTGATTTCAGCTCAGCATTCAGATCTCCATCCACATTAGAACTATTTACAAATGTATTTGTTCTTCCTGCATACCATTCACCATTCAGAGTGTAATTTACATCTCCTGACACAGGTGTCCTGTGAACTCCGTAGAAGAAAGCGTACGTGCTTCTATACATCTTTGAACTATAGGCAAATGCCTCTCTTGTACTCAACACGCCTACCTCTGCATTTACATCTCCAGATACACTTCCTCCGCTTATGACATACAATTCTTCCTTACCTGTGCTTGAATAATTGTCGTCTGCATACATCATAGCTGTCTTTGTGAATGCAAAATTCATCGTCTGAACATCTGAATTATATGCGCCATAGGCCTTCTTATATATCTTTCCGCCTTCTGCAATGAAATTCACCGCAGCAGCATGTACATTATATGCACCATATATTTCTGTTCTTACAGTGCCGCCCAGCACCTTTACAGTAATATCACCCTCAACAGTTACATTTGCAGCTCCGGACTCGTTTGAACCTGCACCATACAGGGAACCTACCGTACCGCTTCTGAGAACTATTGATATATCGCCAGTATATGCATTGTCTCCATCTGTATAACCATATATCTTGCACTTCGACAGGTCGTAACTTGTCTCACCACCTATCTTAAGTGCTCTGTTGTTGTCTGCTATTCCGTCATGGTCTGCATCCATGTATATGGAAGACTTTGATGCATTTGACGGATCAGCTATTATCACAACTGAACTTCCAGCAAGATTTATCTTACTTACGGATGCGTCAGTTACCACTTTGTTGATATCGGACACTTCCGTGCCGGCAGCCTTTACTGTAAACTTTACGTTTACATCAACGGATGTTCCATTTCTTCCTGTCACAACAAATGTCACATCTGTTTCACCTGTTTCGGATGTCTTGCCTGTTATCTTGCCATCAGCAAGCACAAGTCCCTCCGGAAGCTTTGATCCGCTCTTTACTCTGTACTGCATATCTGTACCGTATGATGAAGTGGTGTCTCCTGTCACATCAAGTGCTGTGAGATCATATACAGGTTCCTCGGCTGTATAGCTTGTATCTGCTACGATCACAGGATCAGCATATTTCTTTGTCACTGCGATCTGATCTGCCACGTAATCAGCAGTTGCGCTCATAACTGTATTTGCTGTTGCGACCAGCGCCGATCCCGAATCTCCCTTTATTGGATCTCCGCCATTTATCGATACATATACTGTGTATCCCGGTACATCTGTATACTTTGCCGTGACTAAAGAATTGTTTCTTGCATATATCAGTCCCTCGTATTCCACTACCCTGCTCTGAGTTGGAATGGAAACCGAAGTTCCCTTCATATTCGTAGTACCGCGTTCAACATTGTAGTAGATTCCGGCCCACTCGCCTGCATCTACATCTTCTGCAAATTCTCCTGCCTTTACCCATGTTCCCTCATTTGAGAACTTGTCTGAAGGGCACTTGAATGTTCCTTTCTGATATACTTTTGCCCAGCTGTCTGATATCTTGACTTCATCTGTCTCAAACTCCGACTCTGCCCCTATAATAAGTACATTATTGTAACTCGTCATATACAGAGTATTTATCTTGACATCTCCATCAAACTGAGCAGACGAATTTCTCGAGAATGAAAGACTGCCGGCGGTAATCGCAGCCGTTGCTGTAAGCTTAGATTTTTCATACATCCTCAGATATCCTGTGAGCTCAAGCGGAGCCTCCACTGATACTTCAGATTCATTGTCCAAATCAAAATCATTTGCAGCAAGCTTCTCTGTAACTGTATACTTCTTGTATATCATGATATTGTCTTTTGCTGTTCTGAGAAGCGCTCCTGTGTATGTTGATGTACTTCCACTTACCAAACCACCTGTGATTACTGCACCTGTGCAGTTCTCATAAGAGATCGTACCATCTACCTGGGTATTTACAATCGCATATACCTCACCCACATTACCGCCTTTGATAACTACCGCAACCGCATCTCTTCCGCTGAAGCTCAGTTCTGAGTCAACCGCACCATATATCTTCTTTACGCTTCCTCCCAGCATAGTTATCTTTACACTGCGCTTAAATTCGCTGTCATCAACTCCAACCACAGTGTATTCTGACAGGTCTCCGCTGACTAATGGTGTCTTGTTGTCAGCCTGTCCATCCTTGTTAGAATCGATATAGATCTCTGTGATCACAGGACTTTCAGCCCCTGTTTCATCCGACGAAGCTTCCGCACTGTTCTCTGCAGCCTGCAATACAACTGATGTTCCATTCAGACTTATCTGTTTATTCTCTTCATCGACTGTTATACGTCCGTCTGTATTGTCCTGTATCTTCTGCTCTTTCGAAACAACAACATTTAGCGTGATCTGTGTCCTTGTTCCATTCTTTCCTGTTATATAGATTACTGCTTTCTTTCCATCCTCATATGCCGAGGTCGGTGTTCCAATTATAAGACCGCCATCAAGCTCAAGCCCCTCCGGAAGTATATAATCCTTGTCCATCTCATAGGTAACTTTGCCCTCTTTGCCATCATTCAGGATCACAACATCCGACATATCATACAGAGGTTTTTCTGCTGTGTATTTCTGACCGAGCACAGCTGAAGGATCTGACACTGTCTTTGATGCCTTTATCTGCTTACCCTTTGTTGAGACTGTCACTATACATGGTTTTTTCGGCATGGCAAATGTATACTTGCCTGATGTCTCTGTCAGCTCATTATCCTGAGTCTCATCACTTTCCCTAAACACTACCTTTTCAAGTGTATATCCTCTCTTGATAACCGGTGTCAGCGTCAAGACTGAATCTACATATGCATACATAGTATCCTTGTCAAGATAACAGGTGTAGCCAGGATTGCTCACTGTCACAGCCTTGTCATCACATACCAGAGTAACCGGATAGTATACATGGGCATTTTCATACAGCGTTTCGTCTGCCACTATGCCCTCTTTCATATATACAGAACCGTATGCAGAATCATCTGTTCTCTTAAATGTTCCAGAGAATTTTCCCGAGTTAAGGATATTTGCACCCGCGGTGAAATATATCCCTTCCTGAGCACTTACTGTTACTCCCTTGTTAATGACTGCATATACAGCAGATGTCGATTTTCCGCTGGCATAATTACCAAAGTAGATGTTATCAGCATTTATATCTTTATCTATAACTACTTTATCGCCGCCATAGTATACATCTCCTCCATATGTGACAATCGAATCCCCATAACCGTTGTATGCAGGACATATGTAATATCCATCAGGGAGAATACACGCCTCGTCAAATGCTACCCTTACTTTTCTGTTCTGATTCGCATTTACCTGAAAGCTTGCATTCTTCATACCTGTAAAGTCTGTATTCTCTATCTTAATATCAGCAGAAAGCTCTATGGCTGAATCATTGTTTGATCCATTGCCATACTCATTCAGAAGATATACTGTACTGCCGTTATATGTACTTTCAAAGCTGCTGTCTTTCAAAGTGACCGTTGTATTTCTGCCACTCACTTTTCCGCTGTAGCTGCCACCTGCAAGACCGCACGCTGCATAATGGATATTGGACAGATCTGCAGTCAGATCACCGATAACCGAATAACTGCTCAGGAGATTAAACTCACCCTTTCCTGCATTGGTATATGAGTCTACCACCGGATTGCCAGCCGCATCGACAATTGCCTTGTCATTTGCATACTGCATATTGACATCCAGATTCTTAGCACATGTACCTGAATATGCCACTGTACACAAGTTGCTGATGACATTCCTGATGTCAACAGATGCATTTTCTGCGAATGTAGCTGTATTCAGCACGTACAGACTGTTCTTGAATGCACTGTCTGTCAAGGTAAGATCAAAATCCCCAACAACCGTCGATGAACTGCCATTTCCCCTCAGAATATATGCATTTTCTGCACTGCAGTTGGACATATCCATCTTGAGTTTTCCTGTTATGGCACCTGAAAAATCCAATCCATACAGATAATTACCTGACTTTATATTATCCAGGATCATGTGTGTCGAACCCATAGTTGAAACGTAGTACACGCCATATGTGTAATATGAACTGCTTTCAATGTTCTTAAGCGTTATCACATTCGCATAGGCATCAGCTCCCTCCGGTGACGACTGTTCAAGCTTGGCTGAATAAATACCATACATAGAACTTGATACATTGATATTCTCTATATCGATATTTACCATGCCCTTCACGGTTCCACTGCTGAGTCCGTATACTGAATCAAATTCAGCGCCCTGTCCATCTATATCTATATCTACATCACCCAATATATCTGAATTAGAGCTACCATAGACATAAATGCCTTGTCCTTTTGCATTCTTTACTTCAAATTTGAGTTTTCCTGCAATATTTGCACTATATGCTCCGTACATATATGAATATCTGTCACTGCACTCTATGCCGTTTAATCTGATACTTACATCACCGGCTGCACTGGCACTGCTGCTCACACCATACATCGAATTGAGTGTTGTATCACTTATATCCACAGTAACACCACCCAGCGTATTAGCGCCATTGGTCACCGCATACACATATCCAAGCTTGGCATTCTTTGCCGTCAGGACAACATTGCCCTTCACTGCATAATCTTTGCCTGAGTATGTGCCATTTGTCGCAGCATACACATATCCACTGCCCTTGTCAGCCTTGAACAAACTGTTCACTGTGAGGCTGCCATCGATGGTCGATGCATACACACCGTACAGATAACCGATGTCAACTGTATTGTCTGTATCCACGTCCACGCTTCCTGTGGCATATCCTACCTGGATACCGTACACAGTTCCAGCAAATGCATTGTCGGTTATATCAATGTCAATATCCCCATCCACCTTGCTCTGCAATGCACCTTGCAGCTGGGAAACATTACAGTCTCCAGATATGTTGATCTTCATTGATCCTACAGCCTCTGACGAATATAAACATGTCGCCGCAGAAACATTTGATCCCTTGTTCACAGTTATTGAGACTGCAGGATCTGAGCCTGTGCTCTCATATTCCATGGCGCCTTTGTAGACACCCCATACATTCCCAAGGGATGCCCCGTCAACGGTGATTGAGATCGGAGTCTTAGTCTTTTCTCCATAAACGCCATATACCTGATATGGAAGTATATCTGTGCTGCCATCGATCTCAAATGCTTCCTCACCTTCATCCAGAACTCCATCCCGATCCTTATCATTGTAGACATTGAGTCTCGGCTCCGAACTCGTAGAATTCGGTGATTGCCTGATTATGACAGAATTACCATTCAGATTGATTCCTTCTACACGTGTGGTCGAGCCTTCGTAATACCTGTACTCTATACCCTTTGACAGATCTGCCGTGACAAGCGTACTGCCATCATCAGTCCCCTCCGCATAGACCGCTACGCCCTGTGCCAGACACAGAGCCGTCGCCAGCGAAAGTACAGCTATACCTCCTCTTAGCTTTCTTTTTCTCATCAATTACCCTCCCTGATAAAACTTTTGTGACCCTTCGTGATACATCTGTATGCTATATTTTGTGCACTATAACACAAAAAGTCCTGTGAATATGTTAGTTTTTGCCACTTTAACCATTCTATCACAGCAAAGTTGCAAATACTATCACCAAATTCACAAGACTTTTTTATGCATATTTCTATTTTATATTCAATTTTATATCTAATTTCATACATTCCAGATATGTTTCCGTATCCATCACGTCAGAATTGGTATATGAATGAGCTGATATGGTATATATCTGCCCTTCTCCAATATCGCAGTACGCTTTGAAGTTATATTCAACGATCACACTTCCATCATCACACCAGTTCTGTGCAAAATAGCTGTAATAATAAAATACCCTTCCATCCATCTCCCTGCTTCCACAGTTCTGAGGCATGGCATGGTCATTCTTCGCATAGGAATCGACATACTCTTTCAACGATTCATCATCCGTAAGCAACGCTGAATAATCTTCTATAGCTATGTATAAATGTGTTTTTCCAGAATCCGACTCATAATATGCTGAATCCAAATCTGAATCATCTTTTCTCAAATAACCATACGGAAGTCCATACTGAACAGTACGGCATGCACTGGTTAGGGTGTCACTGTCTGCATAATTTTCCTTGTTCTTCAGCGCAGTTGCAGAATAAATGATCTTGCCCGTATCGTCATCCGGCTCATCAGTCGACTCACCAGCATCCATCAGCTCCTGTATCCACGCAGATGACTTATCATACATCGCTTTTCGTTCCGCCTCTGTCATATCATCCATATCTTTATTGTAATTTATACAGATAAACAATCTGTCACCTTTATAATCAGGTGTAAGTAATATCTGCATATACTCACTGTAGTCTGTTGTCTCATCATCAGACTGCTGCCTGAGCGCATATTTTATATAATCTCTGTCCGCGGAATTATACTTTTCAGGATCTGAGTCAACCTCAAACCCGGCTGATCTGCCGGCATCCATCCTCTCATCTTTCGTGTCCCAGAAATCATCCAGAGTCTTTTCCTGATGCAACACCTGTATCCGATGGCCTGTATCAGTATCCAGAAATACACCGTTTTCTGTAACCATAACCAACTCATACTGACCACAGGAAAACTTTATCCCATCGTATACTACATACTCTTCACTCTCATCTGTTTCTCCATACCTTGTAACATCTCCCGCACCATGTCCCCAGGTTATCACACCCATGAACCACAGTGCTGTGATGACGACCAGCACGATTCCTGCGATCACACATGAACTCCGTATATATTTTCTCCTGCTATCCACTATACCTTCTCCTGTATATCACTAATTGCTCTCTCTATATCCCTCTGATGTTCCTTTGTCAGCTCTATTCTCAGAGAAATAAACATTGCCAGAAATATAAGTGCCAGAACGCACGGTATCACAAATGTACTTATGTCATGATCCACATTTGCCAGTTCGCCATCGTCATCTATATATCCGGGCAGTGTGTCCCCAGCTCTGATTCCCTTTGCATCTATCCACATCAGCCTGTGTTTGTCGTCAAGATCGTCATTCAGATATGACACATCAGCCAATGTGTACTGTGCATGAACCTTGTCCACATGCATCAAGACTTCATCACTGTGCTTCCATGCATTCTGAAGTATAATGACAAAGCTTACCACAATACAGAACACTGCCAGAGCCGCAGCTGCATACATAACCACACGCAGCCCACCATGACTGCCAATTCTTACTGTATGCTTCTTGCTGTCACTGCTTTCCTTATCACTGCCTTCCTTGTCACTGATCTCAGATTCTATATTGTCAGTTACAGTCTGGTTGTCACCCACATCTGACACATTTACCGGATCATTGGGAATCTCCACTCTCTGCTCTGCTTCCATCACAGGTTCCTCATCCTGTTCCACACCATTTACAAGTTCATCCAGGCTCAGCCCGAACATTCCGCATATATCCACCAGTTTGTCAAGGTCAGGATAAGCTTTGTCAAGTTCCCACTTGGACACTGCCTGTCTGCTGACGCCTATCTTATTGGCAAATTCCTCCTGGCTCATGTTCATTTTCTTTCTATATTCCAGTATTCTGCTTCCTATCTGTACCATCTGGCATATCTCCCACAATATCACTCTACAATATATATGTATTTGCACACCTACTCTCACGGCGCACACATGAAATAAGTATATCACCTTGTGCCAATTAAAAACAGCCCTATGCAGGCGATATACAAAGAATATATCTGTCCCGCACAGGGCTGTTATTTTGATATTATTTAGTTATCATCTCTGCTATTTCGAAGTATTACAAGTCGTAACAACTGAAGTGATACTGACACCATAGCTGCCACATATGTCATGGCTGCCGCCTTGAGTACGCTCTTTGCCCCCTTCAGCTCATCTGGGGCAAGATAACCACTATCTCTTATTATCTGGATCGCTCTCCTTGATGCGTTGAACTCAACCGGAAGTGTCACTAACTGCAGTATCACCACCAGCGAGAATAACAGGATTCCAATTGTCATACAGAAATTCAGTCTCGGTATGATAAGTCCGATCAGAACCAGAGGCCAGGCAAATGATGAACCAATATTCGCCGCTGGTATAATCGCGGATCTGACGGTCAGTGGTACATAATGTCTTGCATGCTGTATCGCATGGCCACACTCATGTGCCGCAACTCCTATGGCCGCTATCGATCTAGAACCGTACACCTTATCAGAAAGGTTGAGGGTGTGTTCCCGCGGATTGTAGTTGTCCGTGAGATCTCCCGGTATATGATGTATCGACACATCAGTTATCCCTGCATTTCTGAGTATCATATAAGCTACCTGATCCGCTGTATATCCAGACCTCGATATCACGTGCTCATACTTCTTGTATGTCGTCTTGACCTGTGCAGATGCTATAAAACACACCGCCACGCCTATGAGTACCAATATATATGTCGGATCGAAATAAAAACCAAAATATGGCATATCCATCACCTTTTCCTTTCATGTATTTATTATCTTTTTCGTTTACACTATCCTATATTATATGCCACTTCCCGTCAACATATATGGACAATACTTCATGCAAATTTCATTTTTATGTTATTTCCCCAGAAGTTCATTTACTCTCTTCTGCACCTTATCATATTCATAGCCCGATTTCTTCAACCTGTTTTTTCGATCCTCGCCATTTCCCCAATCTCCGGCTATCACCTCTCTGGCTATCTCGTCAATTGATTTCTTCTGCGAAGCTTTCACTATAGCGTTCACCTTCTCCTGAACTTTATCGTAATCATATCCCGCCGTTTTTAATCTCTTTTTTCGATTCTCGCCGTTCCCCCATCTGCCCGCTATGACTTCCTTCGCGATCACATCTATGCTTTTCTTTTTTCTATTCTTATTATTCTTGTTATTCTTATCATTACTTTTCCCGCTATTGCTGTCAGAGCCTTTCCCTTTCGTTTTTCCATTATCACTGTCAGTCTTTATCGCAGCACATTTTCTCCATGTTGCTTTGTCTATATAAGACTTGTTCAGATCAAGATTTCCTTCATACCCCGGAAGCCGACCCACAGAAGTGTACTGCCTGATAGAACAATCATACTGCCCCTCATTCCACGGATGCTCCTGATATCCAGTCTGCTCATAATCAGGATACTGAGCGACCCACAGCCTGTAGCCAAGATTTTTCACATTATCCATGGCACTCTTCTGAATATATATCAGCGGTTTTACCCTGGTTTTTCTGTACACATAATCGCACCACTCCTTGCACCACGCCCTATCGCTCCTGCCAAACTGTGGATTGTTCTGTCCCTCCCAATCTAGCACGAGTATGGCTTTGCCCACATATTTCTTACTGTATGCAAGGAAATACTCAGCCTCACTGTGGGGATCGCCACCATTTGCATAGTGGAATGCCCCCAGAAGTTTTGCCGCTTTCATCGCCTGGTCACAGTGCTTTGCAAAAAATCTGTTCTTGTAGTCCGTGCCCTCCGTCGCTTTCACTATCACAAAGTCACAAGGCACCTTGGTTATATCTATAGTATCCTGCCATGCTGATATATCTATACCATCCATGTATCCTTTTAACGGAGTCTTATTAGAAGCCATAAAATTGTCTCCTGAATTCTTTTGTCTGTATATAATATTCCAGACATTGAATCAAGAGACAAACTCATGATCATTATTCCTAATCTATACATCTTTGTACCGCATTACATTTGTTGTAGCCATGTCACCTTTATTCATGCCACTTTTCCTTATCTCCGCCCTTGTAAAACCGCTTAAATATCGATATCAGGTAGTCCCATCCCCGGGTACATATAATCGCAATGACAAATGCCCCGAAAAACGCAGCCACAGGATAATACCACGCAAATGCTATGTGATAGAATGATAGTCCAACAAAAAGCCCCACCTCACACACAATGACACTGGTGATCAGAACCTGAAAAGAGGTAGGGATCTTCTTCAGCACTCCTACCTCTTTCGTAAATTCCGTTATTACCGATATCAAAGTGCAAAGAACCGCAACAACTACAAGATATACTGCGAATCTGTCCATGCGTATTCACCTCCTTGTCCATGATATAGTTTAATGTATTCCGGAAGGTGGTATGTGGTTATAAAATATTATTGTGTTCTTAAATCACATTGACTATAATTTTGATATAACTTATACTGTAATTACAATTTTATACATACAATTTGTAATTCTTTTTAAATTAAACCTCGCATTAATGCGGGGTGTTTTACGTTATATGGGAATCTCCAAAATGTATATATACATATAGTAAAATTACTTCTGTAATAAAATAGAATAACGTATTTAACTAGGCAGCCGAGGGGTGTTACACCATATCCGTTCGAGTCTTGGAAGGGAGTGGTGCCTTATGAGTACATATGAGGAATTTATGGTTTTACTTACCATTGCAATACTTATTGTAACTATTCTGAATAATCGAAAGTAAGAAAAAAACACCTCAGCCGGCTAAGCATTGAGGTGTTTTATCTTAAATAGCTTTTCACCGGACGGATAGGAAGTATCTATCGCTCGGCTGTCTTGTTAAGTATATTATACAATATTTTAGACGTTTGTCAAAAATAAATGACCTCCTTGTTTATTTCAAATGGATTACATATTCTTTAATTTCGCTTGGTTGGACATGGAGATACTCGCAGATACGGTTTAATGTATCTGTTTTGAATATTTCACTTTTGCTGATTTTAGACACAACATTTGCACTTATCCCAGTATCTTTGCACAGTTGTGTCTTTGTTATTTTGCGTTCATTTAAAAGTGTGTCAAGTTTATAATATACTATCATGTATTCCGACTTCCTTTTATATGTTCAAAGATAGCATATTATTTGACTTTCTTCATGAAATTAAATACTAATGCACTCTTAAAATATATTTACGTACTTGTGACCGTCTACACTTTATGTAGGTGCATTAAAAGGGTAATTTGACGTTTACAGCGAATACGTCTTATGCTCTACAGGAAAATGAATCATTCAATATAGAGCTATCATACACTCTTGAAAGTGATATTGTATTCACTTCTGATGTATATGGATATATTGATGCAGATTATGTTATTACAGTCAATGAAGTCTACATTAAAAAACTTTGTAGACTTCTCGTAGACATTTGCATAGTATGAACGTGTAGACTAGAAAAATCAACAAAAAATAGAGAGCCTTTAGATCTCTCTAAAAGCCCTCTAAACCGTTTAAATACTAGGTTTTTATTTAGAACTTACCAGCGTTAGCTGCTTCCTCAACAGAAACCGCAACTGCAACTGTAGCACCAACCATAGGGTTGTTACCCATTCCGATAAGTCCCATCATCTCTACGTGTGCTGGAACTGATGATGAACCAGCGAACTGTGCATCACTGTGCATACGTCCAAGAGTATCTGTCATACCGTATGAAGCAGGACCTGCTGCCATGTTATCTGGGTGAAGTGTACGTCCTGTACCACCGCCTGATGCTACTGAGAAGTACTTCTTACCCTGCTCGATACACTCCTTCTTGTATGTACCTGCAACTGGATGCTGGAAACGTGTAGGGTTTGTTGAGTTACCTGTGATAGATACACCAACATTCTCCTTGTGCATGATAGCAACACCTTCCTGAACATCGTCAGCGCCGTAGCACTTAACTGTTGCACGGATACCATCTGAATATGCCTTCTCGTATACTACATTGAGCTCAGCCTTCTTGTAGTCATACTTTGTCTCAACATATGTAAATCCATTGATTCTTGAGATGATCTGAGCTGCATCCTTACCAAGACCGTTAAGGATAACTCTAAGAGGTTTTTTACGAACCTTGTTAGCCTTCTCAGCGATACCGATAGCACCCTCAGCTGCTGCAAATGACTCATGACCTGCTAAGAAACAGAAGCACTCTGTCTCCTCCTCAAGTAACATCTTACCAAGGTTACCATGTCCAAGACCAACCTTACGATGATCTGCAACAGAACCTGGTATACAGAATGCCTGAAGACCCTCGCCGATAGCTGCTGCTGCGTCTGCTGCCTTTCTGCATCCCTTCTTGATAGCGATTGCTGCACCTACTGTGTATGCCCAGCAAGCATTCTCAAAACAAATTGGCTGAATACCCTTTACCTGATTGTAAACGTCAAGTCCAGCGTCCTTTGTGATCTTCTCAGCTTCTTCGATTGAGCTGATTCCATAGCTGTTAAGTACAGCGTTTATCTGGTCTATTCTTCTTTCATATGATTCAAATAATGCCATTGTCTCGTTCTCCTTTCCTCTTTTTCCGACTACTCTTTACGTGGATCGATGATCTTAACAGCGCCCTGCTCTGGCTTAACACGTCCATATGAACCTGAAGCCTTCTCCCAAGCTGTGTTAGGGTCATCACCCTTCTTGATAAAGTCAGTCATCTTTCCAAGAGAAACGAACTGGTATCCGATAACTTCGTCATCTGCATCAAGTGCGATTCCTGTTACATAACCCTCTGCCATCTCAAGGTAACGAACACCCTTAGCCTTTGTTGCGTACATTGTACCAACCTGTGAACGAAGACCCTTTCCAAGATCCTCAAGTCCGGCACCAACTGCAAGTCCATCATCAGAAAATGCACTCTGTGTACGTCCGTATACGATCTGAAGGAATAACTCTCTCATTGCTGTATTGATAGCATCGCACACAAGGTCAGTGTTGAGAGCCTCAAGGATTGTCTTACCCTGAAGGATCTCAGCTGCCATAGCTGCTGAATGTGTCATACCTGAACATCCAATAGTCTCAACAAGAGCCTCCTCGATAACACCCTCTTTTACGTTAAGTGAAAGCTTGCAGGCACCCTGCTGTGGTGCACACCAGCCTACACCATGTGTAAAACCAGAGATATCTTTGATTTCCTTTGAGTAAACCCACTTTCCTTCTTCTGGAATAGGAGCTGGCTCATGCTTTGCACCCTTTGCTACAGGGCACATGTTTTCAACTTCCTTAGTGTAAATCATTGTGAAACTCCTTTCAAAATATGAATTCTTAAAAGCGGTTTCGAATTCTCTAATTCAAACCATCAGTGGTATTTTCTCACAAAACACCCTTGAAGTCCATAGCTTATTGAAAAAATTTGTCGCATTTACATGTACTTTATCAAGTACACACATTCTTATTGATAATTTTTTTGATAACTTTTCAAATACTTTTCAAATCTTCTATATGACCTTGAACATCACATCCCCAATATTATAAAATAACCCTGTAATAAAATACGTGATGCGCTGTGATATGGACTTGTATTATAAATGACAATTTGTCTGTAGCCATTACGCTCACAGCAATATCAGGGAGGTCAACCATGAGATTTATAGATATGCATCTTCACACTACAGCATCAGATGGCTCCTGCTCACCGTCAGAGGTCTGCCAGCTTGCAATAGATAAGGGGCTTGCAGCAATAGCTATCACCGATCACGATACCATTGACGGAGTTTCCGAAGCCATCTCATATGCTAAGCACCACAACGCCTCACTGCCATCTGAGGTAGTCCCCAACACCAAGGAAAATGGATCTGCATTTTCATCCAGTGGCGATCGTCATATAACAGTTGTTCCAGGAATAGAGATGTCCGCAATTTACCACGGCGTAGAGATCCATATACTGGGTTTTTACATGGACTACACCGATCCGGAGCTCATATCCCGCCTGGCAGCTATCAAGCAGGCACGCTATGACAGAAATGAGGCAATGTGTGCCCGTTTCCGCGCAGATGGCATAGACATGACAATGGAGAGACTTCAGCATGGCAACCTTGACACTGTCGTAACCAGAGCACATTTTGCAAGGATTCTGATAGCAGACGGCATATGCCGTGACATGAATCAAGCGTTTAAAAAATATCTCGGCAAAAAATCTAAGTACTACATACCTACCCCGGATATTCCAGCCGATGAGGCCATAGAACTTATAAACACATACGGAAAAGCTGCATTTGTCGCGCATCCGCTCCTGTACGGATTCGGATACAAGCAGATAGAAGAAATGCTCGAAGAACTTAAAACCTGCGGTCTTGCAGGTCTTGAAGTCTATCACTCCTCCAACAACTCCTATGAATCCGGCAAACTCAGGGAAATCGCCAGAGCCCACGGACTCCTAATATCCGGTGGTTCCGACTTTCACGGCGCAGCAAAGCCTGACATATCTGTCGGCAGCGGCAGGGGCGGACTCAGGATCACAGAAGCGGTATTCCACGACATTAAGAACTACTGTCAAAAGTAGCTCTGCACTAAAACATAAAAAGGTAAGAGGACCTGATCAAACATTGACCAGATCCTCTTACCTTTTTATGTTTTATGCTATCCATGATTGAATCATTGATCGAATCATCGATAATATCATCAGATATTAAAAACAAAAATTATTTCTTGCTCTTGTCATCCTCTGACTCAACTGCACTGCCCTGCTTCTCAAGTTCAGCAACTGCACTCTTGTGCATTGGAATACGGCAGTTCTTATTGTTTCCAAACTCAACTATGATAGTTGTATCATCAACAACGTCAAGTACTGTTCCATAAAATCCGCTTGTTGTCATGATATTATCACCCGGTTCAATACGTTTCTGCATATCCTGTGTCTTTGCCTGCTGCTTCTTCTGTGGTCTTATCATAAAAAAATAAATGATAGCACCAAATACAACAACATAAACAATTATGATCATAATATTAGCACCGCCACTGGCACCTGATGCACCTGAAGATGCATTTGACAAAATAGTTGAAAGTGAGTTCATTCTCTAGTCTCCTTCTTAATTATTTACAGTCAGATATATGCTTAACACATAATCACTATATATCCTAACATATATTCTACCTACTGTTCTCCACCAGCAAGGCTTTCAAGCATCGATTTCTTATATGACTGATATCTTCCTTCTTCAATAGCCTCTCTGATTTCTTTCATCATATTATTATAAAAATACAAATTATGCAAGACACAAAATCTCATCCCCAACATTTCATTTGCTTTTAAGAGATGTCTTATATACGCTCTGCTGTAATGCTGGCATGCCGGACAGCCACATCCTTCCTCTATCGGTCTGTCATCTGTCTCAAATCTTGCATTCTTGAGATTAAGTTTTCCATGCTTAGTGTATACGTGGGCATGTCGGCCATTTCTTGATGGATATACACAATCAAAGAAATCCACTCCTCTGTCCACTGCCTCAAGAATATTTGCAGGAGTTCCAACGCCCATGAGGTATGTCGGTCTGTCCTCCGGAAGATGTGGCACAGTGACATCGAGTATATGATACATCTGCTCCGCAGACTCTCCAACGGCAAGCCCGCCAATCGCATATCCCGGAAGGTCAAGCTCGCTTATCCTCTTTGCATGATCAATTCTGATATCATCATATATCGCCCCCTGATTGATTCCAAATAAGAGCTGATTCTTGTTTATGGTATCTGGAAGGCTGTTAAGTCTCTCCATCTCATTCTTGCATCTTACAAGCCATCTGGCAGTTCTCGCAACCGAATTCTCCACATACTGTCTGTCCGCTAGTGCAGGGGCACACTCATCAAATGCCATCGCTATAGTAGATGCCAGATTGGACTGTATCTGCATACTCTCCTCCGGTCCCATAAATATCTTTCGTCCATCGACATGTGAGTTAAATGTAACTCCTTCTTCCTTTATCTTCCTGAGTCCAGCCAGTGAGAAGACCTGAAATCCGCCTGAATCGGTAAGTATCGGCCTGTCCCAGTACATAAACTTGTGCAGACCTCCCATCTGCTTTACTATCTTGTCTCCAGGTCTCACATGAAGATGATATGTATTTGAAAGCTCTATCTGGCAGCCAATATCCTTTAGGTCGGTGGTTGCCACCGCACCCTTTATGGCCGCAGCTGTACCCACGTTCATAAACAGAGGTGTCTGCACTGTTCCGTGTACGGTCTGAAATTCAGCTCTCTTTGCTCTTCCGTCTTTACAAAGTATCTTGTACATTTTATGTAAACCTTTCTTTTAATGTCGCATTCCACCCACATTCGGGTGGTATTTAATGCCCACCAGTATCTTTTTATGTGGGCGCAGTTATCCTGTCATATAATGCACCATTTTAACTAAATTTGCAAGCGCATACTTCGCCGCGCTGCCACATAACTAAAACGGCACCTGTAATTTCACTTACAGATGCCGTTATCTCAATCTATAGGCTTTCAGTTCTGTTAGCACCGTGCTAAATCACCACTGAATTTTATCTTACTGTTTCTCCTGCAGTGTCGCTGTGGTTGTCTGCTTTTCATAGTTACCATTGTTATTTCTGTAGTATACGATGGTTACCTTATCGCCCGGCTTACAAGCAACTATCCTGTCATGGAATGTATCCATATCTGCTATGTCCTCACCGTCAAGGCTGCAAATGATATCACCTGACTGAAGTCCGCACTCCTCTGCTGCTGATCCCTGCTCTACTGATGAGATGTAAACGCCCTCTGGCATATTTAGCAGCTGTGAATACTGGCTTGTTATTGTCTGTGCTGAAATTCCAAGGTAAGCCTGGCCTGATGCTGTTCCGTCACTTGCCACCTTCTTGCCTGCTATAAGGTCATTGATGATGTCCTGTATGTCTGAGATAGGAAGTGCATATCCCATGCCTTCAACGCTTGTATCTGAATACTTTGCTGTATTTATACCGATAAGTTCTCCCTGCATATTTACAAGAGCACCGCCACTGTTACCAGGGTTGATGGCCGCATCTGTCTGAAGAACCTTTACTGTCTCATCCGATGCGCTGATCTCTCTGTTGAGTGCGCTTATATATCCAACTGTCACTGACTGTCCATATCCAAGTGCATTTCCTATAGCCACGCAAGGATCACCTACTGAGAGGTCATCCGATGAACCTACCTGAATCTCCTTTATCTCATTCAAAGTGTCATCAGATATATCTGCAAGCTTAACTGTTACAACTGCTATATCATTGTTCTCTACGTATCCCTTTACCGTTGCATCTGCACTCTTGTCATTGACAAATGTTACAGACAATGACTTGGCATTCTGTACTACGTGATAGTTTGTTGCAAGATACAGATACTGGTCATCCTTTCCTATAATGATTCCTGAACCAGCTCCTGTTGACTCCTGCTGATATGAGTTGAACCAATAGTCATATGTTGTCACATATGTACCTGTGATAGATACTATAGACGGCATGACCTTCTGGGCAACTGTTGCCACATCATAAACTGTGTTTGTGGCATCCGATGACGCCTGCTTGAGCTGCGGTGCATTGTTCTCGGTAGTTGCATCTGCGCTCGCTTCAGTAGTCGCGCTGTTCTTGTTCAGCATCTTATCTGAGCCATATCTGACACCCTGGAATACAACTCCGGCAACCAGTCCGAAAACAACTGCTGCCGCTACGACTCCGGCTACCTTCTTGCCAACCCCGCTCTTCTTTCCGCTGTTCTTCTTTGGCTTAGGCTGTTTCTCATGCTTGTGTGAAGTCTCAGTCTTGTGAGGCACCGACTGACTTCCCTGTCCATATCCACCCACATTATTTTCTGGATTCTGATATCCGGCATTCATTCTCTGGCTGTCATACCAAGCCTCCATGCCATTTACATTTCTCTGAAATCCCGAATACGCTGTATTCTGTGTACCACCCTGTACATTTGCTGTTTCACGCATATTCTGTGTCTGGGCACCCATTCTCTGCTGTGAAGTCTCTCCTGCAGGTCTGTCAAATCTTGCATCACCCTTATTGTTCATATAACTGTAATGATACAGGCTATCCTGCTGCGTTCCCTGACCAGTTTGCTCTGGATGCATGTTCTGACTGCTCTGAGTATTCTGTTCCGGCTGTGTGCCACCGGCTGAAGCATTTGAAATATTTTCGCCGTTTATCTGATTTCTGTTGTCCTGTTCCATATCTATCATCCTTTCACATATTTGATTCTTGACTAATGCTTTCTATAATTTTTATCTTCGTGGGATTTATTTCCCTATCTCTTTCTTACAGTTGATACTATACGCATTAAATGTGTCATATTTGTGTCTTTAATGTTTTAATTCTGTGCACAAATGATATATACTAATCAAGTAATAAAAATTACAGGAGGACAACATATGTTTAGAGTATGGGGAAAGCTCATAAAGGACAACCGTCTCTTAAAGGATACTGTCATATGCATAAATGATTACGAAATGACGCGCACCCACAAGGTATACAAAGCCCTTGAGGATATGTGTTATGAGTTTGATCTGGCTAAGCCTATCTGGCTGAAAAAGAACAAGGATGAGTTCATACAGAATGCCAGAACAAGATTCACAGCCGACAATTTCGTTGAGGATATAGATTTCGATTATCTTGATTTTCACGTCATTGAGGAGGAATACTAAAATGTTTTATGTTTCCTCGATAAATAAAAGCTACGGAAAAAACAAGGTCCTTACCGATATATCTCTGACTGTGGAACCAGGACAGTGCATTGCTCTTCTTGGAATCAATGGTTCTGGCAAATCAACCTTGCTCGGAATTCTCGCCGGCAGCATAAAACCGGACTCCGGGAGCTTTGGATTTGACACTCCTGCCTCCACAGCCCTTCTACCACAGGACAATCCACTTCTTCCCGAGCTTAGTGCCCTTGACAATATCAGATTGTGGAATCCGGGAAGCAAGCGATCCGTACTGAATGAACACAACATGAGCATATGCCGCAGTCTCGGTGTTGATACATTTCTTGACAAGCGAGTGTCCAAGTTATCCGGCGGAATGAAGAAGCGTCTGAGTCTAGCCATCACTATGATGTCAGATCCTGATCTTCTGCTTCTCGATGAACCACTGGCATCCCTTGACCTTCTCTGCAAAAACGGTATTCTGAGATATCTGCAGTCATACACTGCATGCGGAGGAAGTGTTATCATCGCAACACACGAGACATCGGCTCTGGATATCTGTGACCAGATATACACTTTAAAAGGAGGTCACATCCGCCTTGCCCTGGACAAGAAAACAGATCCTGACGGATTTGCCTCTGATACTTATTTGAAACTTTTGTACTGATCCATCGTCAGCTTTATCAAAGGAGTACTATGTTTTTCAGACTCATAAAAACTGATTTCAAGAGAATAACCGGTTACGGAATATACATGATAATTGCTGCATTTGTCATCATGTCTGTGCTTCTTGGTCTTGCCATAAAGGCTGATGATATACTCTATTCCGATGATGATCAGGCTCCACTTAACATCGGCATTGTTATGAGCGCCGACTCAAAAATGGCGCGCATGGCTTACTCAACCATAGAGGACATGGACAGTTACCGCACATCATGCGTGTTCACTGAAATATCCGACAAAGGCACAGCTTTATCGATGCTTGAAGATAAAAAGTTGTTTGCAGTGATATATGTTCCCGACAATATAATAAGCGACATCATGGATGGCACAAACACGCCCGTGGAGGTATACTACTCCGACATGCACTCTATCAACACATTTGTGTTGAACGATCTTTTCCGTTCCACATCATCAATGCTCGGAATATCACAGGCTGCAATATATTCTGTCCAGGCAATAGGCAGAGATATGGAGCTTCCAGCAAAGATGCAGGAGCAGCTCAGCAATGATATCAACGCTATGTTCCTAAGCCAGGTATTAAACAGGGCTTCTACATTTGCTGTAAATGAGATAAATGCAGTACGGGCAGTCAGCACAACCACCTTCTACACATGTGCCGCTGTTGTTCTCATGATGATGCTGAGTGGTTCCGTATTTATCCCGTTCATAATTGATATACCGAATTCATACAAAACCCGACTGCGTTCATACGGTATAGGAGCTGCCAGCAGGACTTTCAGCAGCTTTTTATCCGTATTTACCTGGGAGTATCTGCTTTATATGACTGTATACACCGCCTTGTCTGCCGTATCTATTTTCACAGATCAGCTTCAGATCCACATGACTGCTACCGGATCGTTGTTCGGACTTGCCGTATCAGTCCTTGTCACACTGTTAATAATCATCGCATGTTTTGTACCTGCCGGAACAAACGGATGCGTTCTTTTTCTCACCGTGACAGCCATGATACTTGCATACCTCAGCGGATTTTTTGTGCCGGAGGCCATGCTTCCAAACTTTGCTAAAGAGTTTTGCCAGCTATCTCCATTTAACAGACTTGTCCATTTTATGTGTCAATACTTTTCATAAGGAGGGTATATGAAAAACCTTGTGCAGATCAACATACTGATAAAGAGAATGCTTTGCAGACCAGCCATGATAGCTGTTTTGATGCTGATACCTATGGCTCTTATACTTGTCCACGCATTGCCTGAAAAAAAGCAGTCCACCGAGATCGTCTCAGGTATATTTATCGAGACGCCGGACGAATATACTGACTCTTTCACCGGCTATCTGTACAACACCGCAACCGGATTTACATTTCAGCCATATGAGTCTCTGCCTGATATGAAAGATGATGTGGCATCCGGTAAGCTTGACGCAGGATACAGTTTTCCCGTAGATTTCAGCCAGGCTATGATCCATATGGACACAAATGTCAAAGTAGATGTCTACACCTCTGCTGGAAGTTCATTTGAAAACGTTACATGTGAATCAGTCTACGCGGCACTTCTCTACGCATATGCCGCTGATATGTCCATAAACATGCTGGGAAATCGATATATATTCGATACAACCAGCATTGATATAGAAGACCGTGCAGACAAATTTATCAGGGAGCGCTTCAACGGATATATAGAAAACGATGACATTTTCTCCATAAGCGGAGGTCTTTCAGGCAAATATACATCCCCTGACAAGATCGTTCCAAACAACTTTCCTGCCGAACTGCTGATCTACATGACTATATTTATCTGCGCACTGCTGGGTACCCAGAACTATCTTAAAGATTTAGACAACGGTGTATATTCGAGCCTGCCCGGATATAGAAAACTATCCTTTTGCACAAAAAATATAGCAGCTGGAATAATTCCCGCTGCTATCATGAGTTTTATATCTTTGATCATATATATGAGTTATGCCAGCATTTTGTACATAACGGTGCACATAGCTGTAGTATCTGTCATTAGTCTCGCATCTTCCATGCTGACCGGTATGATACTCAGGCGATATAAGGTATTCACAATTGCCATGCCGTTTGTCATCATCTGTACTCTTCTCCCGTTACTTCTAGCACAGCTCTCGCAGATGTAGACTCAGTTATCTGCTTTTCTAAACGGCCATACTCGTCAGCCGGAATCGCGATCTTGAAACACACATCCATAGTGTAATCTGTTCCGTCTATAACTGCCTGGCTGTTGCTCAGAAGATATTGTACTTTCCCAGAATCATTATAATTCGTAGTGATACTCACCAGCTTCATGAGCTGCATCGTATGAATACCGGCATCTGCCAGTGCTAGCTTCGCCGCTTCTGTGTACGCCCTCACCAAGCCACCTGTTCCGAGCAGCGTGCCTCCGAAATATCTTGTCACGACTATGCATATATTCACCACCTGATTTCCGGTTATCACCTCAAGTATAGGCTTTCCCGCCGTCCCCTGTGGTTCACCGTCGTCCGAAAACCTGAGAAGCGTATTCTCGCTTCCTATGGCAAATGCAAAGCAGTTGTGTCTCGCATCATAGTGCTGCTTCTTTATCCTTTCAACAAAAGCATATGCCTCTTCTTCTGTGGAGACAGGTACTGCATATCCGATAAATCTCGACTTCTTCTCGACTATCTCGTCCTGTCCCTCGCTGATTATAGTGTTGTATGTTTCTGTCATCGCTTCTCCGAATTGTTTGTGAGCAGTTTGCCGAGCTCATCCATAAATGTATTCACATCCTTGAATTCTCTGTACACCGATGCAAATCTTACATATGCTACCTGATCGAGGTCCTTTATCTTGTCCATGACTATCTCACCTATGGTCGTGCTCTCTATCTCCCTGACTTCCATATTAAAGATGGTGTTCTCTATATCATCTATACACTTTGTGACAGCCTCCGCCGACACCGGTCTCTTGTGACATGACTTTATGACTCCTGACTCTATCTTTGAACGGTCATATGTCTCTCTGTTCTTATCCTTCTTGATGACTATGAGTGGTATGGTCTCAACCTTCTCATATGTGGTAAATCTCTTGCCACACGCATCACACTGTCTTCTTCTTCTGATGGCACTTCCATCCTCCGCTGGTCTGGAATCAATGACCTTGGTATCATCTGCTGAGCAAAATGGGCATCTCATATATTATATTCTCCTTACGATATTATAGTGCAGACGCATTAGAGGCGCTTCGCGCGGCGTCTGCTTCATCGTAAGAAATCTCCCACCTTGCGGCGGGTCCTTCTTACGATTAATGTGCAGACGCATTAGAGGCGCTTCGCGCGGCGTCTGCTTCATCGTAAGAAATCTCCCACCTTGCGGCGGGTCCTTCTTACGATATGATTTTAACTGGGCACTTGTCTTTGCATACGCCACAATTTGTACATTTCTCTGGATCGATGTGGGCAAGATTTCTATCCATGGTGATGGCTCCAGCCTCACAGTTTCTTGCACACAAGGTACATCCGATACAACCTGCGCTGCAGGCCGCCTTGACCTGAAGTCCCTTGTCGTGGGAGTTACATCTGACAAGTCTCTCCGCATCGTATGGAACAAGCTCTATCAGATGTCTTGGACACTCTGTAACGCATTTACCGCACGCCTTACACTTCTCCTTATTAATTACAGCAATTCCGTCTATAATGTCAATAGCCCCGAACTCACATACCGCTTTACAAGATCCATATCCTGTACATCCGTATGTACACGCCTTCGGTCCACTGTTCGGATTATTCTGAGCCAGCTTGCAGTCTCTAGGTCCCACATATTCGTACACATCTTTTGCCTTCTCACAGTCCCCTGCGCACTTGACAAATGCCACATACTTTGTATTTTCAGCGTTTTCCACGCCCATGACCTCACTGATCTTTGCCGCTACAGCTTCTCCTCCGACGGGACATGCCGATGGGGGCATCTCACCTTTTGCAATGGCTGCTGCCAGTCCGTCACATCCAGGATATCCACATCCTCCGCAGTTATTTCCCGGGAGGAGCTCCCTTACTGCTATTTCTTTCTCATCTACTTCTACCTTAAATTTTTCTCCTGCGACACCCAGAAGGATACCTATCACAATACCTACGCCTGCGACAACTGCCACAGCTATCAATATTCCTGTCATACCGCACCCTCCTTATATCAATCCTGAGAAACCAAAGAACGCGATCGCCATGAGGCCTGATGTGATGAGAACTATAGGTGTTCCCTTAAACGACTCAGGTATAGGGCTATGCTCAAGTCTCTCTCTTATTCCTGCAAGTATCACTATTGCGACGGTGAAGCCAACCGCAGATCCGCATCCGTTGATGGTGCTCTCCAGTATGCCGTAACCACTCTGTACATTTGAAAGAGCGATACCAAGAACCGCACAGTTTGTTGTGATAAGTGGAAGGTACACTCCGAGTGATTCATACAGCGACTTTACCTTCTTCTTGAGGAACATCTCAACAAACTGCACAAGTGCTGCGATCACAAGGATAAACACTATGGTGTTGAGATACTCAAGACCGAATCTTCTCAGTATTCCGTAATACACAACGCTGGTGACAAATGATGCTATAGTCATTACAAATATAACCGCCGCTCCCATTCCTGTCGCAGTGTTGACACTCTTTGACACTCCAAGGAAAGGACACAATCCAAGGAACTGGCTGAGAATAACATTATTTACAAGTGCTGCTCCGATAGCTAACAATAAAATATTCATTATCTCCTACCTCCCTTTCCTTTTTTCTTCTTTATATGAGCCATTGTCTCCTTAAGCTTTATATCTGAATCATTGTTCTGTGAATCATCAGACATCTTATCGTCCTCGACATCCTGATTTGATTCATCTGGCTTATCGGACTCCGGTTGAGACTGATGCAAATCTCCCGGCTGTGCCTGTGGCTCCTCTGGCTGTCTTTCCGGCTGAGCCTCCTGCTCCTGGACCGACTGGGAAGCCTTTTCTACATCCTGCACTTTCTCCGGCTTATCTTCCTTTTTATCTGCCTCGGCATGTTCCTTAAGCATCTTTCCTGTAGCGTTAGGGACAAGCTTTATATCCGCCAGAACTGACTCTCTAGTCGGCGCATATGGGCTGAGTCTCGGCTCTTCCCTATGAGCATCCTCCGTCTTATTATCTGCTACAGATGTCTTTTCATCCTGCTTAACCTGCTTTGTATCCCCTGAGGCTGCTGCCTTTGAAGGTGCCTCGGCTACATTTAAAGAAACCTCTGATGTCAGCTTTCCGCAACATGCCGCATTGATACATCCAGCACATGAATTAGGTCTGCATGCTTCCGGTATCTCCTGTCCATTTGCCAGAGCCTCGGCTGCCTTCTTTGCATTTCTTCTATTGATAAATGCAATGATAAACGCAAGCACGAAGAACGCTCCCGGTGCAAGTACAAATATCGTTATCGGTGTGTAAAGGCTGAGCACATTGCCGATCCCCTTTACTATTCCTGATGAGCTCTGAAGCCTATTGCCGTCACCAAGTATCTGGAATCCGAACACACAGCCCTTTCCGACAAGCTCTCTGAACATTCCTATGAGCGTAAGTCCAACTGTAAATCCAAGTCCCATTCCAAGTCCATCAAATATAGATGGAAGAACCTTGTTCTTGGAAGCATATGCCTCGGCACGTCCAAGGATGATACAGTTTACAACTATAAGTGGTATATACAGTCCAAGGCTACTGTTGAGTGATGGCAGGTACGCCTGCAGCAGGAACTGTATGATAGTAACAAATGAAGCTATGATAACTATAAATGAAGGTATTCTGACCTTATCCGGTATAACCTTTCTGAGTGCAGAGATCATGAAGTTGCTGAGCACTAGAATACATGTGGTCGTAAGTCCCATGCCCGCACCGTTGATGGCAGATGATGTGACCGCAAGTGTTGGACACATTCCAAGCATCTGTACAAAGGTCGGGTTCTCTTTCACAATACCGTTATATAAACGCTCTGTACATTTTCCCATTACTTGTCACCTCCATTCGATGCATCCGTTTCATCCAATGCATTTGACGGATCCGCAGCTCCGCCATTAATTGACTTCACATACTCAAGGCCTGCATCCACAGCATTTGTGACAGCGTTAGTCGTGATCGTTGCACCGGACAGGGCATCTATCTCCTCATCCACAGTGGCACCGGACTTGGTGTACTTGAATTTGTCAACTTTCTTTCCTGCAAACTGTGACTTGAAGCTGTCCGTGTCAGCCTCCATTCCAAGACCTGCTGTCTCTGAAAGTGAAAGGAACGATATTCCATTTGTGGTTCCATCGGTCCTGACACCCATTGCAAGTTGGAGATCACCGCTGTATGCCTCATGAGATGTCACTGTCACTACATATCCAAGTACTGATCCGTCACTGTTCTTCGCCTCCACAACTTCGTCAATATCTGCATTGTATCCGGCATCCTTTAGAACCTTTGCAGCCGCATCGGCATCAAAGTCTGAATAGCTGTCAAATGAATCCGCATCACCAAATACTGCCTTGTATGCCTCCTCCTTCGCCTTCTGCTCTGTCACAGCTATAGGATCCTTAGTGACCTTATATACATATGCCAGTGCAAATCCGGCTATAACCGTGATAATCATGATCGCTATAGTCGCTATGATTATAGACCTTGTATCCATCTTTGACTTTGTTCCAGATGTGTCTCCCTGGGCTGCAAGCTCTGCGCCCTCACCGAAACTCTTTGGCTGCGTCCATCTCTCGATTAGCGGAACAAGAAGGTTTGAAAATATGATTGCGTACGATACACCCTCGGCAGAACCGCCATATATTCTAAAACAGAATGTGAGTATACCGAGTATAACACCAAACACTACCTTACCTGCCGGTGTTATCGGTGATGTGACATAGTCAGTTGCCATGAAGAATGCACCTAACATCAAACCGCCACCACACAAATGTGCCGCAAGGAATGTCAGATCAAATCCTCTTCCCGATGCAAGCGCATATATCATAATGAGAACTGCAAATGTTCCTATATATGTAAGTGGTATAACTGGCTTTATGACTCTTCTTATCAGAAGATATGCCGCACCTACAAGAATACATACAACTGATGTCTCACCTATTGTTCCGGGTATGTTTCCAAGGAACATGTGAAGTACGTTTACATTTGCAAGATCTCCTGTGTTCTTGAGAACCGCAAGAGGTGTGGCTGTTGTAACTCCGTCATACGAGAAAGATGTCATTCTTCCTGCAAATGATATGAGCAGGAAGCATCTAGCACCCAGTGCCGGGTTCATGAAGTTGAATCCCAGTCCGCCAAAGAGCTGCTTTACTATAATGATTGCAAATGCACTTCCAAGTATAGCCATCCAGATTGGTACATCCGGTGAGAGGTTCAGTGCCAGCAAAAGTCCTGTCACAACAGCGCTGAGATCGTATATTGTCACCTTTCTGTTCATCATCTTCTGATACAGCCACTCGAACAGCACGCATGAAACCACGCATGTGAGTATGAGTATCATGGCATTGATCTCAAAGTTGATGATTCCAAATATGGTTGCAGGGAGCAATGCAATGATCACATCCCGCATAATGCTCTGTGTACTTCGCTTATCTCTTACGTGTGGAGATGACGAAATCTTAAATGTATTATCCATTGTTGGCACCTCCTACTTTTTTTTATTTGCTATTATAGATTTTCTTGTTCCGGCAATGGTCTGTGTCAGATGTCTCTTGGCTGGACATACATATGAACAACATCCGCATTCACAGCACTCCATTCCGTTGTGAGCGAGGAAACCATCGGTATCTCCGTGCTCAGCAAGTGAAGCAAGCAGTGAAGGCACAACTCGTCCCGGACACACATCAACGCAGCGTCCGCACCTTATACAATTGCTAGGTTCAAGCTCTGCCACCTCATCATGCGTCATGCAGAGCAGTGCTGACACACCCTTGGTTGCCGGCACATCTAGAGAGAAAAGGGCTTTTCCCATCATAGGTCCGCCCGAAATGACCTTCTCTGGAACCACACCGTCCTTGAAGCCACCCGCAGCCTCTATGAGTTCCTGACAGTTCGTTCCGGTCCTGACCATAAGGTTACACGGATTCTCTATGGCATCACCTGTTATTGTCACTATTCTTGAATAGAGAGGTCTTCCCTCTACGACTGCCTCATATATGGACACTATCGTGTCTACGTTGTGCACTATACATCCGGCATCTGCAGGAAGCATCTTAGAGTTGACATATCTTCCCGTGTTGGCATATATGAGCTGACGCTCGGCACCCTGGGGATACTTGGTCTTCATCACATGAACTTCTATCTTGTCATTGTCCTTGACCTTGTCCGACAGGATTGCGATAGCCTCCGGCTTGTTATCCTCTATTGCTATGATTCCCTTTGCATGGTCAAACAGATTTATACATATCTCCAGTCCAAGAATGAGCTTATCTGGCTCCTCCAGCATTCTTCTGTAGTCTGATGTGAGGTATGGCTCACACTCTGCACCATTGACTATTATGTAATCAATCGCATCCTCGTTCTTAGGGGACAACTTGACATTTGCAGGGAATCCGGCACCGCCCATTCCTACTATACCAGCCTCCTTTATGATCTCCTTTACATCCTCTCTGTACAGACTGGAGAGATCCTTGACGTTCGCAGCGAAGTCTATCTCCTCAAACTGACCATCATTTTCCACTACTATAGATTCTACCTTTGATCCTCCAGGTACATATCTCGGTTCAATAGCCTTGACTGTGCCCGATATGGATGAATGTATATTTGCAGACACGAATCCGCTGGCCTCAGCGATCTTCTGGCCAACCAGGACCCTGTCCCCCTTCTTTACTATAGGGGTTGCTGGTGCTCCAATGTGCTGACTCAGCGGATACACGCAATCGCCCTTCGGAAGGTATTCTCTGACAGGCTTTTCCATTGACAATTCTTTGCCTTCATATGGATGAATTCCGCCCAGGAATGTTAACAAACCCATGTTCTACCTCTTTTCCTTGTTTATTTTTTAAAAAATCTTTATCTATAATAACGCTTTAAGGTCTCAAAAACAACCTAAACAGACATATATTATCATTTAAATATCTGGAAGGTTTTTCACCAAAACGGCTCCCGCAAGCCCTATACACACCCCCGCTATAGTTCCCGATATACAAAGAACCGGTATGTATATCAGGATGTTTCCACTCTTCATGAGCGATGCTGCCATGATCACTTGTCCTGCATTGTGGCTCACTGCTCCGAGTATGCTCGTTCCGGTAATGCCGAAGATCCTAAATCTCATACATACTGTCATAACGATAAGGCTAAGCACCGCACCCGCAAGACTGTATATCATCACCGACATATTGCCAAATAGCAGCGCTGACAGCAGCACCCTCACCAAGGATACCATCCACGCAGATCTGGTATCCATCTTTACCATGACAACTATCGTCACAAGATTTGCAAGGCCGAGCTTCACCCCTGGAACTGCTATATTCAGCGGGATCAGCGACTCAATGTATGAAAATACCATCGCGATTGCAATGAACATACCCATATATGCTATTTTATTTGCACTCCATCTGCTTTTACTCACTTTATATCCACTTCCTGTTCCTGCCCGCCGTGAACCTCTATCACCAGCTTATGCGGCAGACATGTGATCGTCTCACCGTTCCTGTTCTTTGTTCCCATCCGTACACATACTTTATCCGGGCAATCCGCCGACTTCATGCTGACCGCACCATTCCTGACCTCAACCGTGTTACTGCCCTTATCTGTCTGAAATGTATACTCATCATCTACACTCAGATCTATCGTCTGCACCAGCTTGTCGTCTATGTATACATCCGCAGTGTTTCCAGACTTAAGTCCGTATTTCACTATGAGCACACCTGTTACGCCTAAAATGAGCAGCACCGCTGCAAGCACGATGTCGCGTTTTTTTGTTGTATATTTATCCTTCATTTCCATATCTGTCATTTTCCATTATCATCCATATAATCTATATTCGTCTTGAAACATATATCATTCCTGAATCAGACTGTAACCTGCTCCCGATAAAGTAAATCTATCCCTGAGTCCATCGCTGACGTATACATTCATCTGGTCATCGATCAGTATGGCTTCCGCACCGTATCTGTTTACCGCCTCCATCGCAGCTTCTCTGTCCAGAAGCATACAAAGTGTAGATAGCGCATCACTCAAAAGTCCGTTATCACAGACGACTGTAGCTGCTATCGTGTGTTTCCATGCCGGATACCCAGTTTTTGGATCCAATATGTGATGATATCTCTTTCCGTCTTTCTCAAAATACTTCTCATAGTCTCCCGAAGTGGACACAAATAGCGTCTCCCCGTCTTTTGCACTTATAACCCCCATGATGCTTTCCTCGCCGGCACGCGGATCCTTAACACCGATCTTCCAGTCCGATCCATCCGACTTGCTTCCATACACCATGATACTTCCTCCAAGCGCAACGCACGCACCCGTGACAGAGGTTTCTTCTAGGTAATCCGCCGCAACATCACATCCATATCCCTTTCCGACAGCTCCAAAGTCCAGAGACATTCCTTCTTTGGCTATATTGACATATGGCTTACCATCAGAGCTGTTTTTCGCTGATATGCATGTCACCTGTGTGACATCCACATCTGACAGCGCAGCATCTATATCAGTCTGGGATGGCACGTTCGTGCTTCCTGATTCTATGCCCCAAACCTCGGCAAGCGGTCTGATTGTTATATCAAGCAGATCTCCATTGTCCTCGGATATTTCAAGAGTCCTTTCGAGTACATCTGCAAGTTCATCGCTTATCTGGTAATCCTCACCAGCTTTATAAGAATGATTTATATTCCACACCTCTGAGCCGTCAGATCTCCAGGAGATCACTTTTTCGTCAAGATTATTTTCCAGATCCATTATATCATCTATAATGTCGCTGCCATTCCTGCCATACACAGTTATGGAGGCAGTTGTCCCCATCACTGTTGTGTTCAAAGTCTTCTCTGCCTTATCCGCATTCTGTCTGCCCGTTATTATCACTATAGCGACAATTGCCGCAGCACATAATGCTGCGGCAGCTATCTTAAAAGCGTTCTTAAATTTATTGTTCTTTATAACATTCTGCTTTGCCATTTATCCGTTCTCTTCTCAATATGATACTGATTTATTATTTCAAGTACTCATCATGAACCTGTTCCCTTAGTGAATATCTGAATGATTTCTCATATTCAACATTCTCGTTGATGCTGTGGTTTACCTCCTCAAAGAAACTCTGGTTGATGATGTCCATGGAGTAGAATATCGGGTAATTGCTGTTCTTCTCCCACATCATAACTCCACCGTCCACAGATTCCTTTCCATACTCAGCCTCATACCGTGCCTTGCAATCTCCGCTGCACAGATATACGTGACAAAGTCCATTCAGCGTCTTTTTCAGCATATCAGTTCTGAGTATGTATCCATCACAATCGATCGCCCAGTCCGGGATCACATCTGGTTTAACAATTACAATTATCGGCATATTTCTGTCAGGATTCTCAACTATCGTGTTGAGCTTATCATAACTTATCTCCTCCGGACTGCTGCCCTCCTCCATGAGTATTCCGGCATCAACAAATCCAACCTCATTAAATATCTCTTTCATGAACTTTGGTCTGCTGTACCGTCTCTCCTTTACATTTATAGTCTCACAGATATTCTCCACCTTAAGTCTATAGATATCTCCATCTGGAATAATATCCGCAGTGACATGCCAGATAACTCCTGCCTCTGAATTGCTTATGTGCTGGAAATCCATCTGATATCCATCATCTGAATATGCAACATAAACCTTGTATCCTATAGTCGAATAATCAACGCTTGTAAGTTCCTCCGGCATCTGCGGGAATACCATACTGATATGTTCCCGGATCCAGCTGTACACTATCTCACATGCCTTTACATATCCTTTCTTTGGGATTCCGACTATATGGCTGTACACAACATTGGGCACCATTGGTTTGATCTCTGTCTTCACATCAGGTCTAATTGCCGGAACAAACTGTTCCTTGTCCAAAAGTCTGGAAATATACTCATTGCGGACTATCTCCTTGTTGATGAGATATATGACTCTGTCCGGCGTCAGCTCCTTGTGATACTTCTTATTCAGGAGTATATCCACAAGCTCCCTCTTGGTAACCTGATGGAACTGCGCCACTATATCCGGATTCTTGTCAAGGTATTCTCTAAGCTCCGGCTTTAAAGGATCCTGGGTTATCCTCAGACGGTATTTGCTTCTGATAGCGTTCTCCCAGTTCTTCTCCTTGTACTGGGAGTCATGTATGCTGTTGAATATCTGCATGATTGACCAGTCGCACAGCTCCAGATTTGCTATGATGCTGTTCATGACTCTGGACAGATCCTCGTGTCCCGTCCACAGGTCCGTCTCCTTGGAATCGGATCCAAGCTTATATTTATATCTCATCTCATGCTCTATCTCATGCCAACCCTCAAAGAGTACTGTCCTGAGCTGCACCTCAAATGTCTGGTCAAATGGCTTTGTCCACACGCTTGCCGGTATGTTTCTCAGATATTTGCTCGGTATCCTGAACACACCGTTGCACTTCTGTGCCTCGAACTTATTCTCCTCATTCTTTGTCTTTGACCAGTTGTCAAGAAGAAACGTCTCCTCAAGTATCTTTTCACATATATCCATATCCTCAAGGTAAAAGAGGTTTATTCTTATACCTATGATATCCTGTATCTTTCGTCCCCCCTCCTCAAGAGAATACTTGCCTGTCTCCAGCTTGTGAAGAAGTGACGATTCTGACTTTATCCTTGAAGTACTGTTAAAATATATTCCTGCATTGTTGAGCTTTGTAACAAGAGTGTTGAGAAGACTCATCTTGACATTGTTAATCTCCTCTATCTCCTGCTCCTGCAAAAGTTTTTCCTCGCTATTATAGTCATAAATGCTATAATTCATTACATCATTCCTTTTATTATTTATATGTTAGATTTTCTCATACTTTTATAGTATACCACATGCATTGTCTAATTTGCATAAAAAAATATGAACATTTTATAAAAAGCAGTGCAATTCCACCTCTGATACAAGAAAACACCACTGTGTTCTTGCGAAAATAAAGTCTTATATATATAATTAGCTTTGTATGTCTAATTATATAGTACGAATGCGAGGTTTTTTATGATATTAGATTGTCAAAACATCTGCAAGTCATTTGGCACGGATGTTATTCTGAATAATATTTCCTTTCATCTGGAAGAAAAAGAAAAAATGGCTATAGTCGGCATAAACGGAGCCGGCAAAACCACTCTTT
Source organism: Coprococcus eutactus (assembly GCF_025149915.1). Lineage (NCBI taxonomy): Bacteria > Bacillati > Bacillota > Clostridia > Lachnospirales > Lachnospiraceae > Coprococcus > Coprococcus eutactus. Next base: position 1,929,809 of record NZ_CP102278.1, read on the forward strand.
TGAAGATAATCATGGGCGAGGAGGAGGCTGACTCCGGTCAGGTCATAATCTCAAAGGACAGAACCATCGGTTATCTCTCCCAGTATCAGGAGAGCAATTACAACACTACTGTCCGTGGAGTCATGCTTGATGCTTTAAAGCCGATACTGGAGCTTCAGGACAAAATGCGAAAGCTTGAAGCCGAGATGGAGAACCAGTCCGGAGAAACACTTGAAAAATCTTTGGAGCTATACAACCGCTATACCCATGAATTTGAATACAAAAACGGCTACAGCTGTGAAAGTGAAGCAAACGGAGTCTTGAAAGGTCTCGGTTTTTCAAAGGAAGACTACGACAGGCACACAGATTCCCTGTCAGGCGGTCAACGTACACGTCTGGCCCTCGGCAGACTTCTCATGGTAAAGCCTGATATCATAATACTTGATGAGCCTACAAACCACCTTGATATGGATTCCATCTCATGGCTGGAGGGATTCCTTTCCTCCTATCAGGGAAGTGTTATCATAGTCTCCCACGACCGTTATTTTCTTGACAAAATAGTAACCAAGATCGTAGAACTAGACAACGGACACGGTCAGGTGTACAACGGCAACTACACATATTTTGCCGGCAAACGCGCCGAAATCAGAGAGAGCATGATGAAAGCTTACCTGAACCAACAGCAGGAAATAAAGCACCAGGAGGAGGTCATCACAAAGCTCAAACAGTTCAACCGTGAAAAATCCATAAAAAGAGCTGAAAGCCGTGAAAAGATGCTCTCCAAGATAGAAAGGCTCGACAAACCTACCGAGGTTACATCCGAGATGAAACTCACCCTTGAGCCGAATATACTGAGCGGTGAGGATGTCCTGACCATAGAGGGACTCACGAAATCTTTTGGCGACAACAACCTCTTCACCGGAATCGATATGGATATAAAGCGTGGCGAGCATGTTGCGCTCATCGGCGGCAATGGAACTGGGAAAACAACCATCCTGAAGATGATTAACAAACTACTTTCAAAGGACGCAGGAACCATCATTCTCGGCTCCCGCGTAAAGATCGGCTATTACGATCAGGAACACCATGTACTAACCATGTCCAACACCATATTTGATGAGATCAGCGATGCCTATCCTGACCTGTCAAACACAAGGATAAGGAATGTCCTGGCAGCTTTCCTATTTACCGGCGAGGATGTATTCAAGAAGATCCAGGATCTTTCAGGTGGCGAACGAGGCCGAGTATCTCTGGCAAAGCTGATGCTTTCCTCCGCCAACTTCCTGATCCTAGATGAGCCTACAAACCATCTGGATATCACATCGAAGGAGATCCTGGAAAATGCCATAAGGAATTACACTGGAACGGTTCTCTATGTATCCCACGACAGATACTTTATCAATCAGACTGCCACAAGGATCATAGAACTTAAGAATAAGGAGCTCACAAACTACATAGGCAATTACGACTACTACGAGGCACATAGAACTTACAGCGAAAACAGTCAGGGAAATCCATTCACCCCTGTAAGCGGTAACCAGGAGGTCAAAGCTGTTCCTGCCGTATCCCAGGCCAAGCTCTCCTGGCAGGAAAGCAAGGCAGAGGCTGCAAGAAAGCGCAAGAAGGCAAATGATCTGAAAAAGCTCGAGGCATCCATCGAGGAGCTTGAAAACAAAATCTCCGAGATAGACGAGCAGTTTCTTCTCCCAGAAAATGCCACCAATGTAGGTCTCTTAAATGACCTGACAAAGGAGAGGAATGCCGCTGAGAGCGAACTCGAAAAACTCTACGAAGACTGGGAAATTCTTTCTGAGGAAAACTAATTGATATTATAAACTTAGACAAAAATACCTGACGATGATTCATGCGAATTCAATATGCTGATATTGAAACCTACTTTCATGACCATCGTCAGGTATTTTTTATTAATGTCTTACATGTATTATCTTCTTCGCATACTGTCCTGAAAGATCATATGCTGAATTGCTTATGTACACCTGATTACCGCTACCCATACCGCCCTGGAGTATCCAGTACTCAGGCTTGTTTCCACTGTCTGTTCCCCAATCGTGGACATATGCCTCACAAGCCGCAGCAGAGATTCCAAATCCCCTCAGATACTGCTTGAGCGCCTTCGCAGTTGCAAACTTACCAAAGTAAATTCCCACATGTGTCGGCTCCCCATTTGTATAATATACTATCACATCTCCAGGTATCAGGGCGTCATATGAAAATGCTTCCCTGTCCGCAGTCAGGTCGTATTCATTTGATGTAAGCCAGCTTCCGTTCTGGGATAGTATCGCATTCGCCGTTACCTTTCTTATTGCCCAGTCAGAGCACATGTTGCTTGAATTTATCACAAATCCACCCTTTGAGTAGCTTGTATACTTAACTGTCATATCGACAGACGGATCACTGCCGCCCGCATACCTGAGTGCATTTGCCACAAATACATTACAGTATATGCCTGTCTTGCCAAGATATGCCCTGGTGACTTTCTTCATCCAGGCATTATAATCCCAGCTTACGTTCTCAACCATAAAGCACTGTCCATACTTGTTAAATGTGTATTCAACGTCATCCACAATCTTCTTGGTGGATTTGATGCACTTACCACTGCCACTCACATAGTAATATGCTGATTTGTTGTTTATGGCTGTCTTCTTAAGACCTGCGCCGCTGAGTGCAAGTTTTGCACCGCTCTTATATATTGAACAACCCTGTGCAGAATCATAATACACATATGCTGTTACATACACCTTATCGCTCACATACACGGCACTGGTCTGGCTTATAGTCTTCCATCCCTTTGTCCTGACAAGCTTGCCGTCATTGCCAAGGTAATAATATCCACCCGGAATATACACAACAGCATTTCTCTTCTTTATCCAGTTATTATTTACACATATCCTGTAGGTATCCGCATAACCGGATATAGCGTGTCCTTTTCTGTAATAGATTATATCGGACAGCCCCGTTGCATCCGTATGTATGACAAGATTGTTGTATGTTGGGAGCCACACATTCTTTGCAAGAACCAGCTTTCCCTCATCTGAGACTTCATAAGCTCTGTATCTCACTCCGTCCGCCTTCACCATATACATTACAGTTCCGGCTTTTATATAGTATCTGTATGTGTCTGACTTCACATACCACTTTGTACCATTGTATTTTGCACCATTGACAAAGTAATAATATGTACCGTTGACATTCAATATGCCTGTACCTGTACTCTTCCATGAACCGCCCTTATAATTGAACAGTTTTCCTGAGTATGCCTTATTCGGGAAATCATCTGAATAGAATACCCTCACTGCATAGAACTTATCAGAGAAATAGAACTCATAGTCACCCGTCTTTACCCAGACAGACTTTACAGCTTTTCCATCCTCGCCAAGATAATAATAATCATTATTCACATTGCGGAGCTTATTCTTGACCGGAATACCCGCCTCATAAAAATACAGGTTATCATTTTTCTTCACAACACCTGAAAGCGCATTCCCCTTGCTGTCGTAGGCAACATAAATATTGTTGATAAGTACCTTTCTGCTCTTTACCGCGGTTTTCTTTGTTCCAGTGTAACTGTAGCACTTCTCCCCATGATACGCAGTCTGCACATGTCCCTCGAACAGATGTACATACTTTACTGTAGCGCTGCCAATGCTTCCCGATATATCTGTATCCACCAGCTCTCCTGTAGGTGAAGCACTGCCATACTTGTACCATCCATCTGCAGTAACCGTCTTACCACCCACAAAGTAATCACAATATCCGTTTCTCTCAAATATACCCGTGGCAGCTTTGTCATCCGTATAATATGTGCCATTGTAGTACCCGCTGAGTTTTACAGAATAATCCTTGTTGAAAGTGAAATGCGTAAGTTCTATGTTCTTTCCGTATTTCAAACTCATTTTTACTTTTCTGATAGACGAATTATAATTTTTCGACTCAAGCATATCAAATGTAGTATCCGTATAGCTTCCGTTATATTCCACATTATCCTCACTGTCATCAGCAGCCACCAAGTACAGCTTTGTTCCGTATTTTATGAGAGCATATGTGATCTTTGTGTCCGAATCCTCCGCTGATCCGAGATAATAGCTTTTGCCTTCGGCAAAGCTTATCCTGAACATTCCATCTGTCGAATTAGAGAACACATAAGCTGAGCTGTCCATGACAAGAGCTGTCTCCTCAACCACACTTGACGGTGTAGCTATGCCGCTGCCATCATCGATTTTCCTGATGTTCTCTGCCGCGCTGACGCTGATCCCGGATATCCCGACAAATGCTGTCATCATGAGTAACGTCCGAAGAACAGTTTTCCTGATTATGTAAGTCCTGTTTTTATTTTTCAAATTCATATATCCTTTATGTAGCATTGTTCCTCCTATATTTCACCAACTAACTTAAACTCTACCTTATAGTACACGATTTTGGCTGCATGTGAAATATATAATCTGATATTTTTCTTCAAGAAGAGACATAAGCCTCACCGCACCCACCATATTTCTATCATCCAGATTGACAAATGGATCATCCATTATAAGAACCGGTCTCTCTCCCTGATACATAACATCCACCAATGCAGCCCTGATACATACATCAGTCAGATCCTTAAGTCCTGCACTCAGCGTTTCCTTATCTCTGTACATTCCCTGATCTCTGTAACTTATATCCATTTCTGAATTCATCTGCATGTCATTTTCTTTATCCGAAACGCACAAATAGTATTTGTCAAATGCTCTCTTTACCGGTTCTGTATACCTTGCGGTAAACTTTTCCTTCGCCTGACCGAGCAGATCGTATGTTTTCGACACCAATTCATATCTCTTTATATCGCAGTCGAATTCTGGCTGTTTTTGTTCAAGCTGTACCGCAATATCCTTTATATCTTCAAGCTCTCCGATGAGATCTGCAAGCTCCACATCACACTCCGCAATCCGACTGTCTATATTTAAATTAACCTCAGAATCTGTCACATCATTATCTGTATGGATTCTGTCCGCAGCGCCTGAAACCGCCATGCATCTGTCATTGTAATTGTTCAGTCTTCCCTGTATCTCTATTAGCTGGCTGAGCACATCCTCTGCCGGTTCAAATCCAAGACATTCTATATAAAGGCATATCTCTTCACGGACAGATCCGCACTCATACTGTGCCCTGCTAAGTGCTTTCTGTCTTCTGTTCAGATCAACCAATTCCCTTATCTGGTCTATATCCCCGCCGAAATTATCAAGATCTAGATGCAGGCCATATTCTGTTGTGACAGACTGAAGTTTTTTTATATTCTCTTCTATCTCACGCTTGTCAAGCTCGATCAGTTCGGATATTTCTTTATACAGCGAAGTGTGATCCTCCACATCCAACGCGCTATCCTCTGCATTCTCTCCTAATCTGGAGTACATATCGTTTTGCAAGTGTTCTCCTGCCCTATTGCCGTTTCTTATAATGATTCCTAAAATACCTGCTATCACTGCAGCTAAAAATCCCAGTGCCATGATCTGAACGGTTATAACGCCAGTCAATCTGAGAAACAAAGTTCCAACAAATGCTACTATCGCCAACACCGCACATACCCCAGATATTTTTCTTCCATATGTTTTTTTCTCCTCGGCTATATATCCTGGAACTGCTTTATCTGAGGTACTGTCGACATTTGCAAGCTGTCTGTTAAGTCTGTCTATCTCCTGCCTGTTCTGTCTGATCTCATTCCAGATATCCGAACATTTGTCAAGCTCCATGTCCGACGGCATATGAATTCCGCTTCTGTCATCCTGTTTGTGTGGGAAATATCTCGACATGAGTTCTTCACAACGCTCTCTGTCACGCAGTGGCATCTTCACAGTATCCAGACGTGCTTTCATCTTTTCTAACTCCCTGGCTCTGTCGATCTTTTCCTGAAGCTCTTTTTCATCGGGGAGCGCCCCAGGAAAATACCCGGCAGCCCTCTCTCTCTCAGCCACATTGTATTGATACTCAGCGGCATCACTCCGCATCTTGCCAATACTTTCTCTTCTCTCCCTGAGCTTTTGTATTCTAGACTCAACTATCCCTGTTCGTCTCACCCTTTCTTTGAGCTCAGAAAGTTCCTTTTTTCTTTTATACAGTTCCCCTGTCTTTTTATTTGGAGACATGCTGTTTATGACTGCTTTTAGTCTGGCACTCGCCTCGTCGTAATTATTTATATCTGCCGTACTTCCCGATATGTTTCCGATCTTTGCATTTATGCCATCGGTTGACGATGTTTCGCACTCATTCTGGCCTATGTAGACTGTTCTCTGAAATGATACTGAATCAAGCTGAAATAATTCTTCTCCTATATTATCCGAAAATCCGGGAACTGGCAGATTCGTCTCCACATCATAGATAACTGATTCATCATCACTCTTCTTTGTTCCAAATACTCTCTGAATCCTGTATGTTCTTCCATCTGTCTCAAATACCAGTTCACCGCCATACACATCACCAGCCCATGGTCTGTAATATTTCCTCTCGTTTTCAAACTCATTTCTCTTTGTCTCGCCCTCAAAGCCATAGAACATCACCCGGAGAAATGCAGCAAATGTACTTTTTCCCCAGCCATTTTCTTTGACAAAACAATTGAGCCCATCCTCGAATTTGATCTCTAACTTTCTTAATTTGCCAAATCCCTCTATGTAACATGAAATCAATCTCATCTGGTCCAGACCTCCTCACCGGCAAGCGCTCTTATACCTGTCTGTATAATATACGCCTTATCATCCTCTGACATATCCTGTTCCAGTACCATCCTGACAAACTCACCTTTAAGCGTAGCATCGTGTACATATTTCAGCGGATCCACTCTGAGATCTGTCTTATCAGCGATCTTTACATAATAAAACGAGTCGTTAAACTGTCTGGCAAGATACTCCATGTCGATCTCACTTTCCACATCAAGGCCGCCGGTCACTGTTATCTTCACAAGCGCCCTCGCCAGATCATTCTCCCTGCCGTTCACGTCACCGTATAACTTTTCGGCGATCATATCGGCCACGTCCTGGCTATCTACGGCACCTGTTATATCGACCTGTACGTCATATAACCGCCTGTATGCAAATGGTATAAACTCTGTATTCATATCCCCCGTTGCTTCATCTATATCGATCAGCATAAAACCATGCTCACCGCACTCATCAAATCCTCGTCCCTCAAGACATCCGGGATATACATACATCCCCCTGTGATCAAGTTTTTCTCTCTTCGGTCTATGAACATGTCCAAGTGCTAAATAGTCTATTCCTCTGTCTTTGAGCTTGTCCAGACAAATCTCCTCCGCCACATGGGCATCCCCATATTCCTGTTCCTGTCCATGAAGAGTCACAATATTTACATCACGCTCTCTAAGAGATAATTCATCGTATATTCTATTTTTGTTGTCGGACGTCATTTCGATCCCTGCAAGCACAATATTGCAGCGTTCATCATTTCCGCTATGCGCCGCGCTCTCATCTGCCATGCCATTCAACTGGTAATACGTCCAACGTTCGTCAAACATATGCAGATTCTTAGGAATATTTCTTCCCGCAAATATACTTATTCCCGGATCGTGATTTCCCCTCAAATAATACACTTCCAGTTCTCCGTGCCGCGCTATTTCGCCAAGCACTGTATTTACCGTAGATGCCGATATCATCTCAGAATCAAACAGATCCCCGGCGATTATAACTGCCTGCACGTCATTGTCCGATGCATAGACCAACATTCTTCTAAATGTATCAAGTATCTCTTTTCTCCTTGTCCTTGCTTTTTCTTTATCCAAATGTGTTGTAAGTGCAGAATCCAAATGAATATCTGCGCAATGTATTATTCTCATAATTCATTAACCTCTTTTTTCAACTGGCACATACGCCATATCACTTTACTTCTTCATAAAAACTTATTAAACTATTATAAAATGCAGTTTTCCAGAAGTATATAATTTTTTTGCAAAATATTTATTCCCTTATCATGTCAAAAGCCCGCGGCACCTGCCGCGGGTTCACTTTTCTTGTACCTCCTATTTGATAAATATATGTTTTCACTAAAATTTTCAGGTGAAAACAATGTCTTCAGTTGATACATGAAGTATACTATCAGTTGAATTTTGTTTCGAAGTTTTTACGAGCATTTTTCTTCAAAATATTAAAAAACGCCAGAAGCCTTGTAAATTCAAGGTTTCTGACGTTTCTTATCAGCAGGGGATGAGAGAATCGAACTCCCACCAAAGGTTTTGGAGACCCCTATCATACCATTTGACCAATCCCCTATATACAGAAAAAATTTAACACCTGTTGCAGCGTTAAATTTTCCTGGTACTCTTTACTTTTGTACCTTCAGAATTTCACACAGAAAGTTGTTAAGACTTCTATCTTTTGTCTATCTTTTTGTCCATTTCCAAGTAAACTTTTTTCTTCCGCTTTTTTGCGTATCTCCAAAGCTTATCTCTTAGAAACCTCTAAGGATAAGTCCTCGACCTATTAGTACTTCTCAGCTCAGTGCGTTACCGCACTTACACTCAAAGCCTATCAACCTTGTAGTCTTCAAGGGGTCTTACTCCGAAGATGGGATATCTTATCTTGAGGGGGGCTTCACGCTTAGATGCCTTCAGCGTTTATCCCTGCCAAACTTGGCTACTCTGCCATGCCTTTGGTAAAACAACAGATACACCAGAGGTTTGTCCATCCCGGTCCTCTCGTACTAAGGACAGCTCCTCTCAAATATCCTACGCCCACGCCGGATAGGGACCGAACTGTCTCACGACGTTCTGAACCCAGCTCGCGTACCGCTTTAATGGGCGAACAGCCCAACCCTTGGAACCTGCTACAGCTCCAGGATGCGATGAGCCGACATCGAGGTGCCAAACCACTCCGTCGATGTGAACTCTTGGGAGTGATAAGCCTGTTATCCCCAGGGTAGCTTTTATCCGTTGAGCGATGGCAATCCCACTTTATACCACCGGATCACTAAGTCCTACTTTCGTATCTGCTCCACCCGTCGGTGTCGCAGTCAAGCTCCCTTCTGCCTTTGCACTCTTCGAACGGTTTCCAACCGTTCTGAGGGAACCTTTGAGCGCCTCCGATACTCTTTCGGAGGCGACCGCCCCAGTCAAACTCCCCGTCAGACATTGTCCCCCAGCCGGGTCACGGCTGCAGGTTAGAAACCCAGTACTGTAAGGGTGGTATCCCAAGGTTGGCTCCATGGCAACTGGCGTCACCATTTCCTAGCCTCCCACCTATCCTGTACAGACAGTACCGAATCCCAGTATCAAACTGGAGTAAAGCTCCATGGGGTCTTTCCGTCCTGGCGCAGGTAACCAGCATCTTCACTGGTATTTCAATTTCACCGGGTGTGTTGTTGAGACAGTGCCCAAATCATTACGCCTTTCGTGCGGGTCGGAACTTACCCGACAAGGAATTTCGCTACCTTAGGACCGTTATAGTTACGGCCGCCGTTTACTGGGGCTTAAATTCAAAGCTTCGATTGCTCTAACCTCTCCTCTTAACCTTCCAGCACCGGGCAGGCGTCAGCCCATATACCTCACCTTTCGGTTTTGCATAGACCTGTGTTTTTGCTAAACAGTTGCTTGGGCCATTTCTCTGCGGCCATATTTCTATGGCACTCCTTCTCCCGAAGTTACGGAGTCATTTTGCCGAGTTCCTTAACAACACTTCTCCCGCCGGCCTTAGGATTCTCTCCTCATCCACCTGTGTCGGTTTACGGTACGGGTACTCATGAAACAATAGCGGCTTTTCTTGGCAGCTGGCTCACACGCTTCTCTACTAATGTTCGATCCACATCGCGCTTTACATTTCTCACACGGATTTTCCTATGTGACTGCTATACGCTTGTACCGGCTTTTCCATTTCCGGCTCGTGCTCTCCTTCTGCGTCCCCACAGTTCTGTTCATAAGCAGTACAGGAATTTCAACCTGTTATCCATCGACTACGACTTTCGTCCTCGCCTTAGGCCCCGACTTACCCAGGGAAGATCAGCTTTACCCTGGAAACCTTAGATATTCGGCCTTTAAGATTCTCACTTAAATCTCGCTACTCATTCCGGCATTCTCTCTTCTTAACTCTCCACTGCTCCTTACAGTACAGCTTCATCGACTTAAGAATGCTCCTCTACCATCCTTTCGGATCCACAGCTTCGGTGTCGTGTTTTAGCCCCGGACATTTTCGGCGCAGGACCTCTCGACTAGTGAGCTATT
>NZ_CP102278.1:1945000-2017500 GCF_025149915.1 Coprococcus eutactus
CCATCGTTTCTCTCTTCACAGGTGATGTATGCTGTATCATACGAATGCCTTTCCGTGCCATTCTATCCTTCTGAAGGCGAAGAATATATGACGTGTCTCCATCTCAGCTGCGTGGACGCATGTCAGAATCATACCAATGATTTAATTCTATGGCGAAATCATCAAATATACTTCTGTGTTTCTCCCATGTCGGAGTATATTTCTTAAATGCTGTCACTTGTTTTCCATAACAGATCAAAGTAATTATACCAGCTATGATCAAAGCCGCTCCAATACATAGAAAAACAAGAGCCGGTGTCTTGTCTATATCTTCAATTGTGTAGACTGAGGCACCAAGTAGTCCCAATGCAAACAACACTATACCCCTCACAAATAAGTTCGTTTTTGGCTCTGGCACTTCTAGTTTACGTTTTTTGCTTGTTATATTTGATATATCTGAAAATATTGACATTTTCTTTCCCCCATGAATCCCATTAAACTTTTATTGTTATTGTATCTTTGAAACTATGCTATTCTCTGTCAGCGTCTGCAGGCAGTATATTCTCCGAGTGCTGCCTTCAGATACTCATACCTCTGTCTTTTCTCTTCCTTTGCGAAATGTACCTCCCGCTGCTGCTCCGGATTATCCTCGTAATTCAAGACTTCATCACCGAACTGCTCACTTGTGAGATCAAATGCACAATCACCTATCACATTGTAACAATGATAGTTTCCGCCCGGTCTCTTTATACCGTACACTTTTCCGCCAAATATATCCTGTGCCAGGAACGCAGTGATAGAGCACTGCCCCAGCGTCATATTCTCATATGTCCATCTGTCCCTCATCCTCGGCGCACAGGTATCCGCACACCAGATATGACTCAGTGCATCATATAGATCTGTTGGGGTATTTATCCCCGGATATTCATCTGTGATGGCCGGTGCATCTGCATTCTTCCAGCCCCAGAAATTGTATGTCTTTTTTTCATCCATTTTTCTTATCCTCGATATTATAAGTTGTCTTCCCATATCAACTTTCTTGCTTCATTATATCACTCACACTGTGAATTCTCAGTATTTAATTTATGGTATTATCCCACAGTATTTTCCAACACACCGATATTTTCCATCTCACATCTTACCACATCGCCGCCCTTAAGGTACAGTGGTTATCATATATCCATCAAGGCTCTTGTCGAAACAAAAAGCCACCCGGATATAAATATCCATTCGCATTCAACCGCGAATCATATTTATACCCGGATGGTCTCTATATATTCATATGATATTGTCACTTGCGTTATCTACTACAGCTCTACTGAAGCTTGCCGTACTCCTCATCCGTCACAGGCTCACACCACTCATTTGACGTCTCCTCGCCAGGAACCTCGATTGCAAGATGGCTGAACCAGCTATCAGGAGCTGCGCCGTGCCAGTGTTTTACATCAGCAGGAATGTTGATACAGTCACCCGGTTTCATCTCAATTGCAGGCTTGCCCTCCTCCTGATAATATCCACGACCACCGACACACACAAGGATCTGTCCACCGCCGCTCTTTGCATGATGGATATGCCAGTTGTTACGGCAGCCCGGCTCAAATGTCACGTTGAACACTCCGACCTGGCTTGTCGATACTGGAAAGAGATAGCTATGTCCTATGAAATACTGGGCAAATGCATCATTTGGCTGTCCGATAGGGAATACCATGCTCTTTGCATGTGCTCTCATGGCCTCATCCTCATATGGAAGATCGCCCTCATTTACATTCCACACTTCCTTTGCAAGATTGAATACTGCCCAAGCCTTTGGCCAGCCGGCGTAGAAGCCAACATGTGTGATGATCGCTGCGATCTCCTTCTGTGATACACCGTGATCCTTCGCATTCTGAAGATGGAACTTCAGCGATGAGTCAGTGATTCCCTGTGCCATAAGTGCCACAACAGTTATGATACTTCTGGTCTTTACATCGATGTCATTGTTGTTCCAGTTCTCTCCAAAGAGAACATCGTCATTAAAATGTGCAAACTCAGGAGCGAACTCTCCGAGTGCATTTCTTCCCGCTGTCTGTACTATCTTTCTTTGCCATTGTTTTTCTCCTTCCAAATGTAACTCTGTTTCATATATTCGTCGGATGCATGAAGGTTATTATCATCTCTCGTGAATTTGTCACACATCTATTCTTTACGCGAGGGTTTTGTCAACCCACTTTTCGATTTCCTGTCTGTTTGCCCTGTTCAGTAGTCCACCTTCTACAAACTCAGCTCCCGGTGCTGACGGCTGGAGTTCCTTGATCGTGTTGCCCAATCCACTTCCGCCCGATGTTGCAAACAGTGTGATCTTCTTGCCTGTGAAGTCGTATTTCTCAAGGAATGTATTGATGATTGTTGGAGCCACATACCACCAGATAGGGAATCCAAGTACTATCTCATCATAATTCTCAATGTGTGCATTTGAATCATCAAGCTCCGGTCTAAGCTTCTTGTCGCTCATCTCGACGCTGCTCCTGGATTTCTTGTTCATCCAGTCGAGGTCAGCCTTGGTGTACAGCTCCTTTGGTTTGATCTCGTACAAATCTGCGCCTGCTGCCTCCGATATCATCTCTGCAACCTTTTTCGTGGTTCCACTTGCGCTGAAATATGCTATAAGCTTTTTTGACATTATGTAAACCTCCTTCAACTAAACGTCATCCCATTCTAATCACCTTTGACGTGGAATGATGCTGCATGTCAAGTCTTCGTCAAAAACCTGACACATTCCAATATCCGCCCACACATCCTATGAATGTATGAGCATAAAAATAAGCAAATACTTTTCAATACATGCTTATTTTAGTCCTGATATATCTATATGTCTAATACCTATATTGAATTATCTGTTATGCCTAAAAGGCATATTGTTACATTGGTCGCTTAATGATAGAAATTTTCAATTAACTCATTTAATCTTCTGGTCGCTTGATTTTGCAAATCCCATGTGATATAAAGTAAACATTGTTTACCAAATAGTAAATGGAGGTGGCTATCATTCGGGGAAGTACAAAGGAAACAAGGGCGGCAATACTGAAAAGTGCCATGGAAGTCTTTCTTGAGGTTGGATATCAGGAGGCGTCTATGCGTAAGATCGCCACAAGGGCCGGTATAACCGCAGGCGCAATATACAAGCATTTCTCAGGCAAAGAGGAAATGTTTGACGAGATATTTGAGGAAAGCGGCAGAATGCTCATGGAAGTCACTAAATCCATGATCGGAATAGACTTCACTGCCATGTCAGATGACGAGCTGCTCAATGTGTTGTATTCCAGAGTATCGGTGCAGATCTTCGATATGCTTGAGGGCGACATGCAGCTCTTTCATATGCTGCTGAAAAATGACTCCGGCAAATGCCTGGAGAAATTCCGCAGTATCTATATAGAAAGAAGCGCCGGTTTTGCGCTTAAGTATTATGATGAATTGTACAAACGCGGAATCGCAGCAAGAAAATTATCTGAAAGGACCGTATATATGCTCTCTCTGGCCGAATTCTCAATGGTCTGTGAAATAATCGCAGATGACTCATGCCAAAGTGGAGTCACAGCAGAGATGAAAACTGCATTTATGGAGGCTATGAATGTTCTGCTGCACGGAATAGAAGCAGAACTGCAGATTGGCAAAACGCCTGATAATCAGGGCAAATAACACTATCGCACTTCATCGGGCTGCCACATTCACATAAGCTAAAATGACGACACATCTTATAGGAGGAAAGAAAATGGGAAAAAAGAAAATCGAAAAAGGCTCTGTCCAGGAAACTCTTCTTCTTCCACTGTACGGAAGAAAGCGTGCCATGGAGATGTATCCGGGAAACTTTAATGATCTTGACTGCCAGAGAATATACAACGAGGTCGAGATAGACTATAACAGGAAAGGTATCATGGAGAAAATCGGTGCTATCATGGCTGCCACCAGACAATATGATCTGGCATCCGTCTGCCGATCGTATCTCAAGAATCATCCAAGAGCCTGTGTTGTGAACCTCGGCTGTGGTCTCGACACAACATTCAGCCAGGTGGATAACGGACAGGCACGTGCGTACAATCTGGATTTTCCTGACGCCATAGCTGTCCGCAATGAACTTTTAGGTGAGCGTGAACGCGAGACAAATATCGCCTGTGACCTCAACGATCTCTCATGGTTTGACAAGATAGATTTCCGCCCTGAGGACGGGATCGTATTCTTCGCATCGGGGGTATTCTACTATTTCAAAACTGAGCAGGTTAAGACTTTGTTTGCCGCCATGGCTGAACATTTTCCTGGAGGCAAGCTGGTATTTGACGCGACGAAGAAAAAGGGTCTTAAGAACATGCTGAAGACATGGCTCAAGGACTGTGATGACAACATCGGTGTTTATTTCAGTGTCGATGAACTCTCGGAACTTAAGAGCTGGAGTTCTTCATTCAGTTCTGTCATCAGGAAAGGATATCTCACAGGGTACAGACCTCTTGACAAACGATATGGATTTGTACTCAACACTGTTTTTAAGCACCTGGACAAATCCTGCATGTGTCAGATAATCGAGATACGCTTTAAATAAATCGACAGGCCAATAATTGACCTGTATTGATAATTTGACTGGTGTCAAATAGAATAGAAAGGATATGTAACTATGGAATATGGATTTACGCAGAAATTATTTGGCTATTTCTATCACAATTCATGCATGAAACAGGCAAAAGCACAGCATCTAAGCCTTAACAGTAAGGCTATTAAGAACGAATACAAAGCAGTCCTTGAGCGTGCCGATGACATAGGAAAGTCGCACCTCATGAGCTCATACTGCATGGGCGCATATTTCATCGCACTAAACAGAAAGACTTCTCTTTCACCGGAGGAATGTTTCAGCCTGTACAAAGACGGGCTGTACAACAATAAACTTTTTCATATGGTTATTGGAAATGCAGACAGCTATCTCGATGAAAAAAAGCTTCCGGGAAGGAAGAAATGGTCTGAGGAATCTCATCTGAGACGCTATAAGAATGACTGGGTTCTTGACATCATCGAGGGCGGGCCAAACGATGACTTCGTACTCGGCTATGATTATCACAACTGCGGGATCTGTAATCTCTGCCGTGACGAGGGATGCTTTGAACTGGCAAAATATCTGTGCCGTATGGATTTCGTGCTTGCTGACATGATGGACTTGAAGCTCACAAGGACTCAGACTCTTGCCGAAAATGGAGCTTACTGTGACTTCCGCTATGGACGGAAGTCACAGTAATTGATCTATCTTTTATAATCAAGTTCTCCCACTGCCATAGGATTCAGATTCAGTGTCACCCATTTGACCGAAAGCTCTGTGAGTCTGTTTATATCCGTCTCATCGGCATCTTTGATGCCGTTTATGAGTCCGGCAAATTCTCTCTGCTCGTACGCGTCAAGTGGTGTGCCCATACATATGTATCGATACAGGGCATTTGCCATGCTCTTGAAATCTGAATCCCAGTTGCAGCATCCGTTATCTAGTATCTCATAGGCAAGTTTTCCCGATATACGGATGACCTCGCCCTGAACTGTGCCCGCATGTCCCGAACCAGGCACAAGAAGATTCCACAATTCTCCATGCTGCTTCTGCCAGCGCTTCTCATGAATGACGATCGGCGATGTGCCGTCATATTCTACCCGCCTTGGAACAGAGGCAACTCCGAGCAGTCCGTACAGACTCTCCATCGCCCTGTCGAGCTCCGGCATAATATCTGGACTCATATCTTTCCTGCGAAACTCTATATCCTCAGCCGCGCTTCTCATATATGTTCTTATTTTATCTGTGACCGGAATTCCTATCCCGATCAGATACTCTGCTACCGGCGCAAGCTTTATCAGATCAAATGTCCTTGCCCAGTGAAACGCTCTCTCAAGTGGAGTCTCCCCTGATCTGGATGTCACTTCTGCATCTGCTCCCGCCTGTATCAGACATTTGACAAGCTCAAGATTGCCAGTCTTCACAGCCACATGCATTACGGTCTCTCTGTCAAGGCCCTGGGTGGCTGTTATGTCTGCGCCCAGCTTCACCAGCGCTATTGCCTGTTTCTCTGATGACATTCTTCCAGCATGATAAAGCAGCGGTGTGTAGCCATACTGGTCAACATAGTTGATGTCGATCCCCTGCTCTATCAGCCACCGCATCATCTCCTCTGAAAGTGGAAATTCCAGTGCATTTCCCTTGTTGTATCCGCCATATGCATTGATGTCGCATTTGCCCAATACCTTCTTGATGTCCTCATCACTTGCCGTCTGCACAAGCTGCTCAAAATCCTTTGGCAGTGTTTTTCTCTTTGCCATGTGTGTACCTCCCATATTCTATTCTACTTACCCCTGATCTTCCTGACATTCCTGTTCATCATATGCCTTCCCCAGTTTCTGTACAGGAACGCCTTCACCCTTGACATCTCCTGATGGTGTTCTTTTAACAGTTCATCCGGCGAATCATACACTCCGAAATCCTGATTGATACCTTCGCTCTGGATATATGTATTATTCCTGTCAAAATCTATAACAGGATTCTTAAAGTCCTTAACTGCCACTCCAAATCCGCAAAATGCACCCGTACACTCACTGTATTTCGCCTGCAGCTTTTTTAGATATCCCATATCCAGAATAAACGCCTCAAGCTCATACCACCTGTTTTCAAAATACACTTCTACCCAGCTATGGAATACATTCTGTGGTGCATTTCTGTATACGATTCCTGTCATAGCGCCCTTCTGTAGCTTTTTATCAATGGTAAATCCATGCACTCTGCACGGGATATCGCAGGCTCTAAGCAGCGCCATGAACAATGTTCCCTTGGTGTTGCACTGTCCATAGCCATCCCGCAGCACCCTGGACGCCGGGACACTGTCATCCACATTATATCCAAACAATATCTCATCCCTGACAAATGTATAAATGGCCTTCAGGCGTTCAAACTCTGCCATGTCACTCCACTTTCTCTCTCTGATGAGCTGCTTGATATTCTCATTTGAATAGTCGAGCATCTTTGTCTCTGTCAAATAATCGTGCATCCCTTTTACCTCTTATCCGAAAAATTGCATATCTGTATCGGTGTGCCACCTTCCATAACGTGGAAACCGTGTCTCTCATAGAAAGCGACATTCTTGCTGTCCTCCTGCATTCCCTCTATGTACAGATAATTCTTATATTTATCTCTAATATATTCTACCATATTTCCGGCTATTTTCTGCCCCTGATATTCAGGATGCACAAGAACATAGTGTACAAATGCCACCAGCTCTGAATCATCCAACACTCTTGCAAGTCCGACAAGGCGCTCACCCACCATCCCATGCGGTAAGAACAGTCTGTGAGTTCATAAGTGCTTTGTGAAGTCTCTGTGGGTATTCTGCCGAGATCCACCCAACCGACTTAAAAAGCTCCTGTACCTGATCCTGTGTAAATGTTTTCTCTTCTGTATATTTTATCATTATGTCTACCCCCTATGGTCACATTTCTGGCACTGTGTCATCTCGTTTTCGTTGTCTTCCTTGTAAAAGGTTCCTGACCACTGACAAATACTCTTAAGTATCGGTACAACGGATCTGCCCTTATCTGTAAGTGAGTATTCAACTCTCGGAGGAATCTCATCATATGATCTTAGAAAACTTTGGTTTTCCATATTCGGAAACATATTTCTCAATGTCAAATTGATTTTTCTTGTCAAAATCCGAAAGCTCTTTGTACATCTCGTTTGCGGTTATATCGACCTTATCTGAAAAGAACGGTCTTACTCCACGCACCTGCAATATACATTTGCCGCCATCCATAAGAGCCAGGCGGTCTTGGCTCATAAGTTCCCGCCCAAGTTTCTGATAGTTCAGACCATAGGACTGAGATGTTCCTCTGGTATCAGAGGTGTTGTACGTGTCAATCGTTTCCTTACCCAGCACTTCCGACAGATCTTTTAATGTTGACTTTTCCTTGCCACCTAAAAACAGAAATGTGTCGCAGTTACCCTCGATTGTCTCCGCGTTATCCTTATAAATTGACTTTAACTGTGCCTTAGACTGTAGGATAATGGATGCCGATATCTCTCTGCTTCGTATGGTGGCAATCAGCTTGTCAAACTTCGGAATCTGTCCGATGTTTGCGAACTCGTCCAGGATACACCGCACATGTACCGGGAGCTTTCCATGGTATTCATCGTCTGCAATCGTGCAGAGCAGATTGAAAAGCTGTGTGTACATGATTGATACCAAAAAATTAAGGGAATCATCTGTATCCGAAATAATGACAAACAGTGCTGTCTTTCTTCTACCGATGTCCCCTAAGTCGAGTTCATCATATGCTGTTATCTCCCTGACTTCCTTGATGTCAAATGGCGCAAGTCTCGCACCACAGGAAACCAGAATGCTCTTGGCTGTCTTACCTGAAACAAAATGTCAAAGACTTTTTAGTACCCATACATTTCATTGCATGAAAAAAGCCACTGTAGATTTCTCCACAATGGCTATAAAGTCATTTTTATTCACTTTTGATTTTCGGCAACCTCATGCCCAAACTGGAATAGGTTTGACACTTTAATCGGGACTGAACTCCTTATCGGTAATGACATAATGAAATTCATCTGCACCAAAGGTATCTTTGTCCAGATCTGTAATAGTAAATGTAGTTCCATCAAATTTCATATAGCCGCTGGTGCCGTCAACAACAACGCCATCTTTTACAATGTCCAGATAAACAATTCTATCGATGCTATTCAACTCATAGGCCTGCCAACCGTCCACACCCTGAAAATAGGCTGTAACATTGGCAAACGGTTCATCGTTTTCCTTCTTGCAGACAAGATAACTGGCACTGTCCTCCGATACCCAAGTGGCAGTCATTCCCCAAGGACCTTCCGTTGATACATATCTCCCAAATTTATGGTCGTTGGTACGGTTAATTATGAGTCCTACAAAAGAACCAACAACGAGTACAAGAATAAGCACAACGACACCAACAATGATTTTTACATTCTTCCTCATGATAAATTCACCCTTCCATAAATTCATCTGTTAAGAATATTCTTATTTTTCGCTCTTATTGAACATACTAATTATACCACAATATATGCAAGTTTTCCATATGCTTTTCTTCCTATGCCGTATGCTGATTTGCCCTAACATCATTCTCAATCAGCCTCTTTATCTTGTCCTTCATGCTTTCTTCGGCATCCTCATTGAAATGCACTCTCACAACATACATTGTGCCACCTATCTGCTTTCTGAGTGCTACCGGTGTGTGTGATTTTCTATTCTCCATTTGTGTTCTCCTTTATGTCTGCCTGGTAAGGAAGAGCCTCTTTCAGCTGACAACCGGAAGCTGACAACCGACCTCTAAAAACTCTCAATTCCTTTTATTTATAGTTACTTTTCCTAAATTTACTTTTTCTCAAATATTCCGTTGCTTTCGTTGTCAGAACTATATATATCCCTTAAAAACATAGTAAATATAAGGTTTTATAGAACATAGAACCGACAACGGGGTTGGCAACGGGATAGACAACCAGCCGACAACCTATCAGGCATTTATCCCTCCATCCACTCCGGTGGCAATGATAACTGCTCCATCTGCTCCTTGGTTATCGGTTGAAAATCCTGACCTCTGTTGTCAGGCTTCTCCCATCCTTTCTGCCTGCGGTATGGTTCAGGAAAATGTCTTGGATTACTAAAGGCAATCCAATCACTGCAGTTATTCATAATGTCATTAATCTCACGAATTTCCCATTGTGCCGGATTTCCGTCATTTCCCAATGCCTCAGAATATAACTGCCTTGAACATACCATGCTTCCCTCGTAATGCTCCAAATAGTCAAGAATCAGCTCTTTCTTGGTATCTTCCTGCATAAACTGCTTCTGATACTCACAAAGCTCTTTTTCCATCTCTTTCGGAAGCCTCAGCTGGCATTTGCCACTCCTGTAGATTTCCATAGCCTCTGCCCACATCTGGTCGATATATTCCCTTGATGTCTTTTCATCATCGAGTATATGAGTTTCCGCCTCTTCCATATTGCAAAGAATAGGCAGAAATCTTCGGTTTCCCGACCTGTCCATAGGCAGGAAATCCAGCGAATTTGATGAACCGGCAAACACGCACTGCCTCTTGTGGTCTTTGGGATGCCTGTCGTATGGGGTCTTGTAAGTGTCTTTCTGTCTGCTCATAAAGGACTTGGTATCTTCCACATTCTTGGCATTGAGAATTGCCACCATTTCAGGGAACTCTATAATCAGATGCCCCTGTATTTTTCGGTATACATTATCATCATCCATTTTCTTCAAGTCATCCGTAAACCAGTCATCTTCCATGGCAAGGAAACGCAGAAAAGTGGATTTACCGGCTCCCTGACCACCTACCAGGCAGAGCATTACTTCAAACTTGATGCCCGGGCATGAAATTCTTGCTATCGTCCCTATCATAAAAAGCTTCATTACCTCATAGGTGTACTCACTGACCTCTGCCCCTAAGAAGTGATGCAGTGCATAGCGTATCCTCTCCCTGCCATCCCATGTTATGGAATTGATGCGGTCAAGAACCGGATGGTATCTGTTTTCATTTGCCACGACCTTTATCACATCCTCAATCCGCTTTTCGTTGGATAATCCATAATGCTTTTCAAGGTAGACAACAAGGAATTTCAAATCAACATCCGTCAGGCTGTCGCTTTCACGATACCATCCCAAATCCCTTGTAATGTCGATTTTATCCGTAAACATGTTCAGACGGAATGCACCCTGCAGATTAGGGTCATTCATCAAAATCAGACGATAGTTACCGACTGTTTTCCTGACTTCTCCCTTTTCTGTGCTCTCCAGCATCGCCCTGACTTCTCCGATACTCTTCAATTCTTCCTGCAATCGACTTCACCCCCTTTCCAATGTCAGAAACAACAGAAGCTCTGTCAGGGATATCCTTTTCAAGGAGAGTATCAAGCTGATATTCCACTTTACTGATATTCTGCAGAGCTTCTACAAAGCAGGGATGCCATTCCTCATCCATGCTCTTCGGTGCATATTCTGTTTTCCATTTCCTTAACAGATGATAATAGTCTGACAGAACACAAAAACACTGCTTCTGCTCTTCATCCAGTATCTGCTCCGGTGTTTTCTTTGGTGCCATCTTTTTCGGTGGTGCCCGGTTGGTTGCGTCATAATTCAGTCCAAAGTCAGATGCAATCTTCATTGCAGCTTCCTTTGGTGCAAGCCCGAAATATTTTGCCACAAAATCTATCGCATCTCCGGTATCTCCACAGCCGAAACAATAGTATCTCTTATCAATCTTCATGCTGGGAGTCTTGTCTTTATGAAACGGACAACAAGCCAGCCCACTCCGGTTGATTTTGATGCCATACTGCATAGCCACCTGCCTTGCAGTGACATTTTCTTTCACTACTGCAAATACATTCATGCTTATCCCAATTCCTCTCCCCTTGCTTTTTTGTGTGCTGGTGTTTCTGCCACCTTTGCTCTCTGCTCCTCTACAAGCTTCCTGTTTGCCTCAAGAAGGGCACGGACTGACTTCCTTGCATGTTCCTTTACCTCAGACTTCTTTTGCTCCTTTATGCGTGGATTTTGCAATGTTTCCATTACTTTCCCGGCTACTTTCTGTGCCATGCCCCTGAGCCTGTTTTCCAAATTATCAAGACACCTTCCGACAAAATCCCGCTTGTCCTTTGGTGTCTTTCTCTCATCCGAGGTCAGCCACTTTTTATATCTGCGAAGCTCCTCAATATCTTCCGCCCTGGTCTGCTCTGCCATTGTATCAGATACTGCCTCACACGCTTTTTCATAGGCATCCTCAGCTACCTGTTCCACAAAATTCTCCATATCCAAAACTCTCATGGTAATCTCATCCAGAACTGCCTGCTTCTCTGCAATTCGCTTTTTCTGATTTTCAATTATAAAGTCCTGCTTTTCAAGATAGCCTGCACCACCATAAACCGGCTCACACTCCACCTGCACTCCGTTTCTCTGTGCTATCTCCAAAAACAATTTTCTGCATTCTGCATCAAAGTTCATTTTCCGGTTATTGTATTTCCCTTTCTTTTTTGCTGGGTCAGGCAGTTCAAAGCCAAGCTCTTCCAGTGCCTTATCCTGCTGGGGACATAATTCTCCATATTTGTTTTTTGCGTCAAATACATGCCTCTCATGAATATGCGGGGTTGCCTCATCCAGGTGCAGTGCCCAGTCCAATATATGAATGTGGGAGCCATATCTTTTATTGAACTCGTCAAAGAACTCTGCTGATACCTTAGCTAGCACATCCGGTGTAACCGCATGGTCTATATTGCCAAGCTGTATCACGCTTTCTTCCGGGCAGGTCTTATTGTTTTTCAGTACATCATCAATCGTTCTGTTTCTCTCCGGATGCCTTGCCTGCTCATTCCTCTCATTCTGTGCATCCACAAAATCTGAATAATGCTCATAGTAATAGGCACGCTCAATTTCTGTAAAATTAAACTGCCTCTCTTGGGAACTGCCCGCAAAACTGTAACCCTGATAGCAGTCCCAGTAAACATTCTGCTTTGTTCTTTCCGAATCAATATGTTCACTGTGCTCCACATCAAAATCCCTGTCATTATGCTTTACATCATAGACTCCATGCTTTCCACTTCTGCCATTATGCCTTGAAGCTTTCATTGTCTTTTCTCTCCTCTCCACTGTTTTGTTTTTTTGATGGCGGAGCCGATAAACCCTTGCGTTTGCGGCAAGTAATACCCAGTACTTATTGTCGCTACGACAATAAACTGGGCAGGGCTTCTGCCCTTGACCTGATGAAGGCTCTGCCTCTCAACTCCGACAAAGGTTGCACCTCTGTACTCTGCTCCGAAGGAGTTGAAATCTGTCATCCCACAGGACGGATAACACAGTTCAACTTCTCCGGTTGCCCTGCATTTCCTGCGGAAATTTGAGCATGAAAAAAGCACCCAAGACTTCTCTCAAGTGCTTTCTGCGAAATCCTATTCAGGCATTCCAATCGTCGGTTCCAATGCAAGACTGCCTGCCGTTGCATAGACTCCGTTCTCCCTGTCCTGCCTGCGGATTTCTTCTTTCATTGCCTGCATTTTTGCACGCTTTTCATTTTTTACACGCTCTTCATATTTCCTCTGCCATCCACTTTCATTTCTTCGTAAATACTGCTGATGTCTCCTGTCCTTGATTCTGTTAATCCGGTCAATCTCAGCCTGCTCTTCAGCAGTAGGTTCTGTCATCATTGCCGGTGGAACATACCGACCAACAAAATTGAAATAGATTTCAATCTCCTGCGTGGTTTGGATGCTCCCCTTTCTGTCTCTTTCATGCACCAGCACCTTATCAACAAATTCATTTACCATTGCCGGTGTCAGTTCCTCGAACTTCTCATATTTATCAATCAGTGCAATAAACTTGCCGGCAGAATTTCTGCTTTTCTCATATTCTGTGAGCTTCGCTTCCAGCTCCTTAATCTCTGCATCCAGCTCCGCTTTTTCCCTGGCATACTGCTTATCAAGAACCTCATATCTGCTGTCCGGTAGTTTGCCGAGAATATTGTCCTCATAAATACGGCAGATTAGCTTCTCCAGCTCCTCACAGCGATTTCCAGCCACTGCGATTCTTGCCCTGACCTTTTTTACCTCTGCATCCTCCTGTGTTGACTGTGCCATTGTTATGGTGTCTATGAACTCGCTCCGGTCATACTTTGCATATTCAAAGATTGCCCTGAGTGTGTCTCCTATCAGTTCCAGCACCACTGACTCGTTAATCCTGTGCTGTGTCTTGCACAATGTTCCGCAAGGTACCTTGGTATAAGCAGAACAGGTATACTGGGCAATCCTCTTTCCATTGCTTGTCCGGTGCACATACATTTTTGCACCACAGTCAGCACAATACATAAGACCGGTAAGAACATGATGCTCTCCCCATCCGTCCGGGTATCTCCTTACATTTTCCCGTAATTTCTGCACTGTATCAAAGGTCTGCTGGTCAATAATCGGCTCCTGCGTATTCTCAAATATTACCCAGTTGTCCTCTGATACATAATGGCTCTTTTTATCCTTAAAATGCTTCTGTGTTTTAAAATTGACCGTGTGACCTAAGTATTCCCTTTTCTTCAATATCCCGACTACTGTAGAAGAACCCCATCCATAAGGGTCTTTCACTTTCTTGTTTCTGTTATTCCCCTGCCCGAAGCGTGCCATATGCACTGCCGGTATTTCCACTTTTTTCTCCTGCAGAAGTTTTGCTATCTGATAAGGACCCAGCCCATCAATAGTCCATTTGAATATCAGCCTCACAATTTCGGCAGCTTCTTCATCCACAATCCAATGGTTTCCGTCATTTTCATCTTTCAGGTATCCGTATGGTGTAACACTTGCCACATGCTTTCCGGATTTTCCCTTGGATTTGAATGTGGATTTTATCTTTTTGCTGATATCCTTGGCATACATTTCATTCATAACATCCCTGAATACAAGGAAATCGTCATCTCCATTGTAACTGTCATGATTATCGTTAATTGCAATCAGACGAACTCCCTTTTTGCGAAAGAACTCCCGGAGCTGACCTACCACAAGATAATCCCGCCCTAACCGGCTCATATCCTTTAGAATAATGGTTTCCACTTCTCCATCTTCCACAAGCTGTATCATAGCCTTAAAGGATGGTCTGTCAAAAGCTGACGTTAGATAACGATACTTTTGAAAACACTGGAAAATCAAGGTTTTTCGAGCGACGGACAAGCAGGGTATTGTACTAAAAACTGAATACGACGCAGAAGCGGCGTTTCTTACTCTCTACATGGGAGAACAGGAACGCCGCTTTTTTATGCCCTTTGTTACGCAGTAGGGGCAGAAAAAGCCTTGCTACAAGCGATTTTGCGGGCGCGTATCTGGCGCGGCAAGGGATTTATACCTTATCCCCCGAAACCGCGCTTCTACTGCGTAACAAATCCACAGCAAAAGGAGTGATTTACTATGGCAGTTTTCAGAGTGGAACGGAACAAGGGCTACACCGTAATGAGCAACCACCACCTACGCAACAAGGAGCTTTCCTTAAAGGCAAAAGGGCTGTTGTCGCAAATGCTGTCACTCCCCGAAGATTGGGACTACACCTTGAAAGGCTTATCCCTTATCAACCGGGAGAAGATAGACGCTATCCGCGAAGCCATTAAGGAGCTTGAACGCGCCGGGTATATCGTTCGGTCAAGGGAGCGCGACGAGAAAGGACGCTTGCGGGGCGCGGACTATGTGATATTCGAGCAGCCGCAGCCGCCTACGCCGGATTTACCTACATTGGAAAATCCAACATTGGATAATCCAACGCAGGAAAAACCAACATTGGAAAAACCTACGTTGGAAAATCCAACGCAATTAAATAAAGATATACAAAGAACTGACTTACCAAAAAAAGAAAAATCAAATACAGATTTATCAAGTACCCATTCCATTCCTATCCTTTCCCCTAACCCCTCTCCTTGCAGAGAAGCGGCTACGCCGCCGGAACGGAAAGGAACGGAAGCGGCAGCACAGAGCGCAGTTGATATATACCGGGAAATCATCAAGGACAATATCGACTACCACATTCTCAAACAGGACATGAAGTTTGACGGGGACAGGCTGGACGAGATTGTAGACCTCATGCTTGAAACCGTATGCACCGCCAGAAAGCGGGTACGGATTGCGGGGGACGACTACCCGGCAGAGCTTGTGAAATCTAAGTTTATGAAACTGGACGGCGAGCATATCCGCTTTGTGCTTGACTGTATGCGGGAGAACACAACGAAAATCCGCAACATCAAGCAATATCTGAAAGCAGCCCTTTTCAACGCCCCGTCCACTATCGGCAATTATTACACTTCCCTTGTCGCCCATGACATGGCAAGCGGCGCACTGTCACCGAAGAAGCCGCAGTACGGCGACCCGGACTATTATTCATTCAAACCGGGCGAAAGCCTGTAAAACAACAAAAGGAGGATTTTATTATGGCACAGAAAATGACAGGAGCATTGGTATTTGACGAGCGCACCGACCGTTACGACATTCGCTTTGACTTAAACAGCTACTACGGGGGCTTGCATTGCGGTGAGTGCTTTGACGTATTCGTGCGGGGCAAGTGGAAGCCGACCCGGATTGAGTACGGCGACAACTGGTATCTTGTGGGTATCAGAGCCGAGGACTTGAACGGGCTGCGGGTGCGTATCTGACCGCCGCCCCATAAAGAAACGCGAAAGGAGGACGCGAGGAATTGCAGGACGAAGTAAACGAAAAGACCATAGCCCTTTACATCAAGACCGGGAAGCTGACCGCCCAGACGCTCCAAAAGGCAATGAAAGCCATACTGTCAAAGGGCAAAAAGCAGCTTGCAAAACCGCCACAGGGAAAGCAGAGCTTAAAGCAGCTTATGAAGCAGAACGCGGGCGTTTCCAACATTGAGATTACCGAGGGCAATATCAAAGCCTTTGAGAGTACGGCGAAAAAGTACGGTATCGACTTTGCGCTGAAAAAGGACGCAACGGAAAGCCCGCCCCGCTATCTGGTTTTTTTCAAGGGGCGGGACGCGGACGTGCTGACCGCAGCCTTTAAGGAGTTTTCCGCAAAGAAGCTGACACAGGAGAAAAAGCCCTCTATCCGAAAGCTGCTCTCTACGCTCAAAGAAGCCGCACAGGGCAAGAACGCGGAACGGGCAAAGGTCAAGAACAAGGACAGGGAGGTATCGCTATGAAGCCGGAAATCAAGAAGCTGCTTATCCTAAATCTCCCGTATCTGCTCTTTGTCTGGCTCTTTGATAAAGTGGGCGCGGCTGTCCGTCTATCCCCCGGCGCGGACGCAAGCGCAAAGCTGCTACATCTTGGGGACGGTTTTACCACCGCCTTTTCCAGTATCGCGCCGAGCTTCCACCCGGCAGACTTACTTATCGGCATTGCGGGGGCGGTCATTGTCCGGCTGATTATCTACACCAAAGGCAAGAACGCGAAGAAATACCGCCGCGGGACAGAATACGGTTCGGCGCGTTGGGGCGGGGCTGACGACATAAAGCCGTACACAGACCCGGTATTTGAGAACAATATCCCCTTAACGCAGACGGAACGGCTCACCATGAACAGCCGCCCGAAGCAGCCGAAATACGCAAGAAACAAAAATATTCTTGTAATCGGCGGTTCCGGCAGCGGCAAGACCCGGTTCTTTGTGAAACCGTCGCTCATGCAATGTACGTCAAAGGATTTTCCAACGTCGTATATCGTCACTGACCCGAAAGGAACACTGATTTTGGAAACCGGGAAAATGTTGCAGCGGTACAAATACCGTATCAAAGTGCTAAATACGATTAACTTCAAAAAATCCATGAAATACAATCCCTTTGCCTATCTGCGGAGCGAAAAGGACATTTTGAAATTAGTCAATACCATTATCGCCAACACCAAAGGCGACGGGGAAAAATCCGGCGAGGATTTCTGGGTGAGTGCGACTCGTTCGCAGACGGTAAAAAGTCTGCGCACGAGCAACGGTTTTCCGTTGTTCGGAGAACTGGTAGTTTGATAGGTGGAATGACGGGGTAACGCCCTGAAACGCCTACCCTTGATGGGCGTGCATTAGCTGTAATGGCTGGTGTACGAAGCCCCATGACAAAGGCTGAGAGTAACCGTAACCACTGCCTAAAGTGGTCGAAAGCGGTCTGGAGGCAGACTGTGTTACCTATAAGCCGAGAGTCTATAAGATACCTATGGTTAGAATGTTCGCTTTGGCGGGCGGACTGACGAACCTGCGAATGTACAGGTCTAAAAGAAGACCACGCAGAAATGTGTGGGTGCGTTAATGCGCAGTCGGTGTGGTTTAGTAGAAATTGATCCTACGAACGACCATGCTGTGTTACAGGCACAGGCAAGCCGACAGGTCTATAGCAGGAACCTATGGGTATGTATGAACAGATAGAACTATCGGAACGAGGAAAGGCAGCAGATTCCGCAAGGAATAGTCTGACGAAAAACAATAAGCAGACGAACTGCTGCTGAAAAGTAGTGGTCGAACCTATGATGTGCTTGCGTTATGTGAGCTACGGAGGAATGGCCACAAGTCGGTTGAGATAAGCAGGCATTATTCAATCCAACATAAGGATTCGAGTAAGACCAAAAGGGTCACTTTCGCAAAAAGGAGGTGATGCCTTATGCCAAAGAAAAACAAAACTCTATGTGTAGATGACTTACGTCATGCCGAGTATTACGGTATGCAGCCAGTTTTTGATGAACTCTATCATCGAAGTTTGGAGGGAGAAAATTTTACCGACCTTATGGATTTAATTCTGAGCCGGGACAACATTCTTCTGGCATATCGGAACATCAAAGCAAACGGAGGAAGCTACACAGCAGGAACAGACAACAAAAACATCAGTGACATCGGGTGTTTACCGCCCGAAACAGTTGCAGAGAAAGCGAGGTTTATTGTCACAGGAAGTCAGCACGGATACCGCCCAAAGCCGGTAAGACGCAAAGACATTCCGAAACCAAACGGAAAAACCAGACCGTTAGGTATTCCCTGTATCTGGGACAGGCTGGTACAGCAATGTATCAAACAGGTCATAGAGCCAATCTGCGAAGCGAAATTCAGCGACAACAGTTACGGCTTTCGCCCGAACCGTTCCGTGGAACACGCCGTGCAGAAAACTTACACCATGCTTCAACGCATGAACCTGCATTATGTGATTGAGTTTGATATAAAAGGATTTTTCGACAACGTAAATCACAGCAAGCTAATGCGGCAAATATGGGCAATGGGAATACACGACAAACAGTTGATTTTTATTATCAAGCGGATTCTGAAAGCACCGATTAGAATGCCAGACGGCACTACACTCATTCCAGACAAAGGCACTCCGCAAGGCGGTATCATTTCACCGTTGCTTGCCAATATCGTGCTGAATGAACTGGACAAATGGGTTGAGAGCCAATGGCAGAACCACCCTCTTGTAAAGGAATACGGGTATGAGAGGAAAATCAGAAACTCGATTACTTTTGACCGGAGCAAGGCATTCCTCAAAATGAGGAAAACAGGGTTGAAAGAAATGTATATCGTGAGATATGCAGATGATTTCAGAATTTTCTGCCGGAATAAAGAGGACGCTTTGAGAACGAAAGAGGCTGTAACGGCATGGATAACCGAGAGGCTGAGGTTGGAGGTATCGCCAGAGAAAACAAGGATAGTCAATGTTAGAAAACGCTATTCAGAGTTTCTTGGGTTTAAGATACGAGTCAGACCGAAAAGCAGGAAGTACATCGTGCAATCTCATATCTGTGACAAAAAGTTGGAACTGGAAAGGCAAAAACTGGTGGAACAGGCGAAACGAATTGCCCGACCTTCAGAGGGAAAAAGACCTTTGGACGAAATACGGCTGTACAATTCAATGGTTCTGGGAATACAGAATTATTTTCAACTTGCCACCTGCATCAGCATTGATTGCAGGAAAATCCACAGACAGGTCATGACAGTTTTAACAAATCGGCTCAATACAGAAACCGGGTGCAGACTTGTTCGAGAGGGCGGCGCAATGACCGAGAGCGAAAAAGAACGGTTTGGAAAGTCGGCAATGATACGGTATGTATCTGGAATCGACCAACCTATCTACCCTATCGCATACATCAAGAACAAGATACCGATGGCAAAGAAAGCGGCGGTTTGCAGTTACACGGTAGAGGGACGGGCATTGATACACACGAACCTAAGTATGAACTCATCTGTTCTATCAGGTTTGAGGAATCAACCGCCTATGGGGCGAAGCACAGAACTTACTGACAGCAGGATTTCACTATTCTCGGCTCAACGTGGAAAATGTGCGCTAAGTGGGGAACTCTTTGAAAATGCGGCTGACATAGTATGCTGGCTGAAAACACCGGCAGAATTGGGCGGCAAGGAACGCTATCGAAATATGATTTTGTTCCATAATAGATTTCTTCCACTCCTGCAAGAGTGTCCTAAGAATGAGCTAAAAGAGATAGCCGACACGCTCAAGGCAACAAAGGAACTGATGTTAAAAGTGAACAGTCTGCGCCAGCAGGCTGGTTTGTCCGCAATAGAAAACTAACATTTCATTTGGTGATTGATTAAATGCTTGTGAAAACAACCGATGGAACGCCGGATGCGGTGAAAGTCGCACGTCCGGTGTGGAGTGGGGGAAAATCCGGCGATAACTTCAAAGGATTACCTATCACTATAAGCGGAAAAGCTCTACTACACCGCACTAATCGGCTATATCTGGTATGAAGCCCCAGAGGACGAGAAGAACTTCACGACGCTGCTTGAAATGATAAATGCGTCGGAAGCCCGCGAGGACGACGAGGATTTCCAGAACCCGGTTGACCTCATGTTTGAACGTCTGGAAGAAAAAGACCCGGAACATTTTGCAGTCAAGCAGTACAAAAAATACAAACTGGCGGCGGGCAAGACCGCAAAAAGCATACTTATCTCATGCGGCGCGAGGTTAGCCCCATTCGACATTAAGGAGCTGCGGGAGCTTATGGAAACCGACGAAATGGAGCTTGACACCATAGGTGACAGAAAGACCGCCCTTTTCGTGATTATCAGCGACACCGACGACACCTTTAACTTTGTCGTGAGTATTCTCTACACACAGCTATTCAACCTCTTGTGCGACAAAGCAGATGATGAATACGGCGGGCGGCTTCCCGTCCATGTACGGTGCTTACTTGATGAATTTGCGAATATCGGGCAAATCCCCAAATTTGAGAAACTAATCGCAACCATACGGAGCCGGGAAATCTCCGCGTCAATCATCTTGCAGAGCCAGTCACAGCTAAAGGCAATCTACAAGGACAACGCCGATACCATAGTCGGCAACTGCGACACCACGCTTTTCTTGGGCGGCAAGGAAAAAACCACGCTCAAAGAAATATCGGAGATTTTAGGCAAGGAAACGATAGACAGCTTCAACACTTCCGAAACAAGGGGGCGGGAGCTTTCGCATGGGCTGAACTATCAGAAATTGGGAAAGCAGCTTATGACGGAAGATGAAATCGCAGTCATGGACGGAGGGAAATGTATCTTGCAGCTACGCGGGGTGCGCCCGTTCTTTTCGGACAAATTCGACATAACGAAACACCCGAAATACAAGTACCTATCCGACGCAGACCCGAAGAACGCCTTTGACATGGAAAAGCACCTTAAACGCCGCCCCGCCATTGTCAAGCCCGACGAGGTTTTTGACTATTACGAGATTGACGCAGCAGACTTACAGGAGGACGCAGACCATGAGGAAACGTAGCGCAGAGGAAAAACAAAAGCAGCTTGAACGGTTTTTAATGAATGTTGCGGAAGCCGCCGACGCTGCATTATGGGAGTATTGGCGGGAAAAGGAAGCGGAACACCGCCGTTTTGCAACGGAGTATGTCACGCGCCGGGGGCTTATCCCTCAACAGTGACAGCATGGCAGACCGCCGGGGAGGGGGGGACAGGGGAAGCTACACTTCCCCTACGCTGCCTTGCGGCAGCTACCCCTTTGTGAACTTGCGGGAAGCGAACACCTTGCTATGCAAGCTATTCACTTCCCGCAAGTCTGAATAATACCCGTCCGGCAGCACAGCGGGACACCGAAAGGAGGAATCGAAGCAATCACATATATCAATATCGGCTACATGATACGCGCCCCTACTTTCCGGCGCAGCACACAGCGGCAGGAGCCGCACCCCCCTACAACTGAATACCGCCGCGCCGCAGAACTTACGCAGCGCGGGGACAGCCGCCTTTACCAGAGGGCGGTTTTTTTATGCGGCGGCATACGCTGACCGCCTTTTGTCCGCTTGCCGGACAGCCGCAGACGCGGCAGAAAGGATTTATTTATGGCATTTTTCAATAGCGCAGTAGACGTTTTGCAGACCCTTGTTGTAGCACTTGGAGCCGGGCTTGGTATCTGGGGCGTTATCAATCTCATGGAGGGCTACGGCAACGACAATCCGGGCGCGAATGCTCATGTACGGTAGAGAAGCACAAGACATGGATAGCCAGCCCTGCCACTATTCCGAAGTCAGGGGAACGCAATAGAAAAATTCATAGCTGTATGCTATACTTAATTAGCATTTGAACATATCAAGCTGACACAGCAATCTCTTTGCTTGCCGTTAATGTGCGTCTACCAACAGTCCGCAGAAAGCAAGAGTAGCGTAAAGGTATAAAAATTTCAAACTTCTTTGTAACGAAATTCCGATTTCTCCGTCTAACCTATGAAGCTGAAGGAGGTGATGACAAGTATGGACTATGAAAAGCTCTATAAAGCCTACTATTTACAGGTATACTCGTATACTATTTCTCTTGCCAAAAATCGTGAGATAGCAGAGGAAATCACGCAGAACACATTCTATAAGGCTGTTTCTACAACATCACAATTCAAAGGTAAGTCAGATGAATTGACATGGCTCTGCTCCATAGCAAAAAATCTTTACCATGATGAAATGCGAAGCCGTCAGCGAGTAGCTGATGTGAGTGAAATCAATGACTTGCCATCAAATGAAAATGTTGAGAACTCAGTTGCAGATTCTGACATGGCGTTCCGCATACACCTCGTTCTTCACCGTTTGGAAGAACCATACAAAGAAGTCTTTCAGCTTCGCGTATTCGGGGAACTATCTTTTTCACAAATCGCTGCAATTTTTGGAAAAACAGAATCATGGGCGAGAGTTACTTATCATCGTGCAAAGCTAAAAATTCAAGAAAGGATGGATGAAAAGCATGAGTAAACAATGCGATATTGTTCGAGATATTCTTCCGCTGTATGTTGACGGTGCTTGCAGCGAAGCAAGCGCAGAGATGGTAAAAGAGCATTTGAACGCCTGTGCTGATTGTAACGCAATTTATCAGAAATTGCTTTCTCACACGAGCGAAGATGTTCTTCACGAAGAAAGCGAAAGCGTTATTATGCGCCATGAGGCAAAAGAAAAGCAGAGGGGCAGGAAAAAGATAACGATTGCTGTTCTCGTTTCCATCGCTCTTTGTACCATTGCAATTTTTACAGCTCTCTTTCTGTTACCTATAAACATTGCTTATGAGCCTGTCAAAATCGACTTCCCATTTGAGGTTGAAGATGTCGAAAGCGTTGAAATGTACCACTATGACGGAGTGCCTGCATCAGCAGAAAAGAAAGTAGTTGTTGCTGAAAATGATATAAAGACCCTGTATGATAAGTTCAAGGACTTATCCTTAAAAGACAAAACAACTGAGGAAACTGCCGGAGCAGATGTGACCAGCTTTAGATTTAACCTCTCAGATGGAACAAGCTACGATTTGATTTACGCCTGCTATGGAGTTAAAAACGGCGAATTGAAGTCAGAAGCAGGCGGTTTTAAGTATTTCACAAGTGCGGATATTGGCTCTTATTGGAACAATTTGAATACGGACCTTGAAGCAATTCCTATCAATGAGAGTGAATTGCCGTGAGCAGATAGCAAACCCAGCCGAGCCTGTCAACGGTCAAGATGAACGGCGCAAATGCGCCGCCGTTGACAGCCCCGCCCGTCTTTGCTGTTCGGTAATCAAGAGGGCGACAGCACAAGATGCTGCCGCCCTCTGCCATTATTCAGAAAGGGGGATTTTCCATGACCGAACACGAAAAGTATCAAGAACATATCCGGCATACACACGATGCCTTTTGCAAGACTGTTATTCGCCACGCTGCCATAGACGCAGCCCGGAGCATACGGAGCCGCCGCAAGCGGGAAATCTCGCTTGAATATCTGATAGAAGAAAAACACTATCCATTCAGTACCACAGATAAATACTTTGCGGAGCAATCCGGCATGACCAGCTATCCGCTTTTCGTCTGTGGTCAGATGGTGCTTTTGGAAAGTCCAGAGCTTGCCGCAGCCCTGTCCGCACTATCACAGATGGAACAGGAAATCATTTTCTTGTACTACTTCCAACGATTGACGCATAGGGAGATTGGACGGAGATATGGACGGGCTGGCAACACAACCGGGCGGCGTATTCAGATGATTTTACGGCGGCTACGGGCAGAGTTGGAGGGCTTGTCCTATGAACCAGCTACTTCCCTATGAAACAATCGTTAAGGCAAGCGAGGGCGACCCGGAAGCTGTTGCCGCCGTCCTATCCCATTATGCCGGATATATCCGCTCTTGTGCGAAAATGGACGGACAGATCAACACAGATATGCAGGAACATATCGTCGGGCGGCTGATAGAAAGCCTGTTGAAGTTCCGCTTTGACCGCTAAGCAGAAAAGTTGTATAATTAGAGCCTGACAAATTAAACTTTAATGGGGGTGGAGCAAATGGAACAGATTATCAATTATAGAGACATACCCACAGATAAAAGGCTTGACATATTAAATGCTCTTGAGCGAATAGGTTTTTTTCCTGCATACGGCGGTGTGAAAACCATGCAACAAATTATGGAAAAGTCAGTTCCGGGTTCAGGTCCACAATTCTATTTCGTTTTCCGTGAAAATGAGTTGATAGGGTACAATTTTCTCATTGGTGACACTAAGAAATATAAAGCGTTCCCATGGCTTGCTATTAGCAATATGGATGAGCAGAAGTTGGCTGTTTGCGAAGAACTGATGAAAATACAAATTGCTTTTTTTGAAGAACTCGGAATGCAAAAGATAGCAGATCATTGCGTTAGGATTATGGAAGATTACAGAAAAGGGATTGGAAAGCGAAAAGAAAGCGATTGCAGATAAATTCCATTTGAAAAACGGCTGACAATTTAATACCGCCGCCCATCACAGCGGCATATAAGCAGTAAATCTTGAAAAAGGTTTGCTGCTTTTTTTGCGCCCATTTTCAAAAATCTTTGGCAAACCACACCGCCGGATTGTTGTAGGGAGCAGACAGGGAAAACAAAAAATTTTCCGTGCGTTTGCCAAAACGCCCCCTTTTCACCGTTGTAGTGGTGAACAGCGGGCAGAACACGCCGCCGCAATCGCTATATTGGTGGAGCAAGCCAGTATATCCGCAAACCAGAGCCGCCGAGGAAAGCGGTAGTTTTTTAGAGCAAGTTTCTACCACGGTGCCAAAATCCGCAATTCTGCGGTTTTGCCCCTCGCGGGAAACTTGTTGGGGAGTGCCTTCCCCAAACCCTGCTATGCGGCTTACGCCGCAAAAATATTTCTGTCCGGCAGACAGGAAATGCCCCGAAAATAGCTAACAGACCAGCCCATTTTTTGTGATAAGTGAAAGGAGGTTTACAGCCCATGCCGAAGCGATACAACACCCCCCACCGCAGCCATGTTGTGAAAACCCGGCTGACCGATGAAGAATACGCCGACTTCACAGAACGGCTTGCGCCCTATGGTATCAGTCAGTCCGAATTTCTCCGGCAGGCCATCCGGCGCACTACCATACGCCCCGTACTCCATGTGTCGTCAGTCAATGACGAGCTGCTCTCCGCTGTCGGGAAGCTCACAGCCGAGTACGGCAGGATTGGCGGCAATCTCAACCAGATTGCCCGCACCCTCAACGAGTGGCATAGCCCCTACCCGGCTATGGCAAAGGAATTGCGGGAAGCGGCCGCCGACCTTGCCGCCCTCAAGTATGAAGTCCTAAAGAAAGTAGGTGACGCCGTTGGCAACACTCAAGCATTTAGGCTCTAAGAACGCCGACTACGGAGCCGCCGAACAATACCTGCTCTTTGAGCATGACGAATTTACTATGAAGCCCGTCCTTGATGAAAACGGCAGGCTTATCCCCCGTGAGGATTATCGCTTGTCCACGCTGAACTGCGGCGGCGAGGATTTTGCCGTTGCGTGTATGCGCTCCAATCTCCGCTATGAGAAAAATCAGCGGCGGGAGGATGTGAAAAGCCACCACTATATCATCAGCTTTGACCCACGGGACGGGCCGGACAACGGCCTGACCGTAGACCGGGCGCAGGCGTTGGGGGAGCAATTCTGTAAAGAGCATTTCCCCGGCCATCAGGCCCTTGTCTGCACCCACCCGGACGGGCATAACCACAGCGGCAACATCCATGTGCATATCGTCATTAACAGCCTGCGGATAGAGGAAGTGCCGTTCCTGCCCTACATGGACAGGCCAGCGGACACGAAAGCCGGGTGCAAGCACCGCTGCACCGACGCAGCCCTACGCTACTTCAAGTCCGAGGTCATGGAGATGTGCCACCGGGAAGGACTTTACCAAATCGACCTCTTGAACGGCAGCAAGAACCGTGTCACAGACCGGGAATATTGGGCGCAGAAAAAGGGACAGGCCGCACTGGACAAGCAGAACGCCCCCATGATTGCAGGCGGTATCACGCCCCGGCAGACCAAGTTTGAAACGAACAAGGAGAAGCTGCGGCAGACCCTACGGAAAGCCCTTGCCACCGCTGCCAGCTTTGACGAGTTTTCCTCTCTGCTGTTGCGGGAGGGTGTGACCGTCAAGGAGAGCCGGGGGCGGCTGTCCTACCTCACGCCAGACAGGACGAAGCCTATCACCGCCCGGAAGCTGGGCGGCGACTTTGACCGCACCGCCGTCCTTGCCGTTTTGGAGCAGAACGCCCAGAGGGGCGTAACGGTTCGCTACACCCCGCAGCACCAAGCCGCCAGAGCCGCCGAACAGACCGCAGCCATACCCGAATACCTACACGCCGGGAAAGGCCGCTTACAGGGCGAAAAGACAGGGAAAATCGACCCCAGACAGGACAGTGTGCAGCGGCTTGTGGACATTGAGCAGAAGATGGCCGAGGGCAAGGGCAAAGGCTATGAACGATGGGCGAAGATACACAATCTGAAACAGGCCGCCAAGACCCTGACCATCTACCAACAGTACGGCTTTTCTTCCCCGGAACAGCTTGAAGCCGCCGTTGCTACCGCCTATCAGGAAATGCGCCAGACCAGCGGCGAACTGAAAGCACTGGAAACGAAGCTGCAAGGGAAAAGGGAGTTGCGGCAACAGGTACTTGCCTATGCCAAGACCAAGCCCATCCGCGAGGGGCTGAAAGCGCAGAAATCCGAGAAAGCCCGCGCCGCATACCGCCAGGCAAACGAGAGCGATTTTATCATAGCCGAAGCCGCCGCCCGGTATTTCAAGGCACAGGGGCTTACCAAGCTGCCCGGCCGAAAAGCGTTGCAGGCCGAGATCGAGCAGCTTATCTCCGAGAAAGACGGCCTGTACAACACCTATCACGAACAGAAGCAGCGGTTCAGGGAGTTGCAGACCGTCAAGCGGAACATCGACCAGATTTTGCGCCGGGAAGAGCCGCACCGCAGAAAGGAGCAGAGCCATGAACGATAAGCCGTCCCGCATGGACTACCGCCAGCACCAGGCAGCCCGCCGCCTTGTGCATGAGTGCTGTAACTACGACGAGGGGAACTGCCTGCTGTTAGACGACGGGGAGCCTTGCGTGTGCGTCCAGAGCATTTCCTATTCCCTCATGTGCCGCTGGTTCCGTGTGGCTGTCCTGCCCCTTGACGGGGAGCTGGCCGCAGCCCTCTTGTACCGGGGGAGCCGGAAACGCTGCGCGGTCTGCGGGGCGGCCTTTGTCCCCAAATCCAACCGGGGGAAATACTGCCCCGGCTGCGCCGGGTGCATGAAGAAACGCAAAGCCGCCGAGAGAAAGCGGAAACAAAGGCAGAAATGTCACGCTTTAGAGCCTTTCAAACCCGCATAAATCAAGGCTTTTTTCGTGGGTGTCAAAGGGTATGCGATACATTTATCCTTTCCCCCCGGAAATGCCGTCCTAATGCGTGACAAAGCCCAAAAACGACACAACACAGAGGGAGGTGATACTATCGCTGATTATATCAGGGCAGACACCACGCTGCCCGCCTATCTTCCATACCCCCGTTTCCTGCTGAAAATGGAGATTTCACAGACCGCCAAGCTGCTGTATGCGCTTTTATTAGACCGCTCCACCCTGTCACAGAAGAACGGCTGGCAGGACGGCGAGGGCAGGATATTCATTGTCTACCCCGTTGCGGAGATAGCGGAAATGCTGGACAAGGGTTGTACCGCCATCAAGGGAGCCTTGAAAGAACTGGACGCAGCCGGGCTTTTAGAACGGGAACGGCGGGGCTTCTCCGCACCCAATCGGCTTTATGTGAAAGTGCCGCCTGTCCCAGTGGTACGGTTTTCCGACCAACTGATGGCCGGAAAAGCGACCCTCATACAGTCGGAAAAGCGACCTTATGACGGTCGGAAAACCGACCCTATGATGGTCGGAAAACCGACCCCTAACAAAACTAATATAAACAACTTAATAGAGAACCAAACAATGAGAGCGAGTGGGGAGCCGCCCACAGCTTATGGCCGATATGAGAATATTTTTCTGTCAAAGGACGAATATGACGAGTTACAGGCAGAATACCCGGACAGGCTGGAACGGCTGATTGAGGAAATGAGCCATTACCTTGCCGCCAGCGGGAAAGCCTACCAGAATTATGCCGCCGCCTTGCACAGATGGGCGGCCAATGACAAAAAGGGAGCCGTAAAACAGGGCATCCCCGACTATACCTGTATGGAGGGAGAAAGCTTATGACAAGTGAAATCAAAGATATTTTGGAGAACATGACAACCGCCGCCCCGGAGATGGAGGACTATATCGGCGAGGACGGACTGCTTTACTGCGGAAAGTGCCATACGCCGAAAGAAGCCTACTTCCCGGAGGGTAAGGAGCTGTTTGGCCGTGACCGCCACCCGGCAGAGTGCGACTGCCAGAGAGCCGCCCGTGAGCAGCGGCAGGCCGCCGAGGAACACCGCCGCCATGTGGAAGCCGTGGAAAATCTGAAACAGAGGGCTTTTGCCGACTCAGCCATGCAGCAATGGACATTCGAGAACGACAACGGCAGAAACCCGCAGACCGGGATTGCCCGGCGGTATGCGGAGCATTGGGAAGAAATGCAGGCCGAAAACATCGGCTGCCTGTTCTGGGGGAACGTCGGCAACGGGAAAAGCTACCTTGCGGGCTGTATCGCAAACGCCCTCATGGAGAAAGAAGTCCCCGTATATATGACGAACTTCGCCGTTATCCTGGGCGACCTCTCTCCCGGCTTTACAGGCCGGAATGAGTATATTTCCCGCCTTTGCCGCTATCCGCTGCTTATCATTGACGACTTCGGCATGGAGCGTGGCACCGACTATGGACTGGAACAGGTATTCCATGTGATTGATACCCGATACCGCAGCAACAAGCCGCTGATCGCCACCACCAACCGCCCGCTGGACGAGTTGAAAAAGCCGACAGACACGGCCCATTCCCGGATTTATGACCGACTGCTGTCCATGTGCGTCCCGATACGCTTTACTGGCGTCAACTTCCGGCAGGAAACCGCAAAGCGGAAAATGGAAACCATGAAGAAACTGCTGGCTGAATGAAAGGAGTATTGCCTATGGAGAATATCAAGCAGCACGACCACCGTACCACCCGCCGCCCCGACTGCGTGACGGAAATCCGCATGGGGAATACCGTTCTTGTCGTGTCCGGCTTTTTCAAGAAAGACACCACCAGCACCGCCGCCGACAAGATGGCGAGGGTACTGGAAGCGGAAGCCGCTGCTACACAAAAAAAGGCGATTTGACAAGCTGTAAAGAAGCAGATTTATCACTTTTACCGCTGTACAGCCGCCCCTGTTCCGTGGTACAATGAAACCACGGAATAGTGGGGCTGGCTGTCGGAAACGGAGGATTTTATGTTAAGACAAGCCACCCAAAACCTCATTACCGCCCTTTATCCGAGATTGTCCCATGAGGACGAATTGCAAGGCGAGAGCAATTCCATTTCCAACCAGAAACGGATTTTGGAAGCCTACGCCAAGCAGAACGGCTTTACCAATCTGCGCTGGTACACCGACGACGGCTACTCAGGTGCGAACTTCCAGCGGCCCGGATTTCAAGCCATGCTTGCAGACATTGAAGCCGGGAAAGTCGGCACCGTCATAGTCAAGGACATGAGCAGGCTGGGGCGTAATTACTTGCAGGTGGGATTTTACACGGAAATGCTGTTCCCTCAAAAGGGCGTGCGTTTTATCGCTGTCAATGACAACGTGGACAGCGCAAACGGCGGCATGGACAATGATTTTACCCCTCTGCGGAACTTATTTAACGAATGGCTGGTGAGAGATACGAGCAAGAAAATCAAGGCAGTAAAGAAAGCAAAAGGCATGAGCGGCAAGCCTGTAACCAGCAAGCCAGTCTATGGCTATCTCATGGACAAGGACGAGAACTATATCGTTGACGAGGAAGCCGCCCCGGTTGTCCGGCAGATTTACCAGCTTTGCCTTGCGGGAAATGGCCCGACCAAGATTGCCCGTATGCTGACGGAGCAGCAAATCCCCACGCCGGGGACGCTGGAATACCGCAGGACGGGCAGCACCCGACGCTACCACCCCGGCTATGAGTGCAAGTGGGCGACAAACACCGTCGTCCATCTGCTGGAAAACCGGGAGTACACTGGCTGTCTGGTAAACTTCAAGACGGAGAAGCCCTCTTACAAGGTCAAGCACAGCGTTGAGAACCCCATCGAGAAGCAGGCTATCTTCCCAAATCACCATGAGCCGATTATCGACACGGAAACATGGGAGCGTGTGCAGGAGTTACGCAAGCAGCGAAAACGCCCGAACCGCTATGATGAAGTGGGGCTGTTCTCTGGTATGCTGTTCTGCGCCGACTGCGGCCATGTGCTGTATCAGCAGCGGTATCAGAACAAGAACCGCAAGCAGGACTGTTATATCTGCGGCAGCTACAAGAAGCGTACCCGTGACTGTACGGC
This sequence comes from Coprococcus eutactus, assembly GCF_025149915.1. Classification (NCBI taxonomy): domain Bacteria; kingdom Bacillati; phylum Bacillota; class Clostridia; order Lachnospirales; family Lachnospiraceae; genus Coprococcus; species Coprococcus eutactus. Next base: position 1,975,682 of record NZ_CP102278.1, read on the forward strand.
ACACTTTATCCGCACCGACCTTTTGACGGCGGGCGTGCTTTCCAATCTCCGGCAAGTGACGGAATACGCCGCCAGGCATGAGAGCCGCTTTGTAAAGCTGCTCATCCAGCAGAACGAAATCGGCGGCAAGAGAAAGACCGCCGCAGCCACGAAGCAGCTTGAACAGGCCCAGACACGCATTGCCGAAGTGAACCGCATTATCAAGCGGCTGTATGAGGACAATGTAAGCGGCAAAATCAGCGACGAGCGTTTCATGGAGCTGTCGGCGGACTATGAGCAGGAGCAGCGGGAACTGAAAGACCGGGCTGCCGCTTTGCAGGAGGAACTTTCCAAGTCGCAGGCCGCCACCGTCAACGCCGAGAAATTCATGGGGATTGTGAGAAAGCACCTTGCTTTTGAAGAATTGACCCCCACCCTCTTGCGGGAAATGATTGAGAAAATCGTCGTGCATGAGTGCAGCTATGACGAGAACGGCACCCGCAGGCAGGACATTGAGATTTATTACAGCTTTGTCGGCAAGATAGACTTGCCGGAAGCCTAACGCCTGACCTATCCGACACAGCCCTAAGTGCCGGATAGGAACGGCAAAATTTTTTACACTTCTATTACTTCTTTATCGCACATTAGCAAAGAGCCAGGGCATGAAGCAGCTTATGGCGGGCGGCGGCGTTGCCCTTATCGGCATGACCCTTGTACCGCTGCTTTCCGGCTTGTTCGGTTAAGAAGCGCGGGTAAAGGCTTATGCAGAGCATACTTGACGCGATTAACGAATGGATAAAGGAAATCCTCATAGGAGCCATAAACGGTAATCTGTCAACTATGTTCGGGGACGTAAACGAGAAAGTCGGCACTATCGCCGCAGAGGTAGGGCAGACCCCGCAAGGGTGGAACGCAAATATATTCTCCATGATACAGACCCTTAGTGAGAATGTAATCGTACCCATTGCGGGGCTTGTCATTACCTACGTCCTATGCTATGAGCTTATCAGCATGGTAACGGAAAAGAACAATATGCACGACGTTGACACTTCCATGTTCTTCAAGTGGGTGTTCAAGGCGTTTGTGGCAGTCTACCTTGTGACGCACACCTTTGACATCACTATGGCGGTGTTCGATATGGCGCAGCACGTTGTTTCCGGCGCGGCGGGGGTAATCGGCGGCAGCACAGAGATTGATGTTGCCGCCGCCCTTGCTTCCATGCAGGACGGGCTTGACGCTATGGAAATCCCCGAACTGCTCTTACTTGTCATGGAAACAAGCCTTGTGAGCTTGTGCATGAAAATCATGTCCGTACTGATAACCGTTATCCTCTACGGGCGCATGATAGAGATTTACCTTTACTGTTCGGTATCGCCTATCCCGTTTGCAACAATGACGAACCGGGAATGGGGGCAGATAGGAAACAACTACCTCAAATCCCTGTTCGCTATCGGTTTTCAAGGCTTCCTCATTATGATATGCGTCGGCATTTACGCGGTTCTGGTAAACAACATGATAATAGCGGACAATCTGCACAGCGCGATATTCTCCCTTGCAGCCTATACCGTTATCCTCTGTTTCTCCCTGTTCAAATCCGGCGCACTGGCGAAGTCGATATTCTCCGCGCATTAGCGGCGTGTCAAGGGCAGGGTGGAGATTTTCAGAGCGAAGCGGCGAAAATACGACCCGACCTTGACGCGGATAACCCCCATATAATACGGGCGGGCAAAGGGCATAGATTGACCTTTGCCTTGATTACCCTTATGGGAAGTTACAGCAACACCAAACCCAGAGAAAGGAGGTTTTCACTTGGCGTATGTACCCGTACCCAAAGACTTATCCAAAGTCAAGACAAAAGTAGCGTTCAACCTTACCAAACGGCAGATTGTATGTTTTGCGGCGGCTCTCCTGTTCGGCTTGCCGCTTTTCTTTCTGCTCAAAGACAGCACAGGCACAAGCCTTGCGTCTATGGCTATGATTGCCGTCATGCTGCCCTGTTTCCTCTTTGCCATGTATGAGAAGCATGGACAGCCCCTTGAAGTGGTGGTGAAGAACATCATTCAGACGAAATTCATAGCCCCCAAAGAACGACCATACAGGACAGACAACTTTTATTCCGTCTTAGAACGGCAGAGAAAACTTGAAAAGGAGGTATCAGCGATTGCAAAAGGAAACACGAAGAAACAGCGCGGCGGGAAGCGCAAAGCCTAACCCGCCCCGCAAGCTCACCCGCGCCGAGAAAAAGCAGATTGCGGAAATCATCAGACAGGCAAAGGGCGACGGGAAAGCGCACACCGCGCAGCAGACAATCCCTTATATCCAGATGTACCCGGACGGTATCTGCAAGGTTACGGGACGGAAATACTCAAAGACCGTCGCCTTTGAAGATATTAACTATCAGCTTGCACAGGCAGACGACAAGACCGCCATTTTTGAGAACTGGTGCGACTTCCTCAACTACTTTGACGCTTCCGTTTCGGTGCAGCTCTCTTTCATCAATCAGGGGACGCAGCGCGGCGAAGCGGAAAAGGCGGTCAATATCCCGGCACAGGAGGACGCTTTCAATTCTATCCGCACAGAATACCGGGATATGCTGAAAAACCAGCTTGCAAAGGGCAACAACGGGCTTGTCAAAGCAAAATATATCACCTTTGCCATTGAAGCCGACAGTCTGGGCGCGGCGAAATCCCGCCTTGCCCGTATCGAAACGGACGTACTCAACAACTTTAAGCTCTTGGGCGTGTCTGCCCGCCCCATGACAGGCTATGAACGCCTTAAAATGCTGCATGGCATTTTCCACCCGGAGGGCGGGCAGTTTGCCTTTGATTTTTCATGGCTTGCCCCGTCCGGGCTTTCCACAAAGGACTTTATCGCCCCGTCCTCTTTCCGTTTTGGCGAGGGGCGGTATTTCCGCATGGGGCGCAAAATCGGCGCGGTTTCATTCCTTGAAATCCTTGCGCCGGAATTAAACGACCGTATCTTATCTGACATTCTGGACTTGGAAACGGGCGTTATCGTCAATCTGCATATCCACAGTATCGACCAGACCGAAGCCATAAAGACAATCAAGCGGAAAATCACCGACCTTGACAAAATGAAAATCGAAGAACAGAAAAAAGCGGTACGCAGCGGCTACGACATGGATATAATCCCGTCCGACCTTGCCACTTTCGGCAGCGAAGCGAAGAACCTCTTACAGGACTTGCAGAGCCGGAATGAAAGAATGTTCCTCTTGACGTTCCTTGTGGTGAACATGGCAGACACAAAAAGGAAACTGGAAAATGACGTATTCGCGGCGGCGGGCATTGCACAGAAGAACAACTGCGCCTTAACCCGCCTTGACTACCAACAGGAAGCGGGGCTTATGTCCTCTGTACCGCTTGGGGAGAACCTTATCCCCATTCAAAGAGGGCTTACCACGTCAAGCACCGCTATCTTTATCCCCTTTATCACGCAGGAGCTTTTTCAGACGGGCGCGGCTTTGTATTACGGCTTAAACGCCCTGTCTAACAACATGATACTCTGCGACCGCAAGCAGCTAAAGAACCCCAACGGCTTAATCTTGGGTACGCCGGGAAGCGGGAAATCCTTTGCCGCCAAACGGGAAATGACAAACGCTTTCCTCATTACCGACGACGACATAATTATCTGCGACCCGGAAGCAGAGTATTTTTCCCTTGTGCAGCGGCTTGACGGGCAAGTGATACGGTTATCGCCTACGGGCAAGGGCATTGACGGGAAGCCCCAGTATGTGAACCCTATGGATATTAACCTCAATTACAGCGAGGACGACAGCCCCCTTGCGCTGAAATCCGACTTTATCCTCTCCCTCTGCGAGCTTGTCATAGGCGGCAAGGAGGGCTTGCAGCCCGTCGATAAGACCGTCATTGACCGCGCTGTTAGGAACGTGTACCGCCCTTTCCTTGCAGACCCCGACCCGGAGAAAATGCCTATCTTGGGCGACCTCTACAACGAGCTTTTGAAGCAGCCGGAGCCGGAAGCGGCGCGTATCGCGGCGGCGTTGGAGCTTTATGTTTCCGGGAGCCTTAACGTCTTTAACCACAGGACGAATGTAGAGCTTTCAAACCGCCTTGTCTGCTTTGACATCAAGCAGCTTGGGAAGCAGCTCAAAAAATTAGGTATGCTCATTGTGCAGGACCAGGTATGGAACCGCGTCACCGTCAACCGGGCAGAAAGGAAATCCACCCGGTATTTTATGGACGAATTTCATCTTCTCTTGAAAGAGGAACAGACCGCCGCCTATTCCGTTGAAATCTGGAAGCGTTTCAGAAAATGGGGCGGCATACCCACAGCAATCACGCAGAACGTCAAAGATTTGCTTGCTTCCCGCGAAGTGGAGAATATCTTTGAAAACTCTGATTTTGTCCTCATGCTCAATCAGGCGGCGGGCGACCGGGCTATCCTTGCAAAGCAGCTCAACATCTCCCCGCAGCAGATGAAGTATGTCACCCACACCGAAGCGGGCGAGGGGCTTATCTTCTACGGGAACGTGGTGCTGCCCTTTGTAGACCGCTTCCCGAAAGACACCGAGCTTTACCGGGTAATGACGACGAAGCCGGAGGAAGTGGGCGAAGCATGAACGGGCTGAAAACTGACACAATCATCAACCGGGACGCGCTCTATGCCTTGCGGGAGCTTCCAGAGGAAAGCGTACACTGTTGCGTCACAAGCCCGCCCTACTATGCGCTTAGGGATTACGGGCTTGATATGCAGATTGGGCGGGAGGACACGCCGGAGCAGTACATTGACAGGCTGACCGAGGTTTTCCGCGAGCTGCGCCGGGTACTGCGTTCTGACGGTACGCTCTGGCTGAATATCGCGGACACCTACTGCGGCACAGGAAATAAAGGCTACCATGCAGACCCGAAGAACCCGAAAGGCAGAAACGGACAGCAGATTGCAAGAAACAACCGCGTTTCCGGCTGCAAACAAAAGGACTTAATCGGTATCCCTTGGCTTTTAGCCTTTGCCCTACGCGCTGACGGGTGGTATTTACGGAGCGACATTATCTGGCAGAAAGAAAACCCCATGCCGGAGAGCGTGAAAGACCGCCCTACCCGCTGCTATGAACATATCTTTCTGCTTACGAAGTCAAAGAAGTATTTTTATGACGCAGCCGCCATAGCCGAGCCGTTAGCCCCCACAACGGCGGCGCGGTACCGCACCGGGCGCAGCGCGGGACAGAAATATGCGGACGAAGTACCCGGACAGGGGAACGTACAGGGGCTTAACCGGGCGCGAAGCGGCAGCTACTACGACGAAGCCCTCATGCCGACCATGCGGAACAGGCGGGACGTGTGGCTTATCAATACCGTTCCCTACAAGGGCGGGCATTTCGCCGCGTTCCCGCCAAAACTTGCCGAAACCTGTATCAAGGCGGGCTGTCCGAAAGGCGGCGTTGTGCTTGACCCCTTTTTCGGCAGCGGCACGACGGGGGCAGCCGCAAAGCAGCTTGACAGGCATTATATAGGCATTGAGATAAACGCCGAGTATTGCGCCCTTGCAAGGGCGCGGATTGGAGGGACAGACACATAAAACAATATAAGGCGCGTGAAAAAGTCACGCAGAAAATGACCCGCGAGGGGGCTGTCGAGGTAAACGCCGCTACCGGGAAAAAGAAACGTATCAGCAAGCGGATAAGGGACGCGGACTTTGCAAAGACCGAAGCCCCACCGCAGCCGGAACAGGCAGCGCAGCCCCTACCGGGCGGCGCAACTTCCCCGCCCTTAACCGACACGCCGCCGCTTCCCCATGCGCCGGGGGCAGAACGGGAACAGGACACCGCAGCAGCCGAGCGCGTCTTGGAACGTATCGACGGGGCGCGTACCAGAAAGGCGAGCAAAAAGGCGGCGAGGAAAGCACAGGCAGAAGCCACAGCAAAAGAAAAATCTTCCCGCTTGCAGTTTACCGACGAGGAACGGGCAACGCCGGAGCTTGAAAGGTATATCCGAAAATCGGACAAAGCAGCCGACCGTCTGGACGCGGCAAAGGCGGCTATCCCCAAAGAAAAGAAACTTGTACGGGAGCGCACCTTTGATGAAGCCACCGGGAAAGGCAAGACCCGCCTACATTTTGAGGAACAGGAAAAGCCCATAGGAAAGAATAAGCCCCACAATAACCCGCTATCCCGCCCCGCACAGGAAGCGGGTATTTTCGTCCACAACAAGATACATTCCGTTGAAAAGGACAATTCCGGCGTTGAGGGGGCGCACAAATCCGAAGAACTGGCAGAGCGCGGCGCAAAGTACGGGGCGCGGAAAGTCAAGGAGGGCTACCACAGCCACAAGCTCAAACCCTACCGGGCGGCGGCAAAGGCAGAGAAAGCGGCGTTCAAGGCGAATGTGGATTTTCAGTACCATAAAGCCCTGCATGACAATCCGCAGATTGCGGGCAATCCCCTTTCCCGCTTCATGCAGAAGCAGCAAATCAAGCGGCAGTATGCAAAGTCGGCAAGGAAAGGCGGCGCAAAAACGGCGCAGAAAGCCGCAGAGAACACCCGCAAGGCGGCAAAAAAGACCGCCGAGGAAACAAAAAAGGCAATCGCTTTTGTAGGGCGGCACCCGGCGGGCGTATGTATCGCCGTTGCCGCGCTACTCTTATTCATCATGGTATCGGCGGGGCTTTCCTCTTGCGGTTCCATGTTCTCCGGCTTGATGAACGGCATACTTGGGACTTCCTACACGTCGGAGGACAGCGACCTTGTGGCGACGGAGAACAATTACGCCGCAAAGGAAAACGAGCTTCAGCAGCAGATTGACAATATCGAAAGCACCCACCCCGGCTATGACGAATACCGCTATGACCTTGACAGTATCGGGCATAACCCCCATGAGTTAGCGTCCTACCTCACCGCCCTTTTACAGACCTACACCCCGCAGAGCGCACAGGCAGAGCTAAATCGCGTCTTTGCCATGCAGTACACTTTGACGCTGACAGAAGAAACGGAAATCCGCTACCGCACAGAAACAAGCACAGACCCGGAAACAGGGGAAACGACCACCGAGGAAGTACCCTACGAGTACCATATCCTCAACGTGAAGCTGACGAACAAGCCCATTTCCGAGATTGCGGAGGAACTTCTAACGCCACAGCAGCTTGAAATGTACCGCGTCTATCTGGAAACAAGCGGAAACAAACCGCTGATTTTCGGCGGCGGCTCCCCCGATATGGGCGCGTCCGAGGATTTAAGCGGCGTACAGCTTGTAAACGGCACACGCCCCGGCAACACCGCCGTTGTAGACCTTGCGAAGCGGCAAGTCGGCAACGTGGGCGGGCGACCCTTTTGGAGCTGGTACGGATTTAACAGCCGCGTGGAATGGTGCGCCTGTTTCGTTTCATGGTGCTACAATCAAGCCGGAAAGAGCGAGCCGCGCTTTGCCGGGTGCCAGTCACAGGGCGTACCCTGGTTCCAGTCACGCGGGCAATGGGGCGCGAGGGGCTATGAGAATATCGCCCCCGGCGACGCTATCTTTTTCGACTGGGACGGGGACGGGAGCGCAGACCATGTGGGGCTTGTTATCGGAACGGACGGGGAGCGCGTCTATACCGTCGAGGGCAATTCCGGCGACGCCTGCAAGATAAAGAGCTACCCCGTCAATTACTCCTGTATCAAAGGCTATGGGCTGATGAACTGGAATTAACATATTTTTGAGCAAAGAAAGGAGAAATTTATTGATGGCTATGAACAAAATTGAACGTATCGACAAAGAGATTGCAAAGACCCGCGAGAAAATCACCGAGTACCAGAACAGATTAAGGGGGCTTGAAGCGCAGAAAACCGAAGCGGAAAACCTGCAAATCGTACAGCTTGTGCGCTCCATGCGCCTTTCCCCGCATGAGCTTTCCGCTATGCTTTCCGGCGGCGGTATTCCGGGCATGGAAGCCGCGCCGGGCTACCCCGCAGAACCCGCAGACCACGACACCGAAGAAATGGAGGACACCGAGAATGAATAAGAAAATCCTTAGAACCTTGACCGCACTCTGCGCCGCCCTCATGCTGACGGGCGGCTTTTCCGTCACCGCCTTTGCACAGACCCCGGAGGGACAGGACGCGACCGACGACAGCGGCGTTGTCTATGAGGAACCCGAAAAGGAAGAACCCCTTACCCCGGACGGGAACGCGACCCTTGTAGACGATTTCGGCGGCAACAAGCAGCTTATCACAGTGACGACCAAAAACGGCAATTACTTTTATATCCTTATCGACCGGGACGACGAGGGCGAGGACACCGTACATTTCCTTAATCAAGTGGACGAAGCCGACCTTATGGCACTCATGGAGGACGGAAGCACCGAAGCAGCCCCGCCCGCCGTTTGCAGTTGCACCGATAAATGCGAAGCCGGAAAGGTAAATGTGAGCTGCCCTGTCTGCAAGGACAACATGACCGCTTGCAGCGGCAAGGAAGCGGAGCCGGAAACCGAGAAACCAACAGAGCAGCCCAAAGAGAAAGGCAATACAGGCGGGCTTGTGCTTTTCCTTGTCGTGGCACTTCTTGGCGGCGGGGGCGCGTTCTATTATTTTAAGTTTATGAAGCCAAAGCAGAACGTCAAGGGCGACACCGACCTTGAAGATTTCGATTTTGACGATTACGACGAGGACGAGGGGGACGGGCTTTCTGATGAAGAACAGGAGGACGAGGAAGCATGACGCTTTTTACCGAAAACCCTTTAGAAAAAATGATGGTACAAAGACCCACCGGGCGGCGTGACAGTGCGCCGCCCGTTCCAAAATCCCCGGCGTGTATGCGTTGCCCTTATAAGGCGCAATCCCCCTGTATCGGCTATTGTCTGAAACAGGCACAGGAGAAGAAGCACACCGCGCCGGAACGCTGAAAGGAGGATTTTTTCATGGCATTTAGACTTGTGATTGCAGAAAAGCCGAGCGTGGCGCAGACTATCGCCGCCGCGCTTGGCATTAAGGGGAAACAGGACGGGTATATCGAGGGCGGCGGCTACCTCATTTCATGGTGCGTCGGGCATTTGGTACAGCTTGCGGAAGCTGCCGCCTACGGGGAGCAATATAAAAAATGGAGTTTTGACAGCTTACCCATTCTGCCGGAGGAATGGCAGTACGCCGTTGACCCGGACAAGGGGAAGCAATTCAAAACCATTAAAGAGCTTATGCACCGCGCCGACGTTTCCGAAGTGGTAAATGCGTGTGACGCGGGGCGCGAGGGTGAATTGATTTTCCGCTTTGTCTACGAAGTGGCGGGCTGCAAGAAGCCCATGCGCCGCTTGTGGATTTCTTCAATGGAGGACGGGGCGATTAAGGCGGGCTTTGCTTCCCTCAAAGACGGGCGGGACTATGGCGCGCTCTTTGCGTCCGCCCTCTGCCGCGCAAAGGCTGACTGGCTTATCGGCATTAACGCCACCCGGCTTTTCTCCTGCCTGTATGGAAAGACCTTGAACGTGGGGCGCGTCCAGACCCCGACCTTAAAAATGCTCACCGACCGGGACGCGGCTATCTCCCATTTCCAGAAAGAAAAATATTATCATGTTCGCCTTGATTTATCCGGCGCGGACGCGGCAAGCGAAAGGATTTCGGACAAGGCAGAAGCCGACGCGCTGAAAGGGGCTTGCGAAGCGGGAAAGGCGGTATGCGTTTCCCTTACCAGAGAGAAGAAAACCGCAGCCCCGCCAAAGCTCTTTGACCTTACCTCTTTGCAGCGGGAAACGAACCGCATTTTCGGTTACACCGCAAAGCAGACCCTTGACCTTGCACAATCCCTTTATGAAAAGCGGCTCCTTACTTATCCGAGGACGGACAGCAGCTTTCTTACTGACGACATGGGCGGCACCGCAGCGGACATTATCGCGCTGCTTTGCGAAAAGCTCCCCTTTATGGCGGGCGCGGACTTCACGCCGGAGATTGCAAAGGTATTAGACAGCAAGAAAGTATCAGACCACCACGCAATCATTCCCACTATGGAGCTTGCAAAGGCTGACCCGGACGCGCTGCCGGAAAGCGAGAAGAATATCCTTACCCTTGCGGGGGCGCGTCTGCTTTTTGCCACCGCCGAGCCGCATATTTATGAAGCGGTTACGGCGGTTTTCTCATGCGCCGGGACAGACTTCACCGCAAGGGGAAAGACCGTACTTGCGGAGGGTTGGAAAGAGCTTGAACGCAGATACCGGGCGACGCTGAAAGATAAGCCCGAAGCAGAGGACGGGGAAAATGAGGGCGTGACGCTGCCGGAGCTTTCCGAGGGACAGAACTTTCCTAACCCCGCCGCAAAAGTAACGGAGCATACCACAACGCCGCCGAAGCCCCACAGCGAAGCGTCGCTTCTCTCTGCTATGGAGCGAGCCGGGAACGGGGACACCGACCCGGACGCGGAACGCCGGGGGCTTGGCACTCCCGCCACCCGCGCCGCCGTCATTGAAAAACTGGTAAAGGGCGGCTTTGCAGAGCGCAAGGGGAAGCAGCTTATCCCCACGCAGAACGGAGCCGCCCTTATATCAGTCTTGCCGGATATGCTCACTTCCCCGCAGCTTACCGCAGAATGGGAAAACAATCTGACGCAGATAGCAAAGGGAGCCGCAGACCCCGGCGAATTTCTGTCCGGCATTGAAGCTATGGCGCGGGAGCTTGTGCAGACACACGCCGCAGCACTGGACGGGAAAAAGGATTTGTTCCGGGAGGAAAAGCCCTCTGTCGGCAAATGCCCCCGTTGCGGTTCCCCCGTCCATGAGGGGAAGAAAAACTATTATTGCAGCAACAAAGAATGTGCCTTTGTCATGTGGAAGAATGACCGCTTTTTCGAGGAACGCAAGACCGCTTTTTCCGCGAAGATTGCCGCCGCGCTCCTTAAATCCGGCAAAGTGAATGTGAAGAAGCTCTATTCCCCGAAAACAGGCAAGACCTATGACGGAACTATCGTTCTGGCTGACACTGGCGGGAAATACGTCAACTACCGTATCGAAGTACAGAAGAACTAAAAACTTGAATAGCAAGCATAGGAAGCGGGTACCCACTTCCGTAAATCCCTGTCCTGCCGCTGACGCGCCGGACGGGGATTTTGCTTGTTGGGAAGTTTCCCAAACCCTCTAAAAAAATGAAAAAATTGTTGGCATAACGCACAGCCCACCGTAGTACGGGGCGAACCCCAAAAGCGCGGCGGTGCGCCGCCATTTCAGAAAGGAGCGAATGAATGGAAAAGAAAAAAGGTTACTCCATGTTTGAGCGTGACAAGTTAGACCCGGCTGACAGTATGCGGATAGAGCGAAATATTTATTTTGAGGAACAGACCGCTGACCTTTCCGGGCTTACCGCCCTGCCCTTAGAACAGTTACAGGCATTGCGGGAAGAATACGCGGCGGCTGAACAGGCAGCTTTTGAAGCCTTGCAAGAACAGGCGGCGGCATGGGACGAACAGGCGGGAAAGACCCTTGCCATTGACAAAGCCATTGAGTATGTGAGGACACCCGAAGCTACGCATACCGCGAACCAGTGGGAAGCTACGGACTACGGGAAGCACATCAGCAACCGCGTCTACCAAATGCGCTACCACATATCCGAGAATACCCGGTATGACAGGGAAAAAGAGAAATCCATTCCCTATTCGTGGACGCTTTCATGGAGTATTTACACCAACAGCCCCCACAATTACGGACAGGCAAAAATCGCCGGACAGGAAAGGAAAGTCTTTGCAGACAAGGCAGCTATGGAAAAATATCTGAATGGGCGTATCAAAGCCTATCAGCATTTATTCACCGAGGTATCGCCGCCTATCCCGCCAGAGTATGCAGAGCATTTCAAAGTAAACGGGCAGCTTTTACCGGGCTATGCTATCGAGGGCGAGGAACGGGCGCAGCCTACCGCTGAAAAAGCAGCCCCCACCACAGCAGAGCCGCCACAGGACACCGAACAGAGAAAGGAGCGTGAAACCATAAACGAGCAGTTTTCAATTCTTATCGACAGCCGCAGCCGCTTTGAAACAGGCAAACCGGGCGGCGTGTGGCTTCCCATGCCGACCACAACAGAGCAGCTTCATGCGGCTATGGAAAGCGTCGGCATTACCGCAGACAATCCGCAGGATTTTTTCATCAACGGGTATTCTTCTACGGAGGACTGCCCCTTTGACTTGCCGCTTTCCGTTATCCAAAGCGCAAGCATGGACGAGCTGAATTATTTTGGAAAACTTCTGGAAATGCAGAGTGACGGGGACAAGGATAAATTTGCGGCGGCGGTTACACATGGCGAGTATGCCGGAAGCATGAAAGACCTTATCAACCTTGCACAAAACCTTGACTGTTACTGGCTCTATCCCACTGTCCGCAGCGAAGAAGATTACGGTTATTATCTTATCGACGAACTGGACGAGCTGGAGCTTCCCGAAGAAGCAAAGAAATATTTCAAGTATGAAGAATACGGGCGGGACGCAGTTAGCAAGGATAAGGGGCAGTTTACCGAACAGGGCTATATCTATAACAATCAGAACACCTTTACCGAATGGTATCGGGGAACGGAAAACGAGATACCCAAAGAATACCGCGTTATGAGCTTCCCACAGCCGGAACGCGGCGGACAGGACAAGACCTTTATGGACGCAGCCGCCACAGAGCAGACCGCCCGAACCGCCGCAGAGCAGCCACAGGAGCCGCGCCCGGTTATCCCTATCGTGCTGACGAGCGAGAAGCCCGCCGAGAAATTAAAAGAGATTACCGACCGTCTGGAACAGGGTATTGCGGAACTCTTTGACAGCGAGCGTTACAAGGAATATCTGAAAGTCATGTCAAAATTCCATAATTACAGCTTCCGAAACACCGTCCTTATCGCCATGCAGAAGCCGGACGCTTCCCTTGTGGCGGGCTTTTCCGCTTGGAAGAACAACTTTGAGCGAAACGTGATGAAAGGGCAAAAGGGAATTAAAATCATTGCCCCGTCGCCCTATAAAATCAAACAGGAAATGCAGAAAATCGACCCGCACACGCAGAAGCCCATAATCGGCAAGGACGGGAAGCCCGTCACCGAGGAAAAGGAAGTCACCATACCCGCCTACAAGGTGGTATCCGTCTTTGACGTTTCCCAGACCGAGGGAAAGGAGCTGCCGGACATTGCCATTGACGAGCTGCCGGGCGACGTTGACCGCTACAAGGATTTTTTCGCAGCCCTTGAAAAGACTTCCCCCGTTCCTATCGCCTTTGAGAATATCGAGGGCGGCTCTCATGGCTACTACCACTTGGAGGACAAGCGCATTGCTATCAACGAGGGCATGAGCGAATTGCAGACCTTAAAGACCGCCATTCACGAAATCGCCCATGCGAAGCTGCACGACATTGACCTCAACGCGCCAAAGGACGAGCAGCAGCCCCACATTGACCGCCGCACCCGCGAAGTCGAAGCGGAAAGCGTCGCCTATACCGTCTGCCAACATTACGGGCTTGACACGTCGGACTACTCTTTCGGCTATGTCGCCGGGTGGAGTAGCGGGCGGGAATTGTCCGAGCTGAAAAGCTCCCTTGAAACGATACGCAGCGCAGCCGCCGAGATTATCAATTCAATAGACGAAAATCTTGCGGAGCTGCAAAAGGCACAGGACAAGGAGCAGACCGCCGGACAGGAGCAGCCCACCAGAGAGGAACAGGCAGCCCCGCCGGAGCAGCCGCAGCCGGAAGCCCCGGCAAAGGCAGATACAGCCGGGAAAGAGAAGCCGGAAGCAGCCGCACCGGGAAAATCCGGCGCACAGGAAAAGGCGGGTGCAGCCCCGAAAGAAGCCTTTACCCCGGAAACGATTTACAAGGTGCGCCGGAACCCTTACAGCGACAGCCGGGAAAACAGCTACCTCTTGCAAGCCTATGTGACACAGGAGAACGGGCGGGCGAAAATGGGCGACGTGCTTTATACGGGAACGCCGGAGAAATGCCGCGAGCTTATGGGGCAGCTCAAAAGCGGCGAGCTGACCGAGGGCGACGTAAAGCAGCTTTACGCAAAGGCACAGGAAACGGCGCAGACCGCCGGACAGGACAAAGACACCTTTTCCATTTACCAGATAAAAGGCGGGGACGAAACAAGGGATTTCCGCTTTGAGCCTTACGACCGCCTGCAGGCGGCGGGGAATGTGGTTGACAGGGCGAACTATGAGCTTGTCTATTCCGCGCCCCTTGCGCCGGAAACTTCCCTTGAAGATATTTACACCCGTTTCAATATCGACCACCCCAAAGATTTTAAGGGACACAGCCTTTCCGTTTCGGACGTGGTAGTGCTTCATCAGGACGGACAGGACGCGGCGCATTTCGTTGACAGTGTAGGTTTCCGGGAAGTGCCGGAGTTTTTACAGGAGCAGAAGCAGCTTACCCCGGACGACTTGGAAACGGGCGAAACTGTCAAAACACCGAGAGGGACTTTCCATGTAACCGCCATGAGCCGGGAGCAGATAGAAGCCGCCGGATATGGCTTTCACCACCAGTCGGACGACGGAAAGTATCTGATTATGGGGAATGGGACGCGGGCGTTTGCCGTTGCCGCAGAACAGGCGCAGCGGGACAATCCCTTGAAAACCGCCGAGCAGACCACAGAGCAGAACGGGAACATGATTGACGGTATCATCAACAACACCCCCACCGTTGACGAACTGGAAGCAAAGGTAAAGGCGGGCGAGCAGATTTCCCTTGTTGACCTGGCTAACGCTGTCAAAGCCGACAAGGAGCGCGGCAAGGGAGCGAAGCCGGAAAAGAAGCCCTCTATCCGGGCGCAGCTTAGAGCCGACAAGGAAAAGGCACAGAAGAAAAACGCAAAGCAGAAGTCACAGGACTTGGAAAGGAGCTGACCCATGCCGGAACAGAGCAAATTTGAAAACGTGGATTTGTTCGCTTCCCTTGAAGCGATTATGAAGCAGAACACAGGCTTTTACCAGAGCGACTTAGACATTGACAAAGAGATTATCGCAAAGGCGGCGGCAAGCCCCCACAGGGAGGACAAGACCCTTTTGTGGTTCTGCCGCCCGTCCGGGACGCACTGTTTCCGGGAGCGCGACGTTTTCCTCAAAGACACCGCGCCCCACAACACATGGCGTTTCTACATGGAGCAGACAAGCGACCGCGTTCTTGCCTATGCAATCGAGCTGACGGGAAAGGAGCGCGGGAAAATCAAGGGCAATCTGTACGAACTGGACTACTCTAAACATTATGAGCGCGTCAAGGAAAAGGAGCTGCCCGCCGATACGGTGAAGCTGATTTATGAGCGAGGGGAAAGGGAGATACCCGCCGGACGGTTCTTCAACGGCAACCCAGACCCGCAGCTTGGGAAGTTTGAACGCTTTGAAGCCCTACCCAACGACCCGGACGCGCTGCAATCGCTCTTACAGGAAGAACGGCGCAGCCGGGAGCAGCTTTCACCGGGGGACTTCAAGGCGCATATCACAGCCTTGCGGGACGGGCTGATTGAAACGGAAGCGCGGCGCATTGTGCGGGAAATGAAGCGGCATTACGAGCCGAACAGCCCGAACAAGACCCATTTCATGGCAGAGCTTTCCCCGGCGTTCATGCGGCTTGCAGCCACAAAGGACACTGACCGCCTTTTCTCCATGCTGCCCTACAAGACACTTTCCTTTTCCAAAATCGAGGGCAGACATGGGATGTATGCGCTGATTGACAAGGGGGAGAACCGGGACAGGGAGATAAGGAAGCCCCGCCCCTCTATCCGGGCGCAGATTAAAACGGACAAAGCAAAGACCGCCCCGAAAAAGGCGGCGGCGAAAACAAAAAATCACGATTTGGAGGTGTGAACATGACAAAACTGACCGTAGAGGAAACAAACCTTTTGAGCATTTACAAGACCGGGAGCCGACAGGGGCTTATCGTCGCCATGAACGCCGCGCTGCCCTTTATGGACGGGGAAATGCGGGACTTTGCAGCCCGTACCCTTGCCAAAGTGGAGCGCATGGGCGAAGCGGAGTTTGCGGTGCTTCCCATTTACGCCGCTGATGAAGCATGAGTGGGATTAAGCGGCTGACACCGCCCCAGAGCCGGAAAGTAAATGCGCTTGTGCGCCGGACGTGCTGCAACTGCGATAACGGGAACTGTATCTTACTGGACGACGGGGACGAGTGCGTATGTCCGCAGCTCATTTCCTATTCGCTTCTCTGCAAGTGGTTCCGGGTTGCGGTGCTTCCCGCCGACAAGCTGCTCTATGCGGAGCTTTACCAGACCGGGGACAGGAAGAAGTGTACCGAGTGCGGCGCGTTCTTTGCGTCAAGCTCTAACAGCGTCAAATACTGCCCCGACTGCCGGAAACGTATCACTCGCAGGCAGGCCGCCGAGCGCATGAGGAAAAGACGCGCCCCTGTTACGCAGTAGGCGCGGAAAATCCCTTGATTTACAGGGCTTTCCGGGCGTGAAAATCGGATAGGCGATACTTTATACCTTTACCCCCGAAAATGGCGTTCTACTGCGTAACATTCACGAAAACAGCACCCATAAAAAGACAGGGCGCGGAAGTCATATACTGGCTTCCGCGCCCTGTTCTTTTTTTGCCTATCTGACATTTCCCTTTTCCATTTCTTCAAGCGGGAACTGCGGGAGGGCTTCTATCAGCTTCTTTGTGATAGACTGGCGCATATCTTCGTTGATTTCCTGTTTCGTGCTTCCGTCTGGCTGTCTGACCGCTACCGTCGATAGCCTGTCGATTTCGTCCTTGTAGCAATCCACGACTTTCTCCACCGCCCATTTCTCCCCGGCAACGGCGGCGCGTATGGTTTCATATTCCGGCATTTTCTGGTTTTCCATGCTCAACGCTCCTCTGCTTTTTGATAGCCCTATCATAGCACAGCGGCGGGGATTTTGCTATCCTTATCCGCGTTCTGTTTCCTTTTCCCGTTCCGGCTGTCTGTCTGCCTGTAAAATGCTGTCAATGTTCTGCTTGATAATATCATATTCCCGGACTTTCTTTTTCAATTTTCCATAGTCGGCGTAAAGGGCTTCTTTCTGCGCTTGGAGGGCTTCATACTCCGATTGCAGCGCGGCGAGGTTCGGGAGCTTCGCAATGCCCGCCGCTTTCAGTGACCTTACGGCGGCTTCATGGAGGATAATTGCCTGTTCCTGTCCGGCGCGGTACTTCTCCCTGTTCCTTGCCTTGCGGTATGCGTCATAGACAGGCTTTGTCTTTTGATAGGTGGAAACATTCTTGATAAGCACCGCCATTTCCGCAAGCCGCTTTTCGGCGTTCTTCAATGCGTCTGCCGCCTGTCCGCTTTCCGCTGCCATTTCCTCAATCCGGCTGACTAAATCCGCGTACTGCTCAATCTTATGTTCCGTCAAGAAATTCATTGTTTTAGCTGCCTGTTTCAGATTGTGGATTTTCGCCCACTGTTCATAGCCCTTACTCTGCGCTGCCTTGATACTGTTCTCAATGTCGATAAGCAGCGACACGCCGCGCTGCTCTCTGGGAGCTTTCGCCACCTTTGTCCGTCTGCCCGCTATCCGTTCCCTTACGGCTTCCTCTGTATAGTCTGCGCCGAGGGTTTTAAGGCGGGTGAAGCGTTCCTGTCCGGGGGCGCGGCATGATACATATTTCCCCGGCTTTATCTCATAGCCCGCCGCCTGTAACCGCGTTAGCAATTCCTCAAAACTGGAAACTTGGGGGATAAGCGCGTCAACAGTGGTTTTCAGCTTGCCTTTCCAACTTGTACCCGTCTTTTCTGCCTGGTACTCCGCATAGCTCTTTCCCTTGCTGCCCTTGCCGGGGACGACAACGGACAAGCCATTTTCCCGGCACAGCTTGTCGCTCATGTTCCGTATGCCGTAATAGCTCCTTTTGTTGGAATTGTATTTATGGTGGTCTACAAAGTTCACCGCGCAAAAAATGATATGGTTATGGACGTGTCCTTTGTCAATGTGCGTCGTGAGTACATACTCATGCTGCCCCTTTGTTACCGCGTCGGCAAGCTGCTTTCCGATTTCATGGGCTTTCTGATAATCGACTTCCCCCGGCTCAAAGGACTGTATCAGATGAAAGGCTAAATTGTTCCCCTTTTGGAGTGCTTGCGACAGGGTATATTCAAACTCAATATCTGCCGTTTCATAGGAGCAACCGAAAGAGGACACAAGCATTTTCCCGTCCGTCTTGTCCGGGTTTTCGATATAGTCAAGGGCTTTGCTTAGAGTGCTTTTAATAGGCTTAATCTTTGTAACCGCCATATCTCCGCAAGCACCCCCTTTATTTCCTCTATGTCCTCTTGGTATGCGTTCCCCGTCGCGTTTACGCGGCGTGCTATCTGGTTGACGTTGACACCGATTTTCTGTATCTCTGCGGTCATAGCCTTTATATCGGCGTGGTCTATCTGAATGATATACCCGTCAATGGCAATCTTCCGCAGATACGCCGCCATGTTCCGGGTGGGTACGAGCTTCATTTTTTCCAGTATTAAATCCCGTTCCGCTTCCGTCACTCTGAATTTGATTTGCACTGTCCTTTTGCGTCCGTCCATGTGTTCGCTCCTTTCCTTTCCGTTCCGAGGGTTTGGGACACTTCCCAACAAGCAATTTTCAACCGACGCGCCGCAGCGCGGGAGGGCGAAAATACGGAAGTGGTACCCGCTTCCTATGCTTGCTACGAATGTTTTTATCCTTTAGGCTCTTATCACCTACTACGGAGAAAAAGCGATTTTGCCAAACTTACGCAAAAGAAAAACGCTGCAACCTCAAAAAAGATTACAACGCTTTCTAAATCCTGTTCAGTTTTAAGTCGGACATTCCTATTCGCCCTCTTTTTCGACTTCGGAAATCTCCTTTGCCGTTGCGGTTACAATCCGTATGCCTGTATCGCTCATACCGTCAAGAAGCGCGTCAAGCTGCCGCCGCTGCGTGTTCTTCTCCGGCGGCGTTTCTAAAAGGAATTGGTCTACGGATATATGGTAACGCTGTATCAGCTCAAAGAATATCTGTAAACTTGGGTGCTGCCCCTTGTTCTCAATGTTCGCAAGGTAGCGCGGCGAGATAAACATTTCGTCGCCTACTTTCTTGCGGCTCTCCTTGCATCCCTCACGCGCTGCCTTTATCGCTGCCCCAAAAGCCTTAAAGTCGTATCGTGGTACTGGTCTTTTTGCCATAGTTATTCACCCTATTACATTTTACTGTTCCCCTTTCTTCTTGGATATGTCTACGTAGTTCTATCAGTTAGCCAAAATAATTCATATATATATATGTTGACAACAAGCTGCTTTTGTATATAATATTATATAAAAGGGGGGGAATGTTTATGTTACATAGCATGCGTATTCGATAAGCATTGAAATCAAAAAAGATTTTTCCCATTTTCAATATGGGCTTTTTTGTCATGCTTATTTTGCGTATGCTATACAACAAAACTAACGACGTATAGACATAGTATAAAAACTATGCCTTAATTTTGTTGTAGTATTATATGTATAAATGCAGGTCAATGCTCATGTTGAGAATTGACCTGCATTTTTTTGCGCAAAAGGAGAAATATTATGCTTGAAAAATATTGGATAAAATGTCCAATTTGTAACGGAAAGACGAGGGTTCAAGTATTTTATAATACGGTATTAAGAAATTTTCCTCTTTTCTGCCCTAAATGTAAATTAACGCATATCGTTGATGTTGAAAAACTAGAAATCATAATCAAAAACTCTGAAAAACAAACTTTTTAATTTTGAAAAGGAAGGATATTTAAATGAAACACTTACCTAAAAGTACACCTACGGAAATATTGAATGACCCATACGGATTTACTTACAAAGAAATGTCGGAAGTAATTGGAGAGGATAAAGCAAGAGCCTTATATACGGAATTGTATAAACAGCCATTTCACAAAGAAAATCTATCAATATCAACAAAAAAAGTCTATAAAAGTAGCGATACTGAAAAGTATGTTTATGAATTGAAAGATAACAGGTATATTGAAACGGTTTTTATTAAACGGCGAGATGGTGGGACTGTTTGCGTAAGTACGCAAGTTGGTTGTTCTGTTGGCTGTATTTTTTGTGAGTCCGGACGCAATGGTTTTGTTCGTAATCTAACACCGTCTGAAATTGTGCAGCAGGTTGTATTGATACGTCAAAAAGTAAATCGTATCGTTTTTATGGGAATGGGAGAACCTTTATTCAATTACGACAACTTGATTGCAGCAATCCATATTCTTCGAGATAGAAATGGACTTAACTTTCCAACCGACGGCATTACCGTATCAACAGTTGGTCCAGTTAATCAATTAAAAAAATTGCGCGAAGAACATCTAAAAATTCAGTTGACAATATCTTTACATGCAGCAACACAGGCTGCGAGAAACTGTATCATTCCTCATATGCACATGTACGCTATTGAAGATGTTGTTAAGCAAGCATTGTCCTATTCTCAAAGGCATAATCGAAAAGTGGTATTTGCGTATTTGCTTTTACCAGGTATAAATGACCGTTCCTCAGATATAAGGCAACTTGCAAAATGGTTTAAGGGCAAAAATGTTATGATTAACGTGCTGCAATACAACCCGACGAGTAATTCAAAAATTAGAGCACCACAAAAACAAGAAATGGTTGCGTTCAAACATCAATTAGAGCAAACAGGACTTGAAGTTACCATGAGAGTTTCTCATGGTAGAGAGATTAAAGCAGCTTGTGGACAGTTAGCTAATACATATAATAAAGCCAAAAAACAACAGAAATAATTTAATTAAAAGAGCCAGACGCACAGACGCAGAGCCGATAATATGCAGTTTGAAATACTGCTGTTATCGGCTCTTTTTTGATTTTAATTTGTGCCCCTAATAACCATATTGGAGCAAAATCAGAACTGTTGCTTGTCGTTCTTTGATTTCCGCAGCAGCTTTGAAAAATCAAAGCCGCCGTTTCTTTTTATCTTCTAATGAAATGACGCGGTATCACTGTTGAAATCGGCGGCTAAAGGAGGTAGCCGCCATGAAGCAAAAAGCATATCGACAAAATCCGACAGTTATTGACTTATCAAAAAAAGCCCGCCCACCACCGGGGGAAACTACGCTTATATATATGAACTGTCTAATCATCTGGATACTGCTTACAATGCCTATGCGCCCGTCCGGGCTTTTCGGACGGGCGCATTTTGTACGTTCAAAAAATTTTTGAAGAAATTTCAAAAAATCTTCGGCGTTTTTGAAAAACGCCGTATTGCCCCGCGAAAAGGGGGGAAGCACCACCAACTTTCCAACGAGAAAGGAGGTGAGAATGTGGAACCTAATAGCAGGGAGTTTTACAAACAGTGTGCTTTTCAGAAGTTTTGTAATACGGTATTGCACAATGAAGCTTGCGACACCCATAGAGAACTTCGCAGACACAAGGCAAAGGAAGTGACCTTTTCCGACATGACCTTAGACGAAGCGCGGCAGCTTCATACGTTTGATGAATATTTCAAACGTGAAGCCGCCGAAACCGTCTTTGAGAAAGCCGGGAAGAAAATCACGCCAAAGCTGCTTCTTGAAGCAATCCGTACTTTGCCGGAAGAAAAGCGCAAAGCCATATTGCTGTATTACTTCGAGGGAATGAACGATACCGAGATTGCGGAGCTGTTCAACACGTCGAGAAGCACGATACAGTACAGGCGGACAAGCTCTTTTGAGAAATTAAGAAAATATCTGGAGGAAAATGCTGATGAATGGGACGAATGGTAACGAACCCGGCTACCCGGAAAATGCCCTTGTTCCTTATCCTGTCATTGTGGCAGCGACAAAGGGCGACCCGGACGCCATGAAGATTGTCTTGCAGCATTTCAGCGGCTACATAGCCCGCCTCTCCATGCGGAAGCTGTACGACGAGCGCGGGAACGTCTATTTTGGCGTAGACCACGACATTCGGGAACGGCTGCAAGCAAAACTGATGATGGCTGTCCTCACCTTTAAGGCAGAGGAATAAACCGCAGCGGCGGCGGGACGCTTTCTCTCTCCCCCTTTTCCGTTCCGCTGCTGACGCGGCAGCAAAGCCATTCTGAACCTTGACAAAGAAAGCGGCGCAAGATAACGGCGGCGCAGCATAGGGCAAATCGGATACGTTCCTTTTGCGCCGAGCCATACGGCGGGTGCGCCATGACGCTATCCGGGTGAGGTTATCCCCGCCCGGACAGCCGAGCGACCAACACCGCGCCGGAAAGCAAGTGTAGCGGCTTGCGGGCGACGACACGCAGAATATACAATGATACTTCCTTACAGCCACAGTCCGAGCGTTAAGAGCGTCGCAGGCAATGGGTAGGGCGGCATGAGAACCATGCCGGGGTGAAATTCCCATGAGGTTATGCTAATAACCGTCCGATTAAAGCCTTTGTTTTATTGAATAGTGGACTTGCTGCTATTCATAGACTATATTATATGTTTGCGAAAGAAAGGGGGATTTTCTTTGACGCAAAACCAAACGCCCGTTACCACAACGGAGCATAAAATAGGAAAAGTTACTTACCTTGTATGTTCGTCCGCAAGTGAACGCGCAACGGACACACTGGATAAAAAGATAAAAAAACTCATTCGCAAAGACATGGAACTGAACCCCGCAAACGCCCGGAAATAGGGCGTTTCTTCACATTTTATACATGACACAGGCAGCGGTATGTGGTATAATATAGACAGTACAAATACCATGCTTGTCTGTCGTCGGAAAGGAGGACAAAATGTTACAGACAGACAAGATTACCGCTTTATATTGCAGATTGAGCCAGGAAGATATGCAAGCCGGGGAAAGCGAGAGCATACAGAACCAAAAACTGATTTTACAAAAGTATGCTGACGAACACCACTTTTTCAACACGCGCTTTTTCGTAGACGACGGATTTTCCGGCGTGAGCTTTGAGCGTGAGGGGCTTCAAGCCATGCTGCATGAGGTTGAAGCCGGGAACGTGGCGACCGTCATAACAAAAGACCTTTCCCGTCTGGGACGTAATTATCTGAAAACCGGGGAGCTGATAGAGATTGTCTTTCCCGAATATGAAGTGCGCTACATTGCCATTAACGACGGTGTAGACACAGCAAGGGAAGATAACGAGTTTACCCCTCTGCGGAACTGGTTCAACGAGTTTTACGCCCGCGACACCTCAAAGAAAATCCGGGCTGTCAAACAGGCAAAGGCGCAGAAAGGCGAGCGCGTCAACGGCGAAGCTCCTTACGGCTACCTTATCGACCCGGATAACCGCAATCATCTGATACCCGACCCGGAAACGGCGCACGTCGTAAAACAGATTTTTGCAATGTATGTACGGGGCGACCGTATGTGTGAAATCCAGAACTGGCTGCGGGACAATGAAATACTGACCGTCGGGGAACTGCGCTACCGCAGGACAGGGAGCAAACGCCACCCCCGCCCACAGCTCAACGCATGGTACAACTGGCCGGATAAGACGCTGTACGACATTCTGACAAGGAAAGAATATTTAGGGCATACCATAACCGGGAAAACCTACAAGGTATCTTATAAGTCGAAAAAGACGAAAAAGAACCCGGAGGAAAAAAGGTATTTCTTCCCCAACACTCACGAACCTTTGATTGATGAAGAAACCTTTGAACTTGCACAGAAGCGGATTGCCACCCGGCAACGCCCGACAAAGGTTGATGAAATTGACCTGTTTTCCGGGCTGCTCTTTTGCGGGGACTGCGGCTACAAAATGTATGCAGTACGCGGAGCCGGGACGCTTGAACGGAAACACGCCTACACTTGCGGCAACTACCGCAACCGGGCAAGAAATGATATGCTCTGCACTACGCATTATATCCGCAAAAGCGTATTGAAAGAACTTGTCCTTGCAGACTTGCAGCGAGTAACGTCTTATGTGAAAGAGCATGAACAGGAGTTTATCGAAACAGCCAACGAGTGCAGCGCAAAGGCAGTACAAAAGACGCTGACACAGCAGCGGAAAGAGCTTGACAAGGCGCAGAACCGTATTAACGAGCTGAACATCTTATTCCGCAAGCTCTACGAGGACAACGCTTTAGGGAAACTTTCAGATGAACAATTTGCTTTTCTGACTTCCGGCTATGATGAAGAAAAAAAGACGCTGACCCGGAGGATTGCGGAGCTGTCACAGGAAATCGACAACGCCACCGAGCGCAGCGCGGACGTAAAAAGGTTTGTCGCACTGGTACGCAGATACACAGCGATTGAAGAACTGACCTACGAAAACGTCCATGAATTTATTGACCGTATTCTTATTCACGAACTGGATAAGGAAACGAACACCCGCAAAATCGAAATCTTTTATAGCTTTGTCGGCAGAGTTGATACAGGTGACAAGCCTACCGAAAGTATCTCCTATTTCAGACAGATAGGAGCCGACGTAAAGAGTTATGCTATCTAACATACATCAAAAAGAGGTAAGATAACACCCTCTGCAAAAAAGGTATCGTTATCTTACCTCAACAAAGGTTGTGCCGGATATACCATCATCAGTGAAGTGCCTGAACCTGGTCCACCCTTTTTCTCTGCAATAATCTTCCAGCAGCTTCTTTTGATTTGATATACTGTACGACTCCCCAAGGTTCTCATCCTCTCGGCTTAATCGTTCATATAATACAATTATTTTCTCACTACTCATGTTCTGCTCCTTTCCTCTGTATTTGAGCCAAAAGTAATAAGCTCAAAGAGAATCTTTAATCTGTTAAGGTACTAAAAAGTCTCTTTCATCTTATTACACCTGCCGCAAGTTTATATTTATGATACTGTCGTACTGCAAAAGAATCCGGATCAGCTTCTATGCCCTCTTCATCATTACCAAATTCTATGTCTTTGAACATAAGGTCAATGGCATTCTCAAAGTCCTCATCCTCTTCTCTTGTCTCCGACGCATCTATCATGGCTAAAAGTGAGACAAAATTTCTCTCACTCTTCTTACAGTATTTCACAATGTACGCCACATACGCTGTGAACAGTAACCTCTCGGCTTTCACCCAGAAATCTTCTCCGCTCTGTGCGCCCTCACCCTTTGTATTTGCAATCAGCGTATTCACGAATTTAAGCACATCCTGCTCCGTGTGAATATATGCAAATGGGTTATAGTGCATGGACTTTGCGAAGTTGATTGTATTGAATACCTTTATCTTATAAGGTGTCCTCTTGTAGATCACCTTACCGGATTTGGTCTTTAAGGTCTGTCCGTTCTTGCCGACCTTCGGTACTTTGTTCCCTTTGTCGTCAAGCTCCCATGCCCCTCTTGCAAGCATGGTACCCACTTCTTCAAGTACAGTTCCCTTGGGATCAGTCACTACATACGAACACTGCATCTGCATAAGTGACGGTTTCACAAATCCTCTTGTTTTTCCTGCTCCGGAACCTCCGACAATCAAGATATTTTTGTTTCTGTCGTACTTTGGGTGTTCCGGTCTCGTCATTCTGAGCCATTCTGTCGCAGTCAGCGGAATGTTGTTCCACTTAACCGGGTCTGTATATGGTTCAAAATCCTTATCCGTCCCCCACTTCGCAGAGCCATATTCCTCTCTTGGACGGAACTGCTTGGCATTCTTCTTTCTGGAGTTCATGAAAAGCTTGAATGCCACACCTGCTCCGATACCACAGATAAGCGGTGTCAGCTTAAATGAAGGTGCAAAATACGGTTTGACCTGGAATATCAGTGAAAATGCTTTGACACACTTATCCAGCATATCGCCACCATCGGCTGATATTGCCGCCTGTACATACTTATTTATCACATAAAATATGATTACAAACGGGATTCCATCAATCGCTATCTTATTCGCATTCAACTTTCCATTCTTGTAATATGGTTTCAGTATTTTCTTAGGTAATGCCTTCAGGTCATCAAGTATGGCACCGCCAATATTCTTATTCCCCATAAGCACCACCTACAAACTTGTATCCCGGCTCTTTTTCTTCGTTTTCTCACGTTGCCGGTTCTTGTCTTTCTGTTTCTTCTGTGACTGCTCCTTCTTATCCTTAATTCGCTCTGTAAGCGACTTATCCTTTTTCGGATTATGTTTTCTCGCCGCTTCCTTGATTTCCTCCTTTGCATTCGGTGTGATACTTCCGGATTCCAGGACTTCATTCTTGTGATCCTTGATCTCAAATCTCGTAGAGAATCTTGACAGTGTTTCCACATCGTCCATATTTATCTCACCATTATTTACAAAGTCAGCCGACATAACCTCCTTGCCCTTATCATCGTAAAGCACAAGTGTCTTAGTCATTTCCTTCTGCTCCTCAAGTACCTGTTCGGAAGCCATCTTCAGTAATGCTGCCACCTGATCTATGCTTTTCACTTCACAGAATGCAGTGTGCGTGATAGAACCATCTGCTCTCGTTACCTCTTTCATATCCATTGGAATATGACTTTTCTTACAGGCTTTCTCCAAAAGTTCCGCTGTTCGCTCATCATTCACATCAATATGCGTGACATCCTTGCCCTCTCTGTTAAATCCCTTTAATGAGCCATGAGTTTCCTTATAATTCGACATTACCTTATCGACAACCTTGCCGAGCAATGTCTCCTTCTGTTCCTCACTCATACCCGGATTCTGCTGTTCAGACCGCTTACACGCATCCGCAATGGCAGTAATCAGATCTACGCTGACAGTCACAATCGACTTTCCTGTCTGGAACGACTCCTGCGTCAATTCATCGACCATTGTTCTGTCCTCCCGATATTATTTTCTCTGTGCTTCCTGTCGTGTGTGGGTGGTCTTACCCATCGAATACCATTTTTGCTATACATCAGGTGTCCTCCTTCATTTTTATTTGAACTTCTGGACAACTTGTCCAAAAGCTGCTTTCCTGTTCTTTGTCCATAAATGCACAAAAAAAGAGCATTCATGCTTTTTACACATAAATGCTCTAACGCTGTTTTATTATAAAATTGTCTTAGCTGTTGTTCCCTACAAACTGAAATTTGCTTATTTTAACCAAATCGGACCGACAATAAATATTCCCCAAAAGAGAACTGTAATAATGACTAAGGCTTCAGATACAGACCAGT
Organism: Coprococcus eutactus; assembly: GCF_025149915.1. Taxonomy (NCBI): domain Bacteria; kingdom Bacillati; phylum Bacillota; class Clostridia; order Lachnospirales; family Lachnospiraceae; genus Coprococcus; species Coprococcus eutactus. The sequence continues at coordinate 2,002,574 of NZ_CP102278.1, forward strand.
AAATGATTTTATATTTTTTTACCGTAAGAGGATATATAAAATATATCAGTACAACTAATAGCTGTAAAATGATAAATAGTATTGTTTCCTCAACCGTTGCAGATATGAAAAAGTCAGCAGCGCCCTTTGCTACACCCTTACCTATAAGCCAGATATTGACTGCCAAAAAAGAAACGATTGAAAGAATTAGCTTTACACCAAATCTATTCATGTTATTCCCCTCCAAATTCAAATTTGTAAAACTGTTGCATTGATTATATCAAAGAATCTTGCTTGCAACAATCCCCTTTTTTTTTGAGAGGCAGGTGTGCCCTCCTGCCCCTCAAAAAAAAGGGAAGGTGAAAAATATATAGTCAACTGCTGTTTCCAGCAGCTATGAATCGTTACTTACCATAGAAGTCATGGTTTACTTCTGCTTTATAGTAATTACAACAAGTTACCGGTGCATTGTAAAGCGTAGTAAGCATATAACTTCGTATGTTGCGAACCTTTGTGGTATTGTTGCGCAGACATTCCAGCACATACTCCATCGTATGAAAATCTATCTTCTCCAATCTGCTCCGAACAACATCATATGGAAAGTCATATTTGTTGATACGGATTACCGGCTGTTTAACCGCTATAGTCTCTACTATCAGCTCCACCAATTCATTTATGTCCATCTTCTCTGTTGGATGGCAATGAAGCAATCCGTCATAATCTATATTGTCTTTGATAAATGAGCGCACTTCATCCATCCTATCCATCGTATCAGTTTTCACGCCTGTGCCTGATGGAATGATAGGATAGGTAATCTCCCCTGTATTCTCTGTAGTATTCTCTGTATTTGTATTACAAAACTTTGTATGAGGGGGTACATCATTTTGTGGGAGGGTGGTACAAAATTTTGCAGGAGGGTCATACAAAGTTTTGTAGGGGGTGGTACAAAATTTTGTAGGAGGGTCATACAAAGTTTTGTAGGAGGTGGTACAAAATTTTGTAACAGGCTTATTTGCTTGGTATTCAGCCTGTTTTTGTATTCCTTCCCCTGTGTTTTCTACATCTTCGTCATCTCCTGGTATGTCCAGATATGTACATGTGTAAAGTTTATCAACGCATAGATCAATATACATGACATTATTTAAAACCATTCCGCTATTTGTTTCTATGTTACGGAATTCACGACGGATCACACCTATTTCCTCTAGTCTGTCAAACGCTGCCTTCACACTTCTCCGTGATTCTCCAAACTGCTCGGCAAAATCATTGTAGGTTTTCTGGAGCAAATCCTCTCGAAATTTTCTTCTGTAACCGATTGTCATGCCGCTATGCTCGTCCCGTACTTCCACGGGACGATACCAATACACGATTTCCGACAACACACAGATAGCGAGAAGGTATGGCTTGCCATTTTCACGTAAAATCGTTTTATACCAATTCACCGGCGTAACATTTCCACTGATGTTCATTTCTGCCAGCGCATCCACCGACGCATTACCAGTATTTACGATGTTTGTCATGCCTTCTCACCTCTTTTCTTCCATTCATCTAAAAGACTTATTATAACCTCTGTAATCTTCTCTTCTGTGTATTCATCATTAAAGTAGTCATCCAATCTGTCTGCTTTGAATGTTACTTTTCTTGGCTTTACCGACACCTGTTCCGGAAGCATGATGTTCCTCACTTCTTCCTGCGTAAGCATATTTTCCCGGCATAACGCCTTTAATTTTGCCGACTGCTCTATATTAGGGAACACATTCCTGTCAAGTATTATATCGAGTACCCACTGCTGCTGTTCTTCATTCAGATACGAAAGATCAACGCCCTGAATAAAGCCAAGCTTTTTCCGATCAACAAAGTCAAGCAGTTCATCGGACAATTTTGCAAGTCTGATATACCGCTGAATCTTCTTTGCATTCTCGCCGGTTTCCTCACTCATGATATCAAGGCTACTACCCTTGTTTCCTTTAATGCCTTGATGTTTCATGGCATAGTAGCGCATACTATACGCCCTTGCCTTTTCGCTTGGAAAGATATCTTCTCTCTGAATGTTACTGTCCACCATGACAATGGTAGCTTCATCATCATTCAGATTGCGAATGAACATCGGCATGGTATCAAGACCGGCAAGTTCACAGGCAGCCTTTCTTGTGTGTCCGGCAATGATTTCATAACCACCCTGCGGTCGCATTCTCGCAATCCCTGGAACAAGCACGCCATACTGTCTGACACTCTCTACCATTTCCTCCAGCTTATCTTCATGAATCTGAAACGGATGATTTCTGAATGTATGCAGACTTGCTAAAGGTATTTCTCGGATTTCACCACCATTTGCATTTGCCTGTTCCAGATTTTCGTTTGTACCAAACAGATCGTCAAATGATTTCATCTTTATCTTGGAAGCACTATTGGATTTATTCATCTGCAAGCACCTCCTTTGCGAGCTTCTTATACGCCGCCGCAACTTTTCCTCTTGGGTCATGCTTGAATATACTCACACCCTCTGCGGAAGTCTCTGCCGCTCTCACAGAATGTGGGATAACCGCACCAAACACACGGACATTTTTGCCATAGATTTCTTCCACCATGGACTTGATTTCCTTTGCGTAATTGGTACGTCCAACCATCTTTGTAAAAACGATTCCCTCTATTCCAAGGTTAGGGTTCAAATATTTCTTAGTCCTGCCAAGAGTGGTAATAAGCTGCTGTAAACCCTTTATGGAAAGGTACGCTGCTTCTATCGGTATGATGACTGAATCAGCTGCAGTAAGGGCATTCATTGTCACCATGCCAAGACTGGAATTGCAGTCAATCAATATATAATCATAAAGATTTCTTACACTTGTTATGTACTCTTTCAATATGTACTCTCTCCGCATGGTATTTACCAATGTGACTTCCAGTCCGGAAAGTTCGATATTGCATGGAAGAAAAGATACTCCCTCCTCATGTACAATAATCCCTTCCCGCTTTCCATAATCTTCATCATTGATCATTTTACACATGATCGTCGAGAGAGTAACATCAAGCTCATCAGGCTCTGCCACGCCAAGGCTTGATGAAAGGGATCCCTGACTATCCGCATCTATAAGTAGTACCTTCTTGCCTTCTCTTACCAAACCTATACCTAAGTTCACTGTTGTCGTAGTCTTTGCTACGCCACCTTTTTGATTCACGATTGCTATTACTTTACACATACCGTTGTACCTCCATTCCCTATCGAATCACCATGCCACTTCCTACATAGTGACATTTTTCTTCTACCTGCATAACGTTACTTGGTTTCTTACCAGAATCCTTTTTCTTTCTTGATACTTCTGCATACACACGTTTATATTTATCTGTTCCAACATTATCGAAAAAAGTCGAAACATTATTCACTTCAAATCGTTTATCTCTCTGAAGTAAACGTACAAACCAACGTATGTCATTTTTTGTCCCTTGAAGCCTTATCTTTAACATATTGACACCTCCTTGAATAGAAAAATAAAAGGCAGGGATATTCAATATTTTGTAATTAAATATCCCTGCCAAATTGGCTATTTTATTCACTTTTATTCATCAAAGAATATTGTATCCCTCGTGTCGACTCTATAGCCGACAACGACATGAATTCTGTCCACTATCTGCTTTTTATGCCTTTTCACATCGGTTCTGCCGAAATTGAAAAAGCTGCAAAAGTGCGTAAATTCAAGGATTTTCACGAATCTGTACGACGTAGCCCTATTATAGTCTCCACAAGAGTTGTCTCAAGGAACACATCACCAACCACAAGCTTGCCATACTCTGTCACATCCTTGAATGCAACAGGCACAACATTCGGCTAACCATCTGAGCATGTGGCAAGATCCCACATTTCATTTTTTAATAATTTTATCACTGATTCTGTAAGCATAAGCACATCTCCTTTGTTTTTGATGCACCCATGATATTATATCTGCTCCCATCTGGTAAGATATCAGCAAATTTATGAGTTACTAATAAATTTGATAGCTTACTGATATTTTAGCATTTCCATAATCCATGCAGGTTACAATATGCATATACTTCTTCTACCTGTTCACCATCGCAAAGGCAAAAATCTGCTACCGGCTCCTGCCCTGGATTTAACTGTTTTCTGTATATTCCCTGGTTTGTATTTAATGTAATCCACTCAATGAAATGCTCTTCAAGCATTGGATGTTTTGTCTCTCCGACCACGACATGAACATGACTGCCTTCTATAGTATATACAGGTACATGCTTCTCGACAGCAGCATCTGTCACTCCGGCTTTTAATTCCTGCATAGGTTCTCCGCAACAAATTACAGGTACACCCTTATCCTTTACCTTTTCAACAATGTTTCCACAATGCTTACATATATAATACTTTACTTCCATGCCTTTTTCTCCTTCCATGTGTAAAATTTATAATTCAATTGTCTCCATAATCTTTTTCAATGAATCTGCAGATTCCTTAAGCTTTAACGCTTCCTCGCCACTTAAATTAATAGGTATATCAGACTCAATACCATCTGCACCTACAATAGCTGGCATACTTAACGATACTCCGTCAATATCATATACTCCATGAATCATGTGTGATACAGGAAGTATTGATTTTTCATCTCTCATAATCACTTCGCAGATTCTTTTTACAGACATTGCAATTCCATAATATGTAGCGTGCTTTTTGTTTATAATCTCATAAGCACTGTTCTTGACTGCTGTAGCTATTTCTGCCGTGTTTTCCTTGTGCTTGTAATGTCCACGCATTTCACACATTTCACTTAATGGAACACCAGATACATTGGCTGATGACCATGCTACAACTTCGCTGTCTCCATGCTCACCTACTATAAATGCATGAACACTCCTGCTGTCCACAGATAAATGCTCACCAAGCTTATATCTTAATCTGGCACTATCTAACACAGTACCCGATCCAATAACCCTGTTTTCTGGAAGTCCTGATAACTTTATGGCTACCTGAGTCAGGATATCTACCGGATTCGCAACTACAAGCATGATACCTGCAAAATTTCTCTTTGCTATTTCAGGAATGATTGACTTAAATATTGCTACATTTTTATTTACGAGATCAAGCCTTGTCTCTCCCGGTTTCTGTCCCGCTCCGGCAGATATGACAACAATTGCAGCATCAGCCACATCATCATAATCTCCGGCATATATTTTCATCGGACTCGCAAATGGAATACCATGACTGATATCCATCGCTTCTCCTTCTGCCTTGTTCTTATCTGCATCGATAAGGACAATCTCTGTAAACAAGCCACTCTGCATTAAAGCAAAGACTGACGCAGAACCGACAAAACCACAGCCTATCATTACTGCTTTTTTTGAATTAATCACTTGCTTTTTCGTAATAATCTCATCTCCTTAATAATTCTCTTCATGTACTTCAAAATAGCTCTGTGGATGATTACATACCGGACATACCTCAGGAGCCTTTGTTCCTACCACGATATGTCCGCAGTTACGGCATTCCCATACCTTAACTTCACTCTTTTCAAATACCTGTGCAGTTTCAATATTCTTAAGAAGTGCACGATATCTCTCCTCATGATGCTTCTCAATTTCTCCTACTGCTCTGAATTTTGCTGCAAGCTCAGGGAAACCTTCTTCTTCGGCTGTTTTCGCAAAGCCTTCATACATATCTGTCCACTCATAATTCTCGCCTTCTGCAGCTGCCGCCAGATTTTTCTTTGTATCACCAATTCCTGCTAATTCCTTGAACCACATCTTTGCATGTTCTTTCTCATTATCTGCGGTCTTTAAAAATAATGCAGACATCTGCTCATAGCCTTCCTTTTTCGCTACAGAAGCAAAATAGGTATACTTATTTCTCGCCTGAGACTCTCCTGCAAATGCCTCCTGTAAATTCTTCTCTGTCTGTGTTCCTGCATATTTGTTTACTGCCATCTCTTTTACCTCCGTTTTCTTTACTATTTTTCTCCCTGCATTTCGGGCAAATTCCTTTAAATGAAATATCATAATCCAAAAATTCAATTCCATGAATGTTACGAATTTTTTCCAGCAAATTCGGTAATTTCATCCATATCCGCATCAAAAATCTCACTGCACTTTACACACCTGACATGGTAGTGATTTCTCAATGTGAAATCAAACCGGTTCGGTCCATCGGGAACTTCAACCTTTCTTGATGCACCTTCCTCTACCAATATATCAAGATTTTTTTGAATGGCATTTTTCCTGCTTGTCGCCGCTCATTATTGGGATTAGTTCTCAATAAAGATTATATTCTGTTTTTATTTTATTGTCAAGAAAATAGTAATAATTCCAGCCTTTTCCTCATCTATTCCAGTCAGGTCACAATAGGCGCACGCAACAGCCTGTGTACAGTTATAACCATTCTTTTTTCTCTCTTCTGCTTCTTTCACTCGTGTACTCATGTGCTTCTCCTTATTATTCATATCATAGCAAGTATTTCGTCTTTTGATTTTGTTCCTACTGAATGATTTTTGATTTTTCCATCCTTGATAACAAACAATGTGGGGATACTCATTATCTGAAACCGACTTGCTAATTCCGGTTCTTCATCTACATTGATTTTCACGACTTTAATATCCTGACGTTCTTTTGATATTTCCTCTAATACAGGTCGAACCATTCGGCACGGCATGCACCATGATGCCAAAAATCTTCTTGAATTAGATCGTGAATTTGCTTTTGTCAGCAAAGAATCCCCTTTTTTGTCGGAGATGCTAAAAAATTTATTAATATGCTGTTCTACAACATACAAAAACACCGTTATGTTTTAATTGAAGTCAAGACAAGGGCATTGATTCCGGAGATATGGGACAATTAGGAACTTACATTGACAGTCGCTTTCGCCAGTGCTAGTATCTGTATTGGTTAGACGTATCTAACTTTTTTAATTTTAGCATATTATCAAACAATTAGGAGAATATTTTTATGAAAGTTTACGAATTCGGGGATAAAAATAAACCGAGCATCATGCTCTTTCCTGGCACCTGCTGCTATTGGAAAACCAACTTTGGACACGTTCTTGATGGGCTTCAGGAGCACTTTCATACTCTGGTTGTCAGCTACAGTGGATTTGACGATACGGAGAATTCTACATTTATTTCAGAGCTTGACGAAGTTCTGAAGGTTGAGAACTACATCAAAGATAAACTTGACGGAAAGCTGTTTGCAGCATACGGCTGTTCCCTCGGAGGTTCATTTGTCTCTCTCCTGATCGGGCGTCAGAATATACATATAGATCATGGAATCATAGGTTCAAGCGACATGGATCAGGCGCCAAAGTGGCTGGCAAAGCTTGAGACAGCCATCATGATGCCTATGTTCTATCCTTTTATCACCGGCAAGGAAAGCGGTATTCTGAAAAAAGTATTTGAGAAGAAAATGAACGAAGGAAATGACAGTTCTGAATATATGAAGAAATTCATGGAGATCATGGGCAAAGGAAGTGGAATAGACTTTTCATTCATATCCAAGGAGTCCATGAAGAATCAGTTCTGCACCGACCTGTACACAAGCGTTGGAGAACACATAAACGTACCCGGAACGACTATCCACGTATTCTACGCCAAGAAAATGGGTGAGAAATATCTTGAGCGTTACAGGAAGTGTTTCGCCGATCCGGATATCTGTGAATTTGATCTGCAGCACGAAGAACTGCTGCTTGACGCCGACCGCTGGGTTCATGAGGTCTGCAGGGTGTGCGGCATAAATCACACTTTATAGTCCTCGTATAATATTCAAATAATCCCTACTTCTTCATAATCATATGGACCGCCCCTGCAAATGACAGTACAACGATCAATTTACACAAAATTTAAGAGGATGGTGAATTGCCTCAGCAATACTCCCACCCTCTAGTGACTGATTTTTCTGTTGTCCGAACAACGAGACCGACCCTTACGTTCGGCATTGGAGCAAGGTTTTTCGCTGCCTGCCAGCGTCCTGTATCTTTCGCAACAGGATAGGTCACAAGCGATGTAACCTCGGATTGAATCGTGTCAGTCCACGTTGTTCTCATTATGCGCTGACCCCCAGCGAAATTCAATGAACCTGTAATTTAAAATCACTATGTTTTTATATACACTCATATACGCTCAAAAGTGGTTTAATTCCTATGTTTTTGGCTACCCCCATTTAACTTTTGCTTCAAACCATCGTAAGAAATTTTTTCTTTTAGATTTTTCTCTGTCTTTTCTATTTCTAGCGATACAAATGGTGGTTTAACTCCGTGTGATAATCCGATCACTCTATATCCTATATCATCAATTTGAATCTTTTTTCGTTATTTATTTTATTCCAAAAACATCTTCTGGGATTCCATCTGGATATATCGGATGACCCGCTGTGTATATCTCTACATTTGGCGCCATGAAACAATTGTCACCTATGGCCACCTTTGCAACATCAAGGATTGTACAGTTATAATTTGCAAAGAAGTTCTTGCCCACTTCTATATGTGAACCGTAATCGCAGTAAAATGGTGGGTTAACACAAGCTCAATCAGACTTGCCAAACAACTCCTTTACAACCTCTGATATGCCGTTGAAATCCGAGCGTTCCATGAAGTTTAGCTTCTGCAATTTCCAGCCTACATAATGATGGAACAGCTATCCCTCTATCCCGACTACAGAGGTGTCAGCCACTGGCATGAGTGGCATACGCCTGTGGATTTTCCGGTACGAGCTATTTCTGTGAGTTGTTTCACAGGCACTATGGGATTACGCCGAATAAATATAGGAAAGAGAATTTATAGTTTTATGATTCTCTTTGCTCTCCCAACAGTAAACTGAATTATCGGCCCCGATACAATCACAGTAACAACCGTACACACACCAAACTTTCCCCCAAGGATCACACCTATCACAACCATGGCAGCATCAAGTATCATCCTGACTACCTTCACCTGCCAGTGATTCTTCTCTGCAAGCGCAAATGTCACAGCCTCGTATGAACCACGCCCAAGGTCCGCCGCCGCATAAAGTCCTGTTCCCACCGCAAACAGCACGATTCCGACGAGCATGATCAACATATTGAGCCATATGTATTTGCTGTAGACATGCATTTGTGCAAACAGATCAACACACAGACTGTAAACAATCTGGTAAAGTATAGTTCCTATATGTATCTGTGACCTGTCATATACGAGAACAAAAAGTATCATTACCACCGCAACTATGAACGACGCTGCCCCGATACTCACATGAAACGTTCCAGATATTCCCTGCCATAATACCGCCAAAGTCGCACCGCCAAATCCGGCATACAATGCCAGGGTTATACCATATGCGGCAATGACTGAACCAATTATTATAACAGCTATCTTCTTTATCCACTCTCTTTTACTCATACAACCTCCTGTTGCCAAATAAAAAGACTATAGATAAAACTGTTATGTTCAGAAACAGCAAAATCTATAGTCTTCTTACATGCCGAGACAAGCTCTTTTTAATTGTTGCTATACTATATCATTTATAACTTTTTGTCAATAACTGGTATTTCATCCCCTACCACCTGGATACAAATTCAAGAGTCTTGTCAATTAAATTCTCTCCTATGCCTGAAAAGCATTTATTTCTTCTATCATCTTACTGACCGCCAGGGAATATGGAATGTTTCGTCTCCAGGCAATCACGGTACTTGTCGTAATTTCAGGAAAAATTTTTCGTTGTACAAGAATGTCATCTCTCCAATACTTTGCAGCACCTTCGATCGATATCGGATACCCCAATCCATTTGCTGCCATGACTCCGGCATTGGTTCCAAGATTACTCGTAAAAGCAATCTGCAGTTTCGAAAAGTCTTTTCCAAACCAATTGGCGAGTTCACTTTGAACATTTCCTCTTTCGGGCAGGATCAATGGTTTTCCTATGAGATCTTCCTTTTTTATAAACTCTTTTTTGGCCAGCGGATCATCTGGCCGCATTCCAACACACCAGTGATCACAATCCGTAATCCGGATATAATCCAAACCTTCGGTGTCCACTGGCTCCAAGAACAATGCAATGTCTACAAGTCCTTTGCTCATCATCTCATACACTGCATCTGCTGTTGCAGTATGCAATGCAATCTGAACCAGCGGATATTTTTCTTTGTACGTTTTACATATCTTCGCCAATGTCTCCATTGCCGCAAATTCACCGCATCCAATGGTTATAGTGCCCTCTACTACCGTTTCTTTCCCTTTAAGTTCCTCTAGTGTTATTTCCTCAAGATTAAGAATCTCCAGGGCTCGCCTTTTTAATAGAATTCCCTCATCAGTGAGTGAACTTCTCTTCCCCATACGAATAAATAATGTTACTCCAAGCTCCTCTTCAAATGCCGCCATTTGTCTTGAAAGCGTTGGCTGGGTAATATGCAATTGTTCTGCTGCTTTTGTAAAGCTCTGTTCTTTTGCTACTGTCAGAAAATAGCGTAATAGTCTTAATTCCATATCTTTAAAGTTCTAGTATTTCCTTGTTTTTTTCAAACCTTTTAATCAGTTCTTTTCCCATTACTATAATTTCATTTCGCCAGGGATGACCGAAGATTCCACAATTCCATGTGCTATCAATGAAAAAATAATAATCTCCATCTGGATAATATGTTGGAAAATACACTTGACATTGTCTATCAGGATCATAATAGTTATAATTCATAGAAATATCTTCCATTGGTGAGAATTCAAAACAATCATGATTCCAGTCTAAGGCATACATTTTTTCCAGTCCTAGTTCCTTCAAAATAGAATTGATTATTTTCTCTTGTTTTTCACTCCAGGGAGTCGCTTTATGATACTTTTTTGTATTGCCTGGTATTATAATCCATTCACCAGTGATGCCATCACGAATCCATCTTCTAAAACCCTCCCTTCATACTTCACATGGTCATTCACCACCACTCCAATGATTCTTGAGTTGTTTCTCGCAAGCAGAATGCCTGCCATATTCGGGATATATCCTGTCCTTTCAAGCTCCTGCTGAACACGTTTTACTGTTTCATCTGAAATCTTTTCTGTATTTCCATAAATCACTTTTGAGACAGTTGCGGTACTAAGTCCTAGTGCATCTGCGACATCCACAATCCTAACCCTGTTATGTATCATATCCATACCCTCTTTACCTGAATTTGTAATTACATGGTACAATCAAAATCTGATTTTTACAAAGGTTAAACGCATAACCCATAACAAAATCCTTATTATGTTTTTGTCGTATTTTTCTAAAACGTTCTGTCCCTTCTTGTATATTCCAAGCATTAATATATACTGATAGAATTCTTCTGGATATATATCCCTGTACTTCGCACAATACTTAGAAATACGCCCCCAGTCAAATGCCTTTCCATCATAGATACTGTCCATTTTCATATCTATCAACCCCTTAAATTAGACATCGACCTTATATTTCTCATGAAATAAACTCTCTCCTCTTGTCCCTAATTCTCTCATAAATATCAATCGCCTTGTTAAATCCCTTGCCCAGTAATTCATCACATGCTTTATTCAGCGCATCCGGAAAAGCATTTGCCAAATAATCAAACCGCTTCATAGCCATTTGCTCTCCTAGTCCAATGTTAGCCGCTTCTCTTCTAAATGAATCTCTGGTGATCTTTTTAATATCATACTCATTCCCAATACTAAATGCCATATCTCTGGTACTGCTTGTATATATTACCGTACTCAATATGTCATATGCCGGTGCCAAGCATACTGTTTTCAACTCTTCATCATAAAGCAATGAAACATTTTTGATATGATTATCTGTATTGCCTATTAGGTAATTGAATATACATATATCCCACATTTTCAATTGATCTGCTATCGGGTTGAACGATTTCTGTCTTATGATCTCAAACATCATTTTTAAATATCCGGCATTATCACTCTCATATTTGTTATGCGCCGAAATTCCCATCGCTTGAGAGAAATCTTCCTGATGTAACCTGTACGGAACACTTAACCCATTGATTTTTTTTAATCCGTCCTTTATTGCACGATCATATCTTTTAGTTGCTAGCAAAACTTCCTCATCTCTGCCATCTCCGACATTGACTATAAAACTTTCAGGAATCTCTATTCCCATATTTCCTGCCGTCATCATACACAACTGCTCATTTGTAACTATTCCGTCAAGCCTTACATGACTCTGCTTTACTATATATGTACTTGGCGCTGACCCTTTGGGTAAATACCAATCTTTATTATTTTCATCATAATATAACCCAACCTTTCCAGATGCTCCTGTAAGTGACAAATGTGACTTTGTGACTAACTCCGCAGTCTCCATTGCTCCTTCTCTTGCCAACTGACTAACCTCATCAATTGTCAATTTCTGATAATCTGCATTTACTACTTCGTTATTCTCATCTGTAATTTTTATTGCTCCCAGACACTCATTACCTAACCCGGCTAATAATGACAGATAATTATTTGCGTCTGTATGCAATAACCCAGCCACACATCTTCTGGTAAATCCTTCAGGTAACAAACCTTCAAAAAAATTCCTTGTATCATCAACGGAAAATGCGTTTTCAGATAATGGCAAATGTATTGATATCGGTCTGGCTATGTTACCAGATAAATACTCTTCTGCATATGAGAATCTAGCATCTTCTTCTTTTTCTCCAATTATACGACCTACATATGTCTGCAAGCCACCAATCTCTATCCAAACCCCCAAATTTCTCATATTCTAACCTCTCTTTTCTACGAGAATATCCATTCCCAGTAAATTGATAATTGTAATTGCCTTTCCGATTTCTGCTGTAGCCTTACCTCTTTCCAAATCCGAAATAAAACTTACACTAAATCCTGTAAATTCTGCTATATAAGCCTGAGTATATTTCAGTTCTTTTCTTCTTATTCTGATTGCCTCACCCAAAGATTTTGAATCTATTATTTTCATACATATTCCTCGTCTTTCTATATCAAATTATCAACACATAACTTCATACGCATCATATGGTCGTACGGCTAAATTATATATATACGCTTTGCAAATAAGCCGTACGGCTAATTTTGTATAGTTCTGATTATACAATAAGCCGTACGGCTAAGTCAACTTTTCTTATATAAATAAAAACGCCAGAAGCCTTGTAAATCCAAGGTTTCTGACGTTTCTTATCAGCAGGGGATGAGAGAATCGAACTCCCACCAAAGGTTTTGGAGACCCCTATCATACCATTTGACCAATCCCCTATATACAGAAAAAATTTAACACCTGTTGCAGCGTTAAATTTTCCTGGTACTCTTTACTTTTGTACCTTCAGAATTTCACACAGAAAGTTATTAAGACTTGTCTATCTATTTGTCCATTTCTAAGTAAACTTTTTTCTTCCGCTTTTTTGCGTATCTCCAAAGCTTATCTCTTAGAAACCTCTAAGGATAAGTCCTCGACCTATTAGTACTTCTCAGCTCAGTGCGTTACCGCACTTACACTCAAAGCCTATCAACCTTGTAGTCTTCAAGGGGTCTTACTCCGAAGATGGGATATCTTATCTTGAGGGGGGCTTCACGCTTAGATGCCTTCAGCGTTTATCCCTGCCAAACTTGGCTACTCTGCCATGCCTTTGGTAAAACAACAGATACACCAGAGGTTTGTCCATCCCGGTCCTCTCGTACTAAGGACAGCTCCTCTCAAATATCCTACGCCCACGCCGGATAGGGACCGAACTGTCTCACGACGTTCTGAACCCAGCTCGCGTACCGCTTTAATGGGCGAACAGCCCAACCCTTGGAACCTGCTACAGCTCCAGGATGCGATGAGCCGACATCGAGGTGCCAAACCACTCCGTCGATGTGAACTCTTGGGAGTGATAAGCCTGTTATCCCCAGGGTAGCTTTTATCCGTTGAGCGATGGCAATCCCACTTTATACCACCGGATCACTAAGTCCTACTTTCGTATCTGCTCCACCCGTCGGTGTCGCAGTCAAGCTCCCTTCTGCCTTTGCACTCTTCGAACGGTTTCCAACCGTTCTGAGGGAACCTTTGAGCGCCTCCGATACTCTTTCGGAGGCGACCGCCCCAGTCAAACTCCCCGTCAGACATTGTCCCCCAGCCGGGTCACGGCTGCAGGTTAGAAACCCAGTACTGTAAGGGTGGTATCCCAAGGTTGGCTCCATGGCAACTGGCGTCACCATTTCCTAGCCTCCCACCTATCCTGTACAGACAGTACCGAATCCCAGTATCAAACTGGAGTAAAGCTCCATGGGGTCTTTCCGTCCTGGCGCAGGTAACCAGCATCTTCACTGGTATTTCAATTTCACCGGGTGTGTTGTTGAGACAGTGCCCAAATCATTACGCCTTTCGTGCGGGTCGGAACTTACCCGACAAGGAATTTCGCTACCTTAGGACCGTTATAGTTACGGCCGCCGTTTACTGGGGCTTAAATTCAAAGCTTCGATTGCTCTAACCTCTCCTCTTAACCTTCCAGCACCGGGCAGGCGTCAGCCCATATACCTCACCTTTCGGTTTTGCATAGACCTGTGTTTTTGCTAAACAGTTGCTTGGGCCATTTCTCTGCGGCCATATTTCTATGGCACTCCTTCTCCCGAAGTTACGGAGTCATTTTGCCGAGTTCCTTAACAACACTTCTCCCGCCGGCCTTAGGATTCTCTCCTCATCCACCTGTGTCGGTTTACGGTACGGGTACTCATGAAACAATAGCGGCTTTTCTTGGCAGCTGGCTCACACGCTTCTCTACTAATGTTCGATCCACATCGCGCTTTACATTTCTCACACGGATTTTCCTATGTGACTGCTATACGCTTGTACCGGCTTTTCCATTTCCGGCTCGTGCTCTCCTTCTGCGTCCCCACAGTTCTGTTCATAAGCAGTACAGGAATTTCAACCTGTTATCCATCGACTACGACTTTCGTCCTCGCCTTAGGCCCCGACTTACCCAGGGAAGATCAGCTTTACCCTGGAAACCTTAGATATTCGGCCTTTAAGATTCTCACTTAA